>JANYLN010000284.1 GCA_025357795.1 Planctomycetota bacterium
CCAAGCACCTCGATCGCCTGTGCATTGCGCTGCTGAGTTTCATGGAGTTCCGCAGTGTACAGCAGGGCAATCGCCTGCAGGCCGGGCTTCAGATTCTCCCGTCCCGGCATTTTTTCTACCGCTTTCGCGGCATTCTGATAGGCTGCCAAGGCTCGGTCCGAATCGCCAGCGTATCGAGCCAGAGATGCGATGTGAAAGTTCCCCAGGACCTCCACAGAAAGGTTCATGCCCGGAGCTTTCTCCCCTGGACGTTCCCGTACAACACGCTCCAGAACTGCGATGCCGACACTATACGCGCCCAGAGAAAAGGCCCCCTCCGCAGCGGCAAAGGATCTTGCCACATCGATGGTAACATCGGTCTCCAGTTCCCTCACGATGCTCAGTGCTTCGCCTGCCTTCTCGGCGCCACCAGAAATCGCCAGAGCAAGGCGTTTCTTATACTGCATTTCCTTGCGTACCGCGTCTAGCTGGGCCTTGTTATCAGCAGGCTTTGATGCCTGGGCCAGGACCGGTGCGGACATGACGAAAACGGAGAGGCACTGCACCGCAAATCGCAAACGCCCCATTGATGATCTCCTTCCTATCTCTTCCGAACAGTCGGACGAGTACTGTCGATCGAAATGGACACGCTCCCAGCTGTTGGGAATCGGGGTCATCACTCGAATCCACCAGGAGGGTTCGGGTCGAGTCGAGCGGTGCCGCGGTGGCCGAAGGCGAGGCGTAGCGTGTTGGCCGGCCCTTTCGGTTGCCGGGGCCTCAGTGTCCTTGCCGTGGCTCCGTTTCCATCGCCCGCTCTTCATTGCAGCGGACGACGATCTTGCCAGTCCCCGTATCCACCGCCCAGACGCTGTTGCCGCTGGCGGAGGGCAGCGCCTGCCACGACTCGCCAGGCACAGGCACCAGGCCGTATGGACGCAGGATCACTGGCAGCGGTAAAACTGGTTGCATGGACATGGCGAAGGTAGCCCTCCGCTAGAGCGGCAGGCCCGTCGGCCCTCAACTTCGCCCAAGGCTCCGCCGGAACTCCGACCCCGGCCATTACGCGTCTGCTACTGCGGCGAGATCCCGATATTCTCGGGGATGCCTGTGTACCGGCGGGTGCCGATCGCGGCCTCGGGGATGCCTTCCGGCCAGGCCGACAGCGACACGCCGAAGTCGTTCTGGACGTTGTCCAACTGGAAGGTCGTCGCCACGTACCAGCGCGGCAGCTTGCGGATGTAGGTGATTGTGAACTCTTCCGTGTTACGCCGCTGGACGTCGTAGAACTCACGAACCGCGAACGAGTGAATCTCGGTCGCCTTGTAGTTGGCTCCGAAGCCCACCAGGTTCGAATCCGTCGGCTTGATCTCCCGCCAGCCCAGGAAATAGCTCAGCCGCGGGTCGCGCTGCACCGACAGCGTAAGGTTCTGAATGTCGATCTTCTCGTGCGCGAAGTCGTAGTTGGCGTCATACGCGATGACCGTCGTGTCGCTCAGCCGGTAGGTGACCTTCGGCTGCACGAAGTTGCGGGCAATCGAGTTCTCCGGCCGGAACTGGATGACGTCGCCCCCAGTAACCAGACGGTTCTTCGGCGGGTCGCTGAAAAAGCCGAACGTCAGGTCGAACGTCAGCCAGTCCACGCTCCGCCAACGCCCCGGACCGCCCCGCTGCGTCTGCCACAGGTTGCGCAGCTTGTACGTGAAGCCGTCGAACGGGTCGACGTCCTCCACACCGTGCGTGAACGGCGTGAGTTCCCGGCTGACTTCGTTGGAGTCGTTGAACCAGAAGGTCGCCTCGCTCTTGGCGACATGCCGCAACCGGTACAGGTCCAGCACGCGGCTCTGAATGTCGTCGAATACCTTCCAGGCGTACGCACTGCTCCGCACGCCGACACTCGTGAAGTCGCGCAACAACGCTCCATGGTTCGGATCGACCTCGGTCTGGTCGTAGTAGCTGCCCCGCACCATGCCGAACGGAACCATCCGCACCGGCCCGAGGTCCACCGGCACGTTCGCCTCTTCACGCAAGTCCGTACGCATCGTCGTGCGCGTGCTGCCGGTGTTATCGATGAAGCGGTGCGAGTTGAACAGCCGGCCTTCGTCCGGCCGGAACCGCAGTAGCCCCGCGCGTGCGTCGGTAAACAGCGTCACGTTGTTATCCAGAGCTGGATCACCCAGCAGATAGAAACTGAAGTCCGGTAGACTCTCGGCCTGCGTCTGGAAGTCGTTCAGCCGGTACTTGAGCAGTCCCGTGAACGCCCAGTTGTCCCGCTGCTTCTTGACGTGGACGAGGTTTTCCTGCTCCTTGCCGGTGTTGTACTCCTGGCGGAAGTACTCTTCCAGGAAGTTCCGGTCCGACAGGTAACTGAACTCCAGCGTGACCTGCCAGTCGTCCGGCAGGTACTGGCGATGCCGCCAGGTAAACCGACCGCGCTCCTCGCTCGACGGCGGGATGTTCTGGCGAAGCCGCCCGAACGTGTCCTCACCCTGGTCGTAGATGAAATAGCTGCGCAGCAAGCCGTTGTACGGATCGCGCTTGTAATCCATGTCGATGCCGACGCCGGGGCCCTTCTTGCCGTAATAGTCCAGCCGCAGATCGGCGTTGAAACCTTCGGGGTTCACCAGGCCCATCGCACTGAAGAGGTTCCAGCGGCTCTGGCTGGAGACGCCGAATTCATTGCTGTACCAGAATTTATAGGACCGCAGTGCCAGGTCGCCCTGCCGGACATCGCCCCGTGCATAAGGCCACCACAGCAGCGGCGTGCCGCCCACGTTGAAGGTCACGTCCTTGGCGGCATAGGTGCCCGCCTGCGTGCCCACGATCTGGCCGGTCGCATCGCGCGGCGTACGATCCACCACAACGACCTTGTCGGCGCCAATGTGGTAGTGCGGCGTGTAGAACTCGTCGGTGGTGATCTTCGCCTTGCTCGCCTCGTAGCGATCCCGCGCGATCTGGCGGACCTCTTCGGCCCGCACGTAGAACGGCACGCCGCGAACCGGTTCGTTCACCCGGACCACCGCGTCCAGGATGTACGCCTGGTCGCTGTCGAAGTCGTAATACAGCCGCCGGGCGCGGATCATCCGGTCACCAAGGGTCAGCACGACGTCACCCTCGAGGTAGACCGCCGACACGTCGCCCCCGAACCCGCCCAACCGAGCGGCGCCGCCTTGCGACCGAGGCGCCGGCGCAGTCGGCTGGGAGGTGCTGCCACCCCGGCCGCGAGCGCCCGCGGGCGCCGTTGGTGGCAGACCTATCGACTCTTCAATCTGTCCGGCCCGCAGCCAGATCACCGCCGCATCGGCTCGGAGTTCGAGGAAATCGCCTGTACCAGTCTCGCCTTGGGCAACGTACACATCGCCCGTCGCCGTCACGATCCGCCGGTCGTCGACCACCAGGCTGTCGGTGTTCTCCGCACCGTAGTACACCTGCCGGCGTGGTGCCCGTGGCCGAATCGCCCCAGGCTCTCGCGTCCGCAGGACCGATAATGGCGTTGCCTGCTGCGTTGGCGGCAACGACCCTTCGCTCTGCTGGTAGACCTCGCGAACCCGGCTGGCCCGCTGATACAGCGCCGTGTCTTCCGCCGAACGAGTGGCCAGCACGCGGTAGTTCACACCCACGTTGCCAAACGTGTTCAGCGTGGCATACAACACGTCGCCCCGCGTAACCGTACCGCCCGGCTCGACGACCTTGGCGTCACGCCACAGGAAAACCTGCAGGCTGGCATAGACTCGGCCCTGGTACTTCGACCGCTGAATCCAAACCACGGCGTCGTTGGCACTTACATGCCGCTGCCCCATGTCCAACGAGAAATCGCCTTCGTACTGGATGACCTGCGTATCCGGCGGTTCCTGCCAGATGTAGGCATACCGGCCGAAGATCTCGACGTTCTCCTCGCTGATGCCCGAGGGGAGGATGGCCTGACCGATGGTAGGAGCCGCCGGGGCCGGCAATTCCTGCGCCAGGCATCGCGACGAGTAAAGGCCGCACAGTACGTGCGCAGCCAGCAATCCCGCAAGAATCTGTTTTAAATGCGTCATCGCTGAGCGGCCCAAGCCAGTTAGTGCATCTTGTTGGATATAAACTACTTAACTCGCAATACGGACCGGAATTCACGTTTATTGTGCGTCAGGGGCGATTATAGCCACCCCTGCAGGGGTGTCAACGAACCGCCGGACAGCACCACCGGCACGGCCCGCAACCCTCCGCATTGTCCGAGGGGTATTATCAGAAAAATGATAATGGCGATGAGTCCGTGGCGCCTGGAAAAAAGCGTGCCCGATCAGCTGATCGGGCACGCAGGATTCACACCTTCGGTATCGGATCCGTTAACTACTGCCAGATCCGTTACTTGGCATCGTTACTCCGCTGCGGGAGCCTTCTGCGTCGTCGGGGTCTTGCCAGACTGTGTGGCCGAAGGCTTGGTCGTCGCCGACTGGGTCGCCGCGGCCTGCGTGGCGGCCGCTTGCTGGATGAACTGGGCGATCTGCGGAATCGCCTGCTCATCCGGGAAGTTGGCCCGCAGCTGGTTCAGCAGTTCGTTGGCGCGGTCAAAATCGCGATCCTGGACCGCCGTCTCGATCAGGACCCCGTAGAACTCCTTGGCAAACTCGCTCTTGGGATACTTCTTGATGTAGTCGCCAGCCTGCTTGACGACCGCCTTGCGCCACGCAGTCGCCTTCTGCTCTTCCGACAGCTGCTCGTTGGCCTTGAGGTCCTTGAAGCCATCCTGCAGGTCGGCCTGCACGAGCATGAACGCGGTCGTGGACCTCACGATATCCGAGGCGTCGCTGGCCAGGATCTTCTTGGCCTCCTCACGGAAGCCGGCCAGCGGCTTGTCGTTGACCACCGCTTGCAGGCGGATCGTGTCCAGCTGCTGGATCTGGATCTCATCGGCGTGCTCGCTCTTGGAGTACTTCCGGAGGAACTCGTCGCTCAGCTGCAGGCTCTTTTCGAGCTGCTCGTTGATGGCCTGCCGGATCTCGGGGACTTCACTGAGCTGCTTGCCGGCCGGGACGCGCGGCAGGTTGCGCAATTCCACAATCTGCTGGTAAAGGGCCTCTTCCGCCGACTGGGTCGTCGCCGGAGCACTCGCCGGGGCGCTCGTCGCGGCGCGCGGGACGGCAATGGGGGCCCGGCCGGCCGACTTGGCATCCTGGGCCTGCACGCTCGGGCAGAGGGTCAGCAGGGCTGCCGCGGCGAGAATCAGCCAACTGGGCTGCAGTACAGCGTTGCGCAAAAGCTGCATGTTCGTTCATCTCCAAGTTACGGTGGACTGATATCCGCCAGTGTCATTGGCCATGATTCCAGCCGAGGCGGCAAGCGGGATCAGGCAGGCACCGAATGCCATAAGATCTCTATTATAGAGCCAAGCCCGGCTGTGTCTAACAATACAAACCGCCCCATAGGGTTGCATCACCACTAACAGACTGGGCAAGTCATGAACATACTCGCTATGGGCGTGGCATCCAGGGCCGGTTGGGGGCCCCGGCTAGATGGTTGGCAAACAAGGCCCAGACAAACAGAGTATCGCTCAGTCGATTCACAAATGCCCGCACGACAGGCTGTGGCTGCTCAAGGTCCTCCAGACAGCGAATCACACACCGCTCCGCCCGCCGGCACGCCGTTCGTGCCAGATGCAGCCGACAGGAGACCTCGCACCCACCGGGAATGACAAACGACTCTCGCACCGGCATCGACTCGTATACCCTGTCGATCGCGGTTTCCAGACGCTTAACATCGGCTTCGCTGAGTTCCAGCGGCGGCGGCTTTCCGTCATCGGCGGCGACCACCGCCAACTGCGAGCACAGGGTCATGATCCGATCCTGCACCCAGACCAGATCCTGCCGAAGGGGTTCCGGAGCCGTCGGCTCGGACCGGCACCAGCCTAGCAGGCAGTTGAGTTCGTCCAACTGCCCCAGCGCCTCGAACTGGATGTCGCCCTTGGAGGCCCGAAGCCCCGTGGGCAACTGCGACGACCCCTTGTCGCCTGTCTTGGTATAGATCTTCATCACGCGTATTCCTCACACTGACGAGTTTGCGAGATTGTATCCCAGGCTCCAGATCATGTCCTGTGCGGCTAGCGAAACGGCCGCATACATTCCTGACGCAACCCTTTGGTGACAAAGGCTTCGTATCAAACCAGGACAAGATGAACCAACGCCACTCTCGCGAGTAGCATAATATAAGTATTGATATAACGACGATACAGTAAGGATCGCCGAGACGAGGCTGTCTCGGCTTGTCCTTGCAGACGTCAATCGTAAGAGCATGGAGGTTTGGAGACAACAAGACAATGATGACACGATTTATAAACAACGTTAAGACAACGATCCTTTTGGCGGCGATCTTCGTCCTGTTTGTTGGGATCGGCGGGTACTTCGGCGGCCGCAACGGCATGATCCTTGGATTTGTGTTCGGCGGGCTGAGCAACCTGATCGCCTACTTCTTCAGCGACAAGATCGCCCTGATGTCCACCGGGGCCCAACCGGCCAGCGAGGCCCAGGCACCACAGCTCTATCGCATCGTACGCGATCTGTCGGAAAAGGCCGGGCTGCCGATGCCGCGGGTGTACATCTGCCCACAGGCAGCCCCCAACGCGTTTGCGACCGGTCGCAACCCGCAGCATGCGGTTGTGGCAGTCACGCAGGGCATCCTGCAGGCGTGCAACGAGCAGGAACTGACAGGCGTGCTGGCCCACGAGATCTGCCACGTCAAGCACCGCGACATGCTGATCAGCACGATCGCGGCAACGATGGCCGGGGCAATCAGCTCGCTGGCGTACATGGCACAGTGGGCGTTCATGTTCGGCGGGATGGGCGGCCGGAACGATAACCGCCGCGGCAACCCGCTCGGGCTGCTGCTGATGATCATCGTGGCACCCATCGCGGCAATGCTGATCCAATTGGCGATCAGCCGTAGTCGGGAATACAACGCCGATTCCGCCGGGGCCGAGTTGTGTGGCAACCCGCTCTGGCTAGCCAACGCCTTGGGCAAGCTCGAGAGTTACAACAAGCGGATTCCGATGGACGTAAATCCGGCCCAGTCGCACCTGTTCATCGTTCAACCGCTGGTGCCGGGTGGCCTGAGCAGCCTGTTCAGCACGCACCCGCCGATTCAGAAGCGGATCGCCCTGCTGCAGGAGCAGGCCGAGAGCATGGGGCTCACGCCCCGCCGGATCGCCTACTAACCCTGATACGCCTTATTTCCCAGAATAGGTGTTACTAACCGTGCCCGCCCTGACCCGGCGGGCACGGCTCGTTTGTGCTAGAATCCCCAACTATGGGCAAGCCGGACTTCATCACGATCGGCTACAGCGACGGTTACACCGGCCTGGCGCGATACTGGCCGCCACAGGGCCAAGTTCGCGGGGCCGTACTGTACCTGCACGGCATTCAGTCGCACGGCGGCTGGTTCGAAGCCAGCGCCTGCCGACTGGCTCAGGCGGGTTTGCACGTCCTACAGCCGGACCGCCGGGGCAGCGGGCTGAACGAACGGGACCGGGGCCATGCCCGCTCGAGCGGCCGGCTGTTGTCGGACGTGATCGAGGCGACCGCCTGGCTTAAGGGCAAGGCAGGCAACAGGAAGGTGAGCTTGGTCGGCGTGTCCTGGGGTGGCAAACTCGCCTTGGCGGCTGGGATGCGCCAGAACGGGGACATCGACCGACTGGTCCTGGTCGCTCCGGGACTGTTCCCGCAGGTCGATCTGCCGATCGGACAGAAGATATCGGTCGCCTGGAGCGCCCTGCTGCGGCCAAGGCGGGCCTTTCTCGTCCCGCTGAACGAGCCGGAGTTATTCACGGACAACCCCTTGCGGCAAACGTACATCCGCGATGACCCCCTGCGGCTGCGGCACGCGACAGCGCGGTTCCTGCTCGCCTCGCGGATGCTGGACATTATGATCCAGCGGGAGGCGGGCCAGCAGGCTTGGCCCTTCGCGGTCACGTTCCTGCTTGCGGGAAAAGAGCGGATCGTCGATAACGATCAGACGAAACGATTTGCCCGGCGATTGCGCTGCCGACAGATGAGGATCATCGAACACTCGCAGGCGGCACACACGCTGGAGTTCGAGCCCGACCCGAAGGCGTACTTCGACGATCTGGTCGCGGCAACGACAACGGAGAGGTAGGGTGTGCATTGCACACCTTTCCTGGAGTTGGTAATGAGCATCTGGATCGGTTTGCTGGTATTAGTCACACTGGTCTGGCTGACGCGGCACATCGAACTGACCCGGGCGGGCAAGCGTCTGATTACCCTGCGCCCGCAGGACGGCCAGGGGTCCCTGCCGAACGCGCCCAAGGTGTCGGTCCTGGTGGCGGCCAAGGACGAAGAGGACAACATCGGCACCTGCGCCACGACTTGGCTGACCCAGGAGTATCCGGACTACGAGCTGATCATCATTGATGACCGCAGCACCGACCGCACTGGCGAGATTCTCCGCGATATCCAGAAAAACCACCCGAAGGGCTCGAATCTTCGGGTGCTCACCGTACAGGAACTCCCGGCTGGGTGGGCGGGCAAGAACAACGCGATGCGAATGGGCATCGAGTCGGCCACGGGTGACTGGCTGCTGCTGTCCGACGCGGACTGCCGGCAGACCTGTAATAGAACCATTGCAGCCGCAGTAGGTTACGCGGTTCGAGAGAAGGTCGATCTGCTTTCCGTCCTGCCTGTGCTGGAGACCCAGACGATCTGGGAGCGGATCATCCAGCCTGTGGCGGGGGCCGTCATGGTCTTCTGGTTCAACCCGATCCGGGTAAACAACCCTGCCAGCCGGGCCGCCTATGCGAACGGGGCGTTCATGCTGATTCGCAAGGACGCCTACGAGGCGGTCGGGGGGCACGCCGCGGTCCGGCATCAGCTCAACGAAGACCTGCACATGGCCAAGCTCATCAAACAGAAGGGTTTGCGGCTGCGGGTTACGCAGAATGATGGGTTGTACCTGACGCGGATGTACCGCAATTTCCACGAGATGTGGCAGGGTTGGAGCCGGATCTTCTACGGGTGTTTTGGAACGGTGCGGCAACTGCTTATCAGTGCGGCGTTTCTGGTGGTCATGTCGCTGCTGCCGTGGATCAGCCTGATAATCGGATGGTCTATGTCTGCCACCAACGGCGCCACTAAACACGTTTGGCTGGCGTATGTGGCAACGGCGACAGTGGTCGCACAGCTGTCAGTGCTGGCACGGTTCTACAAGATCACGAAGGCACAAGTCCGGTATATTTTCACCTGGCCTATCGGTGCGGCGCTGTGCGTGGGCATGCTGATTTCCGCAATTTTCAAGACGCTGGGGTGGACGGGCACGGCGTGGCGGGGGCGGGTGTACCGGCAGGGCCAGGCGGCGCCGACGATGCAGGCACCGGCGCCGCGGCAGGAGGTGCGGTCGTGATCGAGCAGCTCGGCAGGCTCCTGCACCTCGATGCCGATCGAACGTGGTGGCTGAAGATCGGCGTGTACGTCCTGGCGGCGGCGATCGTGCTGTGGGCAATCCAGAAGGTCGCGGCGCACCTTCGCAGTCTGCGGCCTGCGAGGATCAACCCCAAACTTGCCAAGTATGCGGGCGATGACGACCCGGCCATTCGGTTGCGTCGGCAGATGGCCTTGCGGATCAAGGCGACCTCCAGCACGGACCAGGTTCCGGGGTACAAGACGATCCAGGCGATCGAGGCGCTGTATGTGGACGGATTCCGCACGCCGGCGGAGGCGTTGGAGGGCCTTAAGGCGGCGGCGGCGGAAAAGGGCGCCAATACTGTCGTCAACGTGCATCACGAGCGGTCAAGCATGGGCCGCTGCGCCGCTAGCGGAGATGCCGTGGTAGCGGAGTCGACGGGGCAGGCGTACAGTCCGCCCTCTCAGCCGATCGAGATCGAATTGCCCCCGGCGACGAAGAAGGATCGCGGGCGCAAACCCGATGGGCCAATGATACGGTAGTTGCCAGCAACCCGTTGCCAGTCACAGCAACTGTCTTGTTCTTCGACACAAGCCAAAACGAATCGCATGTCCCTGGAGGAAGACAGCATGAGGTCCTACCGCAAGGAACTCTGGTTCAACATCCGCAAACGCCGCGAGCACATCAACATTACGCCGCAAGTCGAGGAGGCCCTTCGGGAGAGCGGCGTGAAGGAAGGGCTGTGCCTGGTCAATGCCATGCACATCACCGCCAGCGTGCACATCAACGACAACGAGGGTGGACTCATCCAGGACTTCGACGAGTGGCTCGAACAGCTCGCCCCGCACGAACCGATCAGCCGGTACCGGCACAATAATACAGGCGAAGACAACGGCGATGCACATCTCAAGCGGACCGTCATGGGGCGAGAGGTGGTCGTGGCGATCACGAACGGTGAATTGGACTTCGGGCCGTGGGAGCAGATCTTCTACGCGGAGTTCGATGGGAACCGGAAAAAGCGGGTGCTGGTGAAAATCATTGGAGAGTGATGGAGTTCGCTGTGAAACAGAAGTTCGGGGTACATACGTCGATTCGCCCCATTCCCCAGGATTATTCCCTGGGAGATTCTTCGCCCCCACGAATCTGGGATTCACTGACGGCCAGGACAGTAGCCAGCGGTGCTACCGGGCGGCTTCGGCGGCCTCTTGGCGGGCGGCGCGGGCGAGGATCTTGTCGATCTCCTGCTGGACCGACTGGCCGAATTCCTCGGGGCTTATACGGGCCGAGGCGCCGGCATCCATCATCACCAGATCCAGGTAGCTGGTCATCTTCTGGGAGACCTCGTCCCACTCGGGCGTCTTGCGCATGAAGCGGGCGTGGTCGATGGCACGGACGAACTTCATCTCGTCCCAAGGCGTATCGGGCCGGTTGAAATACTCGGACTCGGCAATGGCCTTGAGCGAAGGGATACTCGAACCATCCTTGGCGTGGACGCGCATCGCCTGGGGGCCGCAGATGAACTTCAGGAGCCGCCAGGCCTCCTGCGGATGCGGGGTCTTGGCCCAGATGGCGAAACCGTCGCAGTAGAAGCGGGTCCAGCGCCCGCCGGGGCCGGCAGGGTAGTAGCCCACGTCAAAATTGACGTTCGTGTCCTTGAACTGGGCGGCAATGAACGGGCCGCCGCGGATCATCGCCAGCCGGCCCGTGGCGAACAGTTCGCGATTCATCGACTGCTCGGAGAGGTTGTTGGCCTGTTGGCGGGGGGCGTACTTCATCAGGTCGACGACGAACTGCACGCCGCGGATGGCCTCGGGGGTGTTGATCCGGCCGACGTAGGATTCCTTCGCGCCGGCAAGGGCCTGGCCGCACTGGTGGCAGGTCACGTCGGCGGGCCGGGCGATGTCGGCCACGTCGGTCTTGGCGCCGCAAGACGGGCATGCCAGTTGCCGCTGCATGATCGTGCCGCCGGACTGCCAGATGTGGCACATCGTGTGGGCCTGGTTGTCGCGGATGTAGCCGAAGCACTGGACGGTCCGGCCGTTGCGGACGCGGGGCTTGCTGAGTTTATCCAGGGCGTCAGTGAACTCCTGCCAGGTCCAGGTCAGCGGATCGGCGGTCACGCCGGCCTCGGCGAAGAGGTCCTTGTTGTAGAGGATCAGCGAGCAGCCCCACACCGACGGCAGGCCGTACTGCTTGTCGTCCCAGCGGAAACTTTCGATGCCCTGGCGGTAATAGGCGTTGACGTCAAAGTTATCCTGGCGGATGAGAGGGTCGAGGTTCAGATAGTGGCCATCGCGCGCAAAGACGGACATATCGTCGTCGTCGCTCATCATGACGTCGGCGGCGATGTTGGCGATGAGGTCGCGTTGGGCGGCACGGCGGAAGTCGCCGACAACGGGTTCGAGTTTGACGTAGATGTCCGGGTTGAGTTCCATGAAACGGCGGGCGATGCGGGTGTAGCCGCTCAGCGAGTGGACGCTAGCGGGGAAGGCGAATCGCAGTTCGACCTGGCCCGGGCCGGCCTGTTCCACAGGGCTGGTAG
Source organism: Planctomycetota bacterium (assembly GCA_025357795.1). Classification (GTDB taxonomy): domain Bacteria; phylum Planctomycetota; class Phycisphaerae; order UBA1845; family JANYLN01; genus JANYLN01. The sequence goes on from JANYLN010000284.1 coordinate 11,906, forward strand.
CCACGAGGTAGGCCCCCAGGCAGATGACCACAATTGTGCCGATCAGAGCGAAGCGCATGGCCTATTCCTTCATGCCGCTCATGACGATACCCTTGGTAAAGAACCGCTGGTTGAAGATGAACACGAGCAGCGTCGGGACCATCACGATCAGGGCGGCCGCCATCAAAAGATTGTACTGCACGTCGTACTTGTCCTGGAAACTGCTCAGGCCCACCTGCAGCACGCGCATGTGCATGCTCTTGGTGGCGAACAGCGGCCACTGGAAGGCCTCCCAACTGCCCAGGAACGTGAAGGTCGCCAGGGTCGCCAGAGCGGGCTTGGAGAGCGGGAGGATCACGTGCAGCCAGACCCGCAGTTTGCCGCAGCCGTCGATGCGGGCGGCGTCTTCGAGGTCGCGCGGCAGGGTCTTGAAGAACTGCCGCAGCATGAACGTGCCGTACGCGCTGAACATGGCCGGCACGATCAGAGCCCAGTAGGTGTCGAACCAGTCGAGCCATCGCATCAGCAGGAAGGTCGGCACGATCAGGACGGCACCGGGGATCATCATCGTCGCCAGGTAGGCCAGGAAGATTTTGTCGCGGCCGGGGAACTCCAGGCGGGCGAAGGCATAGGCCGCCAGGGCACTGGTGAGCGTCTGGCCGATGGTCACCGCGATGGCCACGAAGAGGCTGTTAAGGAAGAACCGCCCGAAGGGCATCGAACTCCAGGCCGTGCGGAACGAATAGGTCAGGCGGGACCAGACCTGGCCCGCGCGGGAGACGCCTTCGAGTTCGAAGGTGATGCCACGGATCGCAGCGACCGGGAAGGGCTCGTCGGCCCCGGCGTCGCGGTGCATCTGGACGATCGCCTGGCGGAGCGGATCGAACTGCTCGGGCCGCAGGAAGCAGTAGACTTCCTTCCAGCCCTCGAAGGTAATCGCCAGCGGGTCGGCGGTCCGGTAGGTGGCGCCTTCACCAGAAAGGGTGACGCGCAGGCGGTGGCCCGAGCCATCACCGCACAGCCAGAAGCTGATCATCGTCGCCCGAGCGGAGCTAGCCGGCGAGGCGAGCGGGCAAGTGGCCTGCACGCTCGGCCGCGAGCCATCCGAAGGGAAGTCGTATGCCAGGGCGAAGGCGCCTGCACCGGCGCGGGCGAGGGCCCGGTTTGCCGCCGGGAGTGCCGGCCCCTGCTCGAAATCTTCCAGCAGGACGTCCTCGAAGTCCTCGGTGATCGCGCGGAGGCAGTCGATCGACAGCAGACCCACGGGCTTTTGCGGCGGGATCGTCGGCAGCCAACCAGCCGGGTCGTTCTGGAAGGCGTGTTCATCCTTGAGGGCGGTGCTGACCATCCACAGCAGCGGCAGGATCATCGTGGCGGTACAGGCCAGCAGCGCGGCGCGCAGGAGCACCGCCTGCATCACGTTGGGTCTGCCTCGCCTGTAACCAAACCAGTTGATCTTCATTTTAGTAGTGCACGTGTTTCTGCCCGTAGCGCCACTGGAGCAGCGTTACGGCCAGGATGATCGCAAAGAGCACCCAGGCCGCCGCGGAGGCATACCCCATCCGCTGGCTGGTGAAAAAGGCCTCGTTGTAGATGAAGTAGTCGATCGTGGTGGTCGAGCCGGCGGGGCCACCCTTGGTCATCACGTAGGCCTGCTGGAAGCCGCCCTGGAAGCCGCCGATCACGCCCATGATCAGCACGAAGAGGGTCGTCGGGGAGAGCAGCGGCCAGGTGACATGCCAGAATCGCTTCCAGGCGGTTGCGCCGTCGATGTCGGCGGCCTCGTAGAGCGACTCGCTGATGCCCTGCAGAGCCGCCAGGTAGAGCAGCATCGTCATGCCGCCGAGGGTCCGCCAGACGCCAGTAATAATGAGTGCGGTCTTGGCCCAGTTCGGATCGCCCAGCCAGTTCGGCCCCTGGATCATCAGCCCGGCCAGCAGGCGGTTGACCAGGCCGACATCGGGGTTGTAGAGGGCCTGCCAGAGGATGAAGATCGCCGTGGCGGAGCTGATCGTCGGCAGGAAGAACAGGGTGCGGTAGAGAACCACCTCGCGGATCCGCTGGTTGACCAGCAGGGCCACGCCCAGACAGCCGAACAGCCGCAGCGGGATGCCGAGCATCAGCACGAGGGTGTTGTACATCGCGTGCCAGAAGTCGCGGTCGGCAAACAGATCGCGGAAGTTATCCAGGCCTGCCCAGCGGATGGCATCGGCCTCGGCCCGGCTGCCGGACCAGTGGGTGAAGGCCAGCAGGAAGCTGGCAACGACGGGGAAGACCACGAACAGCAGCACGCCGAAGAGGTTGGGCCCGAGGAAGGCCCAACTGCTGAGCAGGTCGGTCCATTGCAGCCAGAACCGCTGCCGCTCCGCAGGCTGCAGCGGTGAGCGACCTGTCGCCAAGGTCGGCGGCTGTTGGGTAGTGGTGGTCATGTAGGCACCGGCCGGGATTATACAGGAAACGTGGGGCCGGTGGCGAGTTATGTCACCTGAGATACCGAGGCAGGACCAAGAACGGCTCGATCCCTTTAGATCGTACGGCCCTGATCGTCGAAGACCAGCAGAGAACCGGTCCGCGCATCGCGCTGCAGGTACCAATCGCCGGGTTCGTCGGGTCTGCGCAGGGAGGGGAAGCGGTCGGTGCCGAGGCAGGCGTTGGCCAGTGCCGTCATCTCCAGTTGGAGCCGCTTGAAACCGGTATAGCTCTGCCAAGGCTGGGCTTCGACAAATAGCGGCACATCCAGATGCAGCTGCAGTAGTTCCGGCAGTAACTCCGGCCAAGGCAAGGTCCCGTAGCCCGGCGGCAGGTGGATGTCGCGATCGCCGTTGTTGTCGTGCAGATGCACGTGGGCGATCCGCCACCGCATGGCTTGGAAAACCTCGACGGCGGCGCCGGTCATGTGCGCGTGGCCACTGTCGAAGACGGCCCGCAATCGCGGGTGGTTGAAACGTTCGAGGATCGAGGGGACGTCCTGCGGGGCGGAGCCGAACAGATGGTACGGCGGCATGTTCTCCAGACAGAGCATCACGCCGGCGGCATGGGCGGCTGGCACGAGGTCTTCCAGACTGCGGCAGAGGTTGTCGATGACGGACTGCGCGTCCCTGCAAAGGCGGCTGGACGGGTGGATGACCAGCCGGCCCACGCCGTGCGCCGCGCA
>JANYLN010000295.1 GCA_025357795.1 Planctomycetota bacterium
GATCGGCCAACCCTTGGCCCGATACGTCGGATAGTCCATATGGCACTGGTGGGCCTGGAAGTAGTCCACGTTGCTGGCCAGCATCCGGCGAGGATGATCCGCTCCGTCCGGTCCAACGGGGCCCCGAATGCCTTGAGAATCCGATCCCGCGCCTCTTGCCGTGTGCTTCGTCCTGGCATGGTTCACTTCCTCCTTGAAGTTCCCTGGCGTCTGGATCCCTGCCACCAAGGACCTGTGCAAAAAACTCCGCAGTGCGTCGTAAGTCTTGTGGCCAATGCGGATTACGCACACGCGGACCGGGGGCGTAGTCTTCACCTCCGGACGCAGGTGAGCGCTCACACAGCCGCCTCTCGCAAGACGGCGGACTAGTTTCTGCACGGGCCCTAACCCTGCCTATCTTACCAGAAAGGGCCCGCGGAAACTGTCACGGACCCCTCCCCGACGGTCTTGTTCCGGGACGCGCTTGCGAGTCTCCGCGTTTCGACAGATAATGTAGTGCTAAGGTAAGATTGGTATGTTGCGGGCTACCGTCACGTTAGCAAGGGAAGAAACATTCGATGGGCCTGACTCTGGATGCCCTTCATAGACTTCAGGAAGTGGAACGAGAACTCGTCCGGTTGCGTAGCGAGAAAACTGAGAAAGAGCGGGCGATCGCCGTCTCGCAGCGACTGCTGCGGCAGATCGACGAGCAGGTCGTCACGAAGAAGGCCGAGACTCAGCAGCACCAGCTCAAGGCGCAGCAGTTGGAGAGCGAGATCCGCCTGCACGAGGACCACGTCAAGAAACTTCGCGAGCAACTGAACACTACCCGGACGACGCGGGAATACGCCGCGATTCTGACCGAGATCAATACGCAAAAGGCGGATTCCAGCAAGATTGAGGAGCAGGCCCTACAGTCCCTACAGAGCGTCGATCAGGCCAAGGCTGAGCTCACGCAGTTCGACGAACAGCGGACCGCCCTGCTGCTGCGGATCGAAAAGGCCAAAGCCAACCTCGAGCAGTTCATCAGCCGCACCAAGGAGTCCTGGAAGAATCTCGAGCAGCGCAAGGAAGAACTGGCCCAGCACGTCCCGGGCACGACCCTCGCCAAGTTCGAGCGGGTTGCGGAGTACCACGATGGCGACGCCATGGCCGTCGTCGTGCGGTCGCACCCCAAAAAAGACGAATTCGTCTGCGGCGGCTGCCACATGACGATCACCGCCGAGTTGGTCAACGCCCTGATGGGCCGCGACGAACTGCAAATGTGCAACAACTGCGGGCGCATCCTGTACCTGCAGGCCGAACAGCAGAAAAAGGAATTCGACTGACAGCAGCGGACGATAAGCAGTAATCATCAGGCCGCCGTCCGTGGTTAGCTATACCGGCGACAGACGGCACCACGACAGCTAACACCATTCATCCAAACGATCCGGCAAACAGGGCCAGTATCAATGACCTTGAAGATTTACACTGACGGTGGGGCTCGGGGCAACCCGGGGCCCGCGGCAGCTGGCATTATCATCCGCGACCCGCAGGGCCACTCGATCCTCGAGGCCGGCTACTTCCTCGGCAAGGCGACCAACAACGTCGCCGAGTACACCGCCTTGGTCATGGCCCTGCAGGCGGCCGTGAAGTTCGGCGCCGACCAGGTCTCGCTGTTCGCTGACAGCGAGCTGATGGTCAAGCAGTTGACCGGCGAGTACAAGGTCAAAGATGCTAAGATGCAGGAACTGTTCAAACAGGCCCAGCGACTTTTGATCAAGTTCACCTCCTGGAAGATCCAGCACATTCGCCGAGCGGAGAACAAGCAGGCGGACATCCTCGTCAACAAGGCCCTGGACGCCGGCAAGGACATCGTCGAGGTGCAGTTGGGCGATGCCCAGCCGCAGAATCGGCCCCAGCAGGCCGATGAGACATTGGCCGCAGCCAGTTCGGTTGCAGCGGCCCCCAGGCCCGCAGACCCGGCGCAGCCCAGCGCGTCACAACCGGCAGCCCTGCCTCCGGTGCTCGTCAAGGTCGTCCGCGGCCCGCGCGCGGGTGGCTGCAACGCTGCCCCGGCCGAAGGACAGGAATTTGCCTTCGGCGAAACGGCCCCGGCCAGGATGTGCGTCTACGCCCTCAAGGCGGCGTTCGACACGGTGCTGGCGATGCGATACGCCGCCGCCGAGAACGACACCCTCTCGCCGGTGCGGGTCCGCTGCATGCGGCGGGGCTGCGGCGCGGAGTTCGAAATTCGGCTGAGCGAGACAGGCAGCCAGCCTCCCTTCGGCCAGGACAAGTTGTTCTAGCGGCTCGCCGTCATCGATCCAAACACCCACGACAACATGCCCCTTTATTGGCACGCCCTGCCTGACGCAACCAATAGACACGCGATACATTCCGATATATGCTGGTTTAGGCTTTACGGAAACGAACCCGGTCTGGCCTGACCGGATTCTCGCGATCGAGCACATGTGGGAGGAATTGCGGTGCGTACACTACCCTTGCGTCACGCGGTTGCCTCTATGGTCTGGTGCCTGGCCGGCGCGCTGGGCCTGACGTCTGCCACGGCACACGCCGAGATCAGCGGCGCCAGCGGACGCGTCGAGGCGTCGGTTAAACAACTCAACGCCACGACCGGCCAGATCGTCGACCAGGCCTTCGAGCAGACCCCCGGCACGACCAACATCCTCCCCGCCGAGGCGACGGTGATCCTGGACGTGGCGGGACTGGTCCATGTGCAGGGGCGCCTGACAGCCACCGCTACGGTCAGCCCGCCCGAAACCGTCACCGCGACCACCAAGGACTTCAACTGCGAGGCCGCCGGCCTGTCACTGTTGGCCGAAAACGGCTTTGCCTCCGACGCCAAGTCAATTGAAGACCGCCAGATCGTCTTCCTCGCGTCCGAACTCGACCTGACCTCCGGCACGCCCATCCGCATCCGCAGCACGTTCAGCCTCTCAGCGGGCGTCTTCCTGGTCACACTGCCCGGCAGCAGCAATGACGTGGCCGGCTCGTTCAGCTTCACGATCCACCAGACACGCAGCGGTACTTCTCAAGTCCTTCTCACCGGCACCGGCCGGGTGTTCTTCGATGCCAGCGGGTTACTCCAGATCACGACGACTGGGGCCGCCTCACAGGCGATCACTGTACCCTTCGACTTCACAGACGCATCAGGCGAACTCAACCAAGCCCGGATGATCGTGTTCCCGCTGATCTCGCTGCCCTACGAGTACGATGCGACCGTCGATGAGGCCTTCACACTAACAGCGGAGGTATCGACCTCGACAGGCGCAACCACCGGCAATCAAGGCGGTAGCGCATTCATCGGCCAGGTGCCGACGAGTTTCACCCAAACCCTCGATGAGTTCCTGGCCCTCGATCTGACGACTTCGGTAGGCGGGCTCATCGGGCCCTCCGCGGCGCAGAAGGTCGCGCTGCAGGATGACAACGGGACGCAGATCGTTCCGCTGACACGATCGGCATGCGGGAACTTCGGCTTCGAGGCCCTGCTGGGCGGCCTGGCGCTGACGCTAACATTCGTAAGACGGCGGCAGTAGCCCATTAATCCGAAGTTTCGCTATAATCGGCCCTCCATTTTCGTGTAACCCGCGATCCGCTCGGCAGATGCGCGCCGGCTTGCGTGGCACTATGTGCCCATGTAATCCAGCTATTAACTCTTGTAATGCAAGGTAGTTATGATAATATAATGTCCATGTATATCGAGGCCGTTCCCAACCGCAGCTCCCCGCCGGCCATCCTGCTTCGCGATGCCCGGCGAGAGGGCAAGAAGGTTCGTAAACGCACGCTGGCCAATCTCTCCAAGTGGCCCGCCGAGCAGATCGCCTCGTTTCGTGCGTTACTGCGAGGGGAACGATTGGTCCCAGCCAAAGATCTACTGCGTATCGAACGGTCGCTGCCGCACGGCCATGTGGAGCTCATCCTGCAGGCCATTCACCAGTTGGGACTGGATAACTTGATCGCCTCCAAGCGGTGCCGGCAGCGTGATCTGGTTGTGGCCATGATTGTCCAGCGTCTGATTCACCCTCGCTCGAACTTGGCCAGCACCCGCCACTGGAACGACACCACGCTGGCCGACACGCTGGGGCTGGTCGATACCGATGTGGATGAGGTGTACGCGGCACCTGGCGGAAGGAAGCATGGTCTTCTACGACGTCAGCAGCAGTTTCTACACCGGGCAGCACTGCACGTTGGCCTGCTACGGGCACGACCGCGATGGCAAGAAGGGCCTGCCGATCCTCGTGTACGGCGTGATGACCGATGACCAGGGCCGCCCTGTGGCCGTGCAGGTGTACCCCGGCAATACGGGCGATCCGGCCACCGTCCCCGACTAGGTTAACCAGCTCCGCCAGCGGTTCGGTCTGACCCGGGTGGTGCTGGTCGGCGACCGCGGGATGCTGACCCAGACACAGATCGATGCCCTCCGGGATCATCCGGGCCTGGGCTGGATTTCCGCGCTGCGCAGCGGGGCGATCCGGGGGCTGCTGGAGCAGGGGCATCTGCAGTTATCCCTGTTCGATCAACAGAACCTGGCCGAGATCCGCTCGCCCGAGTTCCCGGGCGAACGGCTCATGGCCTGCTTCAACCCGTTGCTGGCCGACCAGCGCCGCCACAAGCGCGAAGACCTGTTGGCCGCCACGCAGAAGGACCTCGAACGGATCGCGGCCGAGGTGGCCAGGCGCTGTCGCCGGCCGCTGACGGCCGAGCAGGTCGGCGCGAAGGTCGGCCGGGTCATCCACCGCCACAAGATGGCCAAGCATTTCGAGTGGACGATCCAGGCGGGGGTCTTTCATTGGGCCCGCCGCGAGGAGTCGATCCGGGCCGAGACGCAACTGGATGGCATCTACGTCGTGCGTACCAGCGAGCCGGCCGAGTGGCTCAGCGCCGCCGATGCCGGCCGCGGCTACAAGGGTCTGGACCGGGTGGAGCGGGCGTTCCGCTGCCTCAAGGGGCTGGACCTGCGGGTGCGGCCTGTCTACCATCGCACCGAAGAGCACGTCCGCGCCCATATCTTCTTGTGCATGCTGGCCTATTACGTCGAGTGGCACCTGCGCCAGGCGTGGGCAGAACTGCTGTTTGAAGACGAGCAGTTACCCTCGACACGGGCCGTGCGGGATCCGGTCGCGCCGGCCCGAGCCTCTGCGGAAGCCCAACAGAAGAAGTCCGCCCGGCAGACCCCCCAAGGCCTGCCCATGCATAGTTTCGGGACCTTGCTGGCCCATCTGGCCACGCGGACCCGAAACACCTGCCGACTCCAGGCGGAACCGTCTGGAGCCACCTTCACGCAGGTGA
>JANYLN010000334.1 GCA_025357795.1 Planctomycetota bacterium
CTCCGTCCGCGATATGGCCGTCGAGCACATCCGCCGGGTCGTACAGCGTTACGGGCGGCATGTGACGTTCTGGCGTGTAGTCAGCGGCCTGCACGGCGACAACAGTTTGGGCTTCGCGTTCGAGCAGATCATGGAACTGACCCGCGTAGCGATCGCGACGGTCAAGCAACTGGTGCCCAAGGCGGTCGCCATCGTCGAGGTCATCGAGCCCTGGGGCGAATACTACTCCCGCAAGAGCCGCACCGTACCGCCGGTGATGTACGCGGAGGTTCTGTTGCAAAGCGGCATCAATTTCGACGCCTTCGGACTGCGGATGCCGATGGGCATGCCCCTGCACGGCGGGTACGTCCGAGACCTGTTCCAGATTTCCAGCATGATGGATCGGTTCTGCACGCTGGGCAAGCCGCTGCACATTACGGGCTTCGGGGCACCGTCGGCCCCGCAGGCCGACCCGCGCGACATCTCCGGCGGGCAGGCCGACCCGACGCTGGCCGGCTTTTGGCGGAACGGCTGGGCCGAGCCGATCCAGGCGTACTGGGCCGGCCACTTCGCGCGGATCGCGATGTCCAAGCCGTTGCTGGAGACGCTGGTCTGGGAGGATCTTTCCGACAGTCTGCCGCACATGGTGCCCAACGGCGGCCTGATGCGGACGGACGGCTCGACCAAGCCCGTCTACGACGAGCTGTCCGCCGTGCGCCGGCAGCTGGTAACGGGCAAAACCAACCTCGCGGCGGCCGTTAAGCGCCCCAGGCGATAGCGGCCAATCGGCAAACTCTCTCCTGGAAACCGTGGCATGGCAAGGGAGTCTTCGTCCAACCAGCTCTGGCTGCTGTCCTGCCTGATCGCCTGCCTGGCCTTGGGCGGCGTCCTGGCGGTCACCCTGCTCCAGCGGGCCGATGCGCCGATCCTGCTGGATGAGTCGCTGCGCAGGGCCGGCCTGGCGAACACACGGGTGGAAAGCCGCATCGACCCGAACACCGCCGAGTGGTACGACCTGACCCGTTTGCCTCGGGTCGGCGAGGGCATGGCGCGCAGCATCGTGGCGTACCGCCAGGCCCGGACCCTCGAGTGGCGCAGCACACATCCGGACGCGCCGCCGAGCGAGGCCCCCGCCGTATTCCGGGCCGCCGAGGACCTGCTGGTAATCCGAGGGATCGGCCCCAAGACCCTCGAGCGTCTCCGGCCGCACCTGCTTTTGCCGACGGACGCACCGACCTCGCGTGCGACCCGGTGACGCGCGGGTGCATCCTATGTTCGGTGGCAGAGAGACAACGGCAGGTTCACCGCAGAGGCGCGGAGGACGCGGAGAGTTCCAGGGAAACGGCAAGGGCGGGTAGATCCCTGCCGCCATTGAAACCAGGATGCGCCCAGGGCAATCGCATGTTGGGCAAGACCATGGTCCTGCAACAGCGCAGGACCATGCCACCCAACGCCTGTGTTACTCACGGGCAAGATGCCCCGTGCCACGACATGCAATTGTTCTGGTGAGGCGCCGGCGGCAATCCCTCCAATCTTGTCAGGGTTGGTCCAGCCGCTACAATGGCTCGGTTTCAACCGTCCCCCGTCGGGCGCGACAGGTCCGGCAAGCCACCGCAAGGAGACCGATGCAATATGGCCGATTTGGAAGTACTGCTGGATCCCGCTCGCGAAGCGCGGACGCAAGAGTGCCCGGCGGGCCGGGCCGGCCTCCTCCTCAAGTACCTCCTGCTGTTCCTGGCCGTATTGTCCGTGATCGTGTACGTCATGCTGGCCTGCCTGCGGATGGACTACCCCTACGAACTCGAGTGGATGGAAGGCGGTATCGTCGATCACATTCGCTGGATCCTGGCTGGCCGATCGCTCTATGTCGAACCATCGCTGGAGTTCATCCCTAACATCTACGGGCCCGTGTACTTCTACCTGGGCGCCGGCCTGTGCAAGATCATGGGCGTGGGTTTCTTCCCGCTGCGGCTGATCTCGTTCGTCTCCTCGTTGGGCTGCTTCTGGCTGATCGGCCGGATCGTGCGGCGAGAGACGGGCCAGTGGACGTGGGCGATCATCTCGGTTGGGCTCTATGCCGCGTCGTTCCGGGCTACGGGCGCGTGGATGGACATCGCACGGGTCGACTCACTGTTCCTGCTGCTGGCGCTGGCGGCGATCTACCTGCTGCGCTTCCGCACGGACACCGGCTCGATGGTCATCGCGGGCATCCTGATGACCCTGTCGTTCCTGACCAAGCAGGCAGCCTTGTTCATTGCCTTACCGCTGGTCCTATACACCCTGCTGGCTTGCAGGGGCTGGGCGCGCGTCGCCTTTGGCGTGACGTTCCTGGGCCTGGTGTTCGCCACGACCCGGCTGTGCGATGCCGCGACCGGCGGCTGGTACAGCTACTACCTGCTAAACCTGCCCGGACAGCACCGGTTCATCCCGATCATCTGGGCAGGCTTCTGGTCCGTGGACATCGGCAAGAACGCACCGATCGCGCTGGCCATGACCTTTTTCGCGGCCATCCTGGGGCGGTTCATCCGGTCCCGCCGCGAGGTGGGCTTCTATGCCATGCTGTTGATCGGGATGGTCGGCTCGGCCTATCTATCCCGGATACACGAGGGCGGCGGCGAGAACGTCCTGATGCCGGCCTTGGCGGCGCTGGCGATCAGCTTCAGCCTGGGTGCGGTGACTCTGCTGTCCGCCTTCGATGTCTCGGCCGGCAATGGCTCGGCCGGCAACGGACCGGCCATTCGCAGGGCGCTGCTAGCGGCGGTGTATCTCGCGGGGATCTGGCAGTTCGTGATCCTGGCGTACCTGCCCGGCCAGCAGGTGCCGCGCAATCGTGACCGTCGCAGCGGCGATGCCATGATCAAGACGCTCGCCAGGCTCAACGGCGACGTGCTCATGATGGAGCACGGGTTCCTGCAAACCCTCACCGGTCGCAACACTTTCCACGTCCACGCCAGCGCCCTGTGGGGCATCTTCCAGGGCACGGACACCAAGCTCATCAGCCGGCTCAGGGACGACTTCCGCCAGGCAATCGTGACCGGCAAGTACGATGCGATCGTGCTGGACGAAATGCGCGACGGCAAGCCCGAGTACCTGCAGGAGTTCGGCAAGAAGTACGACATCCCGTTCCGGGACTTCAAGGGGCCCAGCTTCCTTGAGCTGTTCCGACCGGAGATCGAGCAGAACTACCAGTGTATCGGTCCGATGTTCCCAAATGACAGCGTTTTCTGGCCGGTCACCGGCTGGGCGGTCCGCCCCGGGCAGATCTATGTCCGCAAGGACAAGATCGTTGCGACGAACCTGCCGAGCGCGTCGCAGCCGACCGCCCGCTAAGTAACTGCATTGCCAGTTGTCCAAGGAGACGAGCAGGAGTTATGGCGACCTTGCGAACACAGTCAGGCCAGCCCCAAACCCCGCAGGCAAGCCACGGCACTTACCGCCTGCTGGCCGGCATCCTCCAGTACGTACTGCTGACGCTGGCGATCCTGTTCGTCGTCGCGTACGCCGTCCTCGCCTGCCAGCGGATGGCCTATCCCTACGAACTCGAGTGGATGGAAGGCGGCATGGTCGACCACGTCCGCTGGATTTTGGCCGGCAAGCCGCTGTATGTCGAGCCATCCGTGGAATTCACGCCGTTCATCTACGGCCCGCTGTACTTCTACCTGGGCGCCGGCCTGAGCAAGATCCTGGGCGTGGGTTTCTTCCCGTTGCGGCTGATCTCGTTCGTCTCCTCGCTGGGCTGCTTCTGGCTGATCGGGCGGATCGTGCGTAAGGAGACGAACAGCTGGACCTGGGCGATGGTCTCGGTCGGGCTTTTCGCCGCGACCTACCGAATGACCGGCGCGTGGATGGACCTCGCGCGGGTCGACTCGCTGTTCCTGCTGCTGGCGCTGGCGGCGATCTACCTGCTGCGCTTCCGCACGGACACGCGCTCGATGATCGCCGCGGGACTGCTCCTGGGCCTGTCGTTCCTGACCAAGCAGGCGGCGTTATTCATCAGCCTGCCCCTGATCGTTTTTACCCTGCTGGCCTGCAGGGGCTGGGCGCGGTACGCCTTTGCCGGGACGTTCGTCCTCTTCCTTGCCGGCACCACACAGCTGTTCGACACCTTGACGGGCGGCTGGTACCGCTACTACATCTTCGACCTGCCCAGCCAACACCCGTTCCTCCAGATCATGGCGTTCGGGTTCTGGTGGTTCGACATCGGCAAGAACCTGGCGGTGGCCCTGGCGATGGCGATCTTCGCCATGATCTTGAAACCCCTGGTCTGGCCCCGCCGCGACTTCGCCTTCTACACCTGTTTGATGCTGGGCATGATGGGCACGTCCTACTTCGCCCGGCTGCACAGCGGCGGCTACGACAATGTGCTGCTGCCGGCGTGCGCGTTCCTGGCGATCTGCTTCAGCCTGGGAGCGACAGGCCTGCAATCAGCCGCCCAGTCGGCCGGCGAGAGTCGCACGACCCCGGGCGGCACCTTGCCCCTCCACAGCGCGCTGCTGGCGGCCCTGTACCTGGTGGGCATCTGGCAGCTGCTGATTCTGGCGTACTATCCGGACCAGCAGGTGCCCAAGCGACGGGACGAGCGGGCCGGCAACGCGATGATCCAGGCCCTGCGGAGCCTCGATGGAGACCTCTTTGCCCCCGACCACGGCTTCCTGCACGCAATGGCGGGCCGCAACACGTTCCACGCCCACTCGATGGCCTTGTGCGACGTGCTGCGGGGCGACAACGAGAAGATCGGCGACAAGCTCCAGGACGAGATCCGCCAGGCGATCCAGGGGCGAAAGTACGAGGTTCTCGTGGTGGATGAGTTCCCAGAGGCTACGAGTTCGTTCATGGCGGACCTGGCACAGAAGCTCGGGATCCGCGTCAGCGAGGCAATGGGCCCAAGCCTGCTGGACCTGTTCAAGTCCGACATCGACGCCCACTACCAGTGCATCGGACCGGTCTTCCCGAAACGCGACGTCTTCTGGCCGGTCACGGGCCTGACGACGCGTCCCGGCTGGATCTACGTCCGCAAGGACAGCCCCCTGGCCCGGGCGGCCCTGTCGCAGCCGGCCAGCGAGTCCCCGCCGAGTCGCCCTTGAAAAACAGCCACCAGCCAGGGGCGCGCCGAAGCCAAAGCGGCGTCATGGCCGCCGCACTCCATAGGCGTCGAACGGCGGACTTATTCAGTATGCCTTGGTGATGTGACTGGCCGGGTAGTAGTGCGCGAGGATCGCCTTGTAACTTGAACCCGCCTGGCCCAGCCCGTCGGCCCCGAACTGGCACATGCCCACACCGTGGCCGAAGCCGCGGCCGCCGGTGAAGGTGAACCCATCGGCCGCGTTCTCAATGTGGCACCAGGTGCTGCGCAGCACGCCTGGACCGACCGTCAGCCGGAACTGCGAAGCCCGCATCTTCACGCAGCCGCCATTGCCGTCGAGCAGTTGCAGCCAGAGGATCCGCCCGCCAGGCGTCGTCTCCACCGGCTCGATCCGCTGGATCTGCCCGATCGAGGTGAACAGCGGGTACTTGGCACGTAGTTTCTGGGTCAACTCGGCCCGGCTGAAGTGGACCGGCTCCCAGGTATAGTACTTCGCGTGGGTGCAACTGGTGCACTGCACGCCACCGGCCAGTGGCGGAATCGGCTGGACCGCCTGCAGGTAATTCACCGGGCTGGTCTCGCCGCCGCACGTACTGCTATAGAACGGGCAGAACATCTTCTCGCCCGTCGGGCTCGACCAGGTCAGCACGCGGCCGAAGGTCGCCCGGACTGCCTCGACGGCCTTGTCGCTACCGGCCCCGACGTACATCTGGCTGGCGGTATTGCTGGTCACGTCATAGTCGGGCTTGGGATTGGCGAACTTCTGGTAGAGGGCATACGTGCGGGCGGCCACCGCCTGCGCCTTGTAGGCCTCGATGTGGAACTTCGGGAACAGCTCACCGCTCAGCACGCCCGGCAGATACTCCTCGATGTCCAGGTTGCTGATCAGCAGCACCTTGCCCGAGCGGTTCAGCAACGTCAGTGAACCTGCGTACCCCTTGCCGTCAATCTGGATCGTACCGCTGGTCCGGGGAAGAATGCGGCAGCCAGACGGGGCGCTGCGACCGCTCAGCAGTACGGCCTCAGGCTGCTGGCTGTCGGCCGTGATCTTGATGGATATCGCCGAGGTGTCACTGAAGAGGCTATTGCCGCGGGCATCGACCACCCGGCACGGCCCCTGCACCGTAACATTGGCGGCACGGGTCTCGCTGACCAGTACACGGATCTGCCGCAGTGTCATCGGGTCAGCGTGCCGCGTGGCCGGGGCACTGGCCGGCTGGGTACCACTGACGCAGCCCCCGGCGATCAACGGGAATGACAACAGCACCAGCCAGGCTGGCACTGTAAGCCGGCCGAGCCATCCGTGGTCCGGCCGCACGCCTGCGACATCCTTGTGTAGCTGCATGTGTTACATCACGCCTTACGCAAGGTCAGGCCGTATTCGCCGAGCCGCTGCCGGATCTCGTTGAGACTGGTCTGACCAAAATTCTTCACACCCAGGAGTTCCGACTCCGTGCGGGCAGCCAGCTCCCCGATCGTCTGGATGTTCAGGCGCTGCAGCGCCTTGCGGGCTCGCACCGACAACTGGAGCTCCGCGACGGGCTTGACCAGGATCGCCGGGTCACCCTGGACCTGCTTGAGGATCTCCTGCTGGCGAGCCTTGCGCTCCTCTTCGAGGGCCTGGCCCAGCCGCAACCCCTTACTGGTCAGCAGATGCTTGATCTCATCGAGGCTGGTCTCACCGAAGTTCTTGTACGCCAGCAACTGCTCTTCATTGATGCGCAGCAGGTCGCCCAGCGTGTTGATGCCCATGCTCTGCAGGCAGTTGCGGGCCCGCACCGACAGCTCGAAATCGGCGATGGGGATGTCGAACAGCGCGCTGCGTTTCTCGCGGAAGCGCTCGACATCCTCGTCGATGACCATTTCCTGCCCGGCCATGATGTCCTTGAGGAACAGCCGGGCCCGTTCGTGGGCCGGCCAGATCGTCAGAACCTTCAGGATGCACTCCTCGGCCTGGTCGTACTGTCCGCGATCCTCGTAGATTGTGGCCAGGTTCAGGAGGGCATGCACGTGGACCGGCCCGCCCGAGAGCAAGGATTCGTAGTAATCGACGGCCTGCTCATCATCGCCCGCCAGGTCCGCCAAGTACGCCAGGCGGAAGATCGCCTCCTGGTGGTTCTGGTCGAGGTCGAGGGCCTGTTCGTAGCTTTGCACGGCCTGGCGCCGCTGGCCGCGGGCCTCCAGGACCTTAGCCTGCGTGACGTGCCAGTCGGCCGTCTGCTCGGCCACACCGACCGACTGCAGCATCTTGTCGGCCTGATCGATCTCGCCAGCGGCGACCTGCGTGCGAGCCAGTTCAACGGCCACCTGCGCCGGCGCAGCGCCCGCCCCGCGCGCCTTCTCGAAGGCCTGCCGGGCGGCGGTGTAGTTGCGCAGCAGTCGCTGGGTCCGGCCCAGGTAGATCCACTTCTCACGGCTGTCCTGGGCCTTCTCCAGGTATGGCAGGGCCTCGTCGAAGCGGTTGAGGGCACACAGGCTCAGCCCGATGCGGAGGGCCTCGGCCGGCTGCTTGGCCTCGCCGCCGGCCATCTGCTGATTTACCAGCGAGTTGAAGTCGTTAAGGCCTTTATCGGACGCAAATGCGCCTTCCCGAATCTTGGCAAGGGCAGTCTCGTCGAAAGGTTCCTGCTGCAGCAGGCTCTGCACATTGGCGGTGAAATCCATCTGAACCGTAGCCTCCGGTAATCTCACTGGAAAAAGCGGCAGCAGGCATCACCGCATCACGGTCGGTATGCCTGACTGATCCGGCCTGATCATTACGACGATAGAAGTAACAGTATATTTGGGCTGCGCAGCCGCCGCAAGTGCCGCAGCCGTACCGCTCCAATTGCTGGATGTTATTGACCCGGAGGCTGCAAATGCAACTGCCCGCAAACGAATCTGTCGCGTATGACCGCCGGATCGAGGCCGCCGGGGCCATCACAATGGTCTTCGGCATACTAACCGCCCTGATGGCCGCCGGATCGGTCGTGACCTGCGTCTTCGCGGGGACCTACCAGGAGGCCCTCCCGCTCGGGCCAGCCTCCCGGCTCCTACTGGCGGGCACTGGCTTTGTCTTGCTGGGCTGGGGGACATTGCGCCGCAGCCGTTTGTGCGTTGTCATCGCGGCTGCAGCCGCAAGCCTGCTGTTGGTCTTTCAACTGCTCTGGATCCTGCTGGACGGCGTCAGCGGCGCCTCGCTATTCCTGCAAGTGCTGCCGGCTGTCGTGCTGGCGACCAACATCCTGGCTTGGCGGAAAATGCCTGCCACCGCCAGCGGCTCCCCAAGTACACAACAAGTTGGCGACCAATAGCCGCCACAATATTACTGGGCTTGGCTCCACAAAGGCCCGATCGCCATCTCTCGATATGGAGTCATACTGTCGCGTTTACGTCGCACAGCCCGTGCCCTACCGTTCCGCCGGACCTGACGGCGTTGATTTCACCCTTCCCCAGTGCCACCAAGATGTTTCAATCCAAGATGTTGGCGTTATGATGACCGGACCGAGGGCATCGCCGACGCCCGCTGGGCCGGCTATGAGAGGGACGTACCGCACATGGCAAGCAAGGGGTTCTTCGACTGCACGGATCATCTGGTGGAGATCGAACTGCCAGCCAGCTGCCTGATTACCGAGGCGGCCGATCTGGCCGGTGTGGTCCTTAATACCAGCTGCGGCGCCAGCGGCACCTGCGGCGGCTGCGCGGTCGACCTGGTCGAAGGCACCTTCCAGCGCAACGGCCAGACCATCCAGATCCAAGCAGGCCAACCGGCCAAGCGCATCCTTGGCTGTCAGACGAAGATTGTCTCGGACAGCTGGCGGGTCCGCGTGCCGAAGCGCTCGCTCGTGCAGGCCGGCGAGAAGATCGTGGTCGATTTCGACCTGTCCACCCGCTTCGCGCACAACCCCGGCGTGCGCAAGGTCGCCCTGCAATTGGCCGCCCCGACGCTGGACGATTCCGTCGGCGATTTCGAGCGGATCACGCGGCACCTGCACACGCAGGGCGATCTGGGACGCGTCCGCCCTGCCCTGCCGGTCCTGCAGACCCTGCCAGCCGTCATGACCCGCGGCAACTTCCACGTCACCGCCACGCTCGCCCGGCGCGAGGACGGCTGGGATCTCATCCGCGTCGAACCGGGTGACACGACCGGCCGCCTCTACGGCATCGCCGTCGACCTGGGCACCACGACGGTCGTCTGCTCGCTGGTCGATCTGAACAAGGGCGAAATGCTCGACACCGCCAGCTGCTTCAACCAGCAGATCCAGCGGGGCGAGGACGTCGCCAGCCGGATCGTCTATGCCCGGAATTCCAGCCAGATCCACGAACTGCAAAAACTCGCCGTAGCCGACTCGATCGGCAAACTGACACACCTGCTGTGCCGCAAGCACAAGATCGACATCGATGAGATCGCGCGGATGGTCGTCTCGGGCAATACGGTGATGGCCCACCTGCTGCTGGCGATCGACCCGACCCCCATCGGCGCCTCGCCGTTCCAGCCGAGCACGAAGTCCCCCGGCACCTTCCGGGCCAGTGAGATCGGCTTGGCGATGAACCCGGCGGGGCTGGTCGATGTCGTGCCGGCCATCGCAGGCTACGTCGGCGGCGACATCGTCAGCGGCATCTATGTCTGCGGCGTCCACAAGGCGGAAGGCAAGCACCTGCTCATCGACATCGGCACCAACGGCGAGATCGCCCTGGGCACGCCGAAAGGCATGTGGGCCTGCGCGACCGCCGCCGGCCCGGCCTACGAGGGCAGCGGCATCTCCTGCGGCATGCGAGCCCGCAGCGGGGCCATCGAACGGATCTGGATCGACGGCCCGGAGATGAACGTCCGCTACGAGGTCATCCACAACAGCAACCACAATGGCCGGCCCAGCGGCGTGTGCGGGAGCGGCCTGATCGATTTTCTGGCGGAGGCCTTCCGCGCCGGCTTGCTCGAGCGGACCGGCCGGTTCAACAAGGACGTCGTCGCCCGTTGCCCCCGCTTCAAGCAGGTGACGTTCCGCGATAATCCAATGCAGGCCTTCGTCCTGGTGCCCAAGGAGAATACCGACGACGGCCTGGACGACATCCTCGTTACAGAAAAGGATATCGAAGGGCTGCTGCAGGCGAAGGCGGCGATCTATGTCGGCGCGTTGCTGCTGGCAAAGAACGCGGGCCTGGCATTCGACGACCTCGACAAGATCTGGCTGGCCGGCGGCTTCGCGCGGCACATCAACATCCGCAACGCGATCAGTATCGGCATGCTGCCGGACCTGCCGCAGGACCGCTTCGACGCGGTGGGCAACACCTCACTGGCGGGCGCCTTTGCCGCCTTGATGGACGGCCAGACAGGCTGCCAATTCGAGAAGATCGCCGGCCTGCCACACATCGTCGAACTCAACAAGGACCCCGAGTTCGAAGACGAATACATGTACGCGCTGTTCCTGCCGAACCTGATGGAAGACCGCTTCCCGAGCCTGGCAA
>JANYLN010000018.1 GCA_025357795.1 Planctomycetota bacterium
CCTGTCTCGGTCAACCGCCGTTTCGCGGAGGCCGACTTCCGGATCGTGACCGGCTATATCGAGCCGCACTTCATGGCTGGCTTTTCGGGCGGGCGCAAGGGCGTCTGCCCGGCGCTGGTGGACCTGGCGACGATCCAGCGGTTCCACGGCTATCGGACGTTGGCGGATCCGCTGGCGGACAACGGTCTACTGGAGGGCAACCCCTGTCACCGCATCGCGCTCGAGGTCGCCCAGCGGGTGGGAGTGGACTTCCTGCTCAACGTAGCGATCACGCGCGATCGGCAGATCGCCGGGATCTACGCCGGGCAGCTCGAGGCCGCGCACGAGGTGGGCTGCCGGGACGTGGCGAACTGGACCTCGGCTGAGATCCGCGAGCCGTACGATCTGGTAATCACCAGCGGCGGAGGCTATCCGCTGGACACGACTTTTTATCAGACCGGCAAGGGGATGTGCGGGGCACTACCGGCCCTGAAGGCCGATTCGACGCTGCTGGTGGTCTCGCAGTGCTCAGAGCAGGTCGGCTCGAAGGCGTACACGGATTTGATGCTCTCGTACCGGAACGATTGGCGGGGGTTTTTGGCGGACATTGCCGCGTCGGCCCAGACCAGGCTGGACCAGTGGGGGTTTCAGATGCAGTGCCGCGTGCTACAACGCATCGGCCTGGAACGGCTCTGGCTGGCCAGCGATGGGATCCCGATGGACATGCAGGGCTGTATCGCCGTCACGCCCGTGCCGGGTAACGGCGACTCGCAGCAGCGGGCGCAGCGGGCAATCGACAGATTCCTGGCCGAGCGGTCGAACGTACGGGTGGCGGTCATTCCCGAAGGGCCCTATACGATGCTTCGCAGGGTAGCGGCGGGACCAGGCACGGAGGCTTGATCTCTGCGACCGGAACTTTTCCCATCATGCCTGCGATTTTGCGTCTTCCATAACCTACAGCTGCAGCGGAGTTAAAGAACGCGCTCCGAGCGAGGACTTGTCCTTCTCGCTTGCCTGCCCTGTGCGGACACTTGGGGATACTCATACCCTTAGAGTGTCAAAGCAGTCGCACCTGTCGCTGCGATCCATATGAATTTGCGGCAGGTGCATCCGGCGGGAATGACCCGAAGCCCAGAGCATACTGGTCACAATCGATCCGTTGTGTTACTCCATGGTAAATCCCCGGCCTCGGGTCTGTCAGTGGCCTGCTGGATCACGATCGTTAGAGTTGTGCCTCTACAAGACAGGCGTCTGTGGCCCTGCGTCGGGGCCCACAGACGCCTGTTGTATTGTGTCTGCTTGTGTGCGACGAAGCTCGGTTACCTGGTGGCCCAGAGCATGCCGCGGCGTTGGATCTCGCGGGCCTCGGGAACGTCGAAGTCCTTGGCGACGTGGCCCAGCGAGGAGTAGAAGACCCGGCCCTGACCGTACTTCCGTTTCCAGGCCACGGGCATGACGCAGCCGACGACCCACGGGGCGCTCTTGGGGTTAAACGTCGTGGTGGCGAGCACCTCGTTGGACGGGTCCACGTGCATGTAATACTGCTCGGACTTCATGGCGAAGTCCTTCAGGCCTTTGACGATGGGGTCATCGTGTTTCGTGATGTTGACGGTGTAATCGATGATGCCGTCGGGGTGGGCCACCCACTGGCCGCCGACCATGAATTGGTAGTCACAGTCATTGCGGAACGAATCACCCATGCCGCCATGCCAGCCGGCGATGCCCACGCCGCCCGCGACGGCGTCCAGCAGGTTCTTGCGCTGGTCTTCGGTGATCTGGCCCATGGTCCAGAGCGGGACGATCAGGCTGAGGCTGTCCAGGAGGGCCTTATCGAGGTAGGCGTCGAGGGTATTCGACACGACGACGTCAAAGCCTTCATTCTTGAGGATTGGGCACCAGAGATCGGCGCACTGCTTGGGTTCGTGGCCGTCCCAGCCACCCCAGACCATCAATGCACGCCTCATATTCCAATTTCCTTTCTATCCATTTGTCTGGCTGTTTTCGCTAGCCGTCCAATGTCCCGGGCATCAGGCCCAGCGGCAGGGGCCTGGGCTTATCGGTCGTGCTTTGGATCTGTACGTGCTCGCCGCGCTTACTGGCTTCGTCAAACGCGCACATGACGTCCAGCACGTGGTAGGCCAACTCTCCGCTGGGGCGAGGTTTGCGGCCGCAGCGGATCGCATACGCCAAGTCCGCCACGCCAATGCCGCGGCTGACCGTGTCGCTGTGCGTGAGAGGGATGTTGGACCACTCCTTGGCGCTGGCTCGCTTGACCATGACCTGGCCGTCGAAGCGGTTAGGGTCGGGCACGATCAGGGTGCCCTCGGTCCCATAGATCTCGATGCGAGGGAGATTGTGGCTCCAGATATCGAAGCTCATCAGGATGGTGGCAATGGCGCCATTGGCGAAGTCCATCACACCGGAGACGAGCGTGGGTACTTCGACCTTCATCATCGTGCCGTAGAGCGGCTGACTGGTGATCATCCGCTCGGGGAAGGTCACGCGGGTCGAGCCGGTGACTCTACTTATCGGACCCATCAGATTGACCAGGGCGGTCAGGTAATACGGGCCCATGTCCAGCATCGGGCCGCCACCGCAGGCGTACAGAAAGCCGGGGTTCGGGTGCCAGTTCTCCGGGCCATGGCTGGCCATGAACGCCGTGGCAGCCACCGGCTCGCCGATCCAGCCGTCATCGACGATCTTGCGGGCCGTCTGGCCGCCGCCCCCCATGAAGGTATCGGGCGCGCATGTCAGCAGACGGTTGTGTTTCTTGGCGGCATCGAGGACTTTGCGGCCATCCTCGCGGGTGATGCCGAGGGGCTTTTCCGAGTGGACGTGTTTGCCGGCCTCGAACGCGGCGATGTCCACCTCGGCATGGACCTTCGGGATCGTCAGGTTAACGACGATCTCGATTTCCCGGTTGGCCAGCATGTCCTTTACGGGGACTGCGTTGCAGCTGTACTCCTTGGCCGCTGCCTCGGCGCAAGCCATATTGATATCGCTACAGGCGACGACATCGAGTATCTCGAACGCCTTACAGCCTTTGAAATAGGCCGCGCTGATCTTTCCGCAGCCGATGATGCCGACTTTCACCTTTTTAACCACGACAACGTCCTTTCTCGCATCTGGCAATACGGTGGGCAGTGCCCACCCCCACTCAGTTATCCAGCGTTCCCGGCATCAGGCCAATCGGCAGGGCGGCTGGCTTGGCGACCGTGCTCTTGATCTCGATATGCTTGCCGGTCTTGCTGGCCTCTTCGAACGAGCACATCACGTCGAGGACGTGGTAGGCCAACTCCCCGCTGACGCGGTTCTTGCGGCCGCTGCGCAGGGCGTAGGCCATGTCCGCCACGCCGATGCCCCGGCCGACGTTGTCCGCGTGGGTCAGCGGAATGTTGCTCCACTCCTTGGCGCCGGCCCGGCGGACGAAGACGGGGCCGGTGAAGTTGTTCGGGTCAGGTACGACGAGCGAGCCATCCGTGCCGTAGATCTCGATGCGCGGCAGGTTGTGGCTCCAGACGTCGAAGCTCTGGATGATCGTGCCGATCGCGCCGCTGCCGAAGTCCATCACGCCGGCAATGTGCGTTGGAGTTTCGACCGCCACCTTCTTACCGTACTTTTCCTTGCTGGTGATAGTCCGCTCGGGGAAGGTCACGCGGGTCGAACCGGTGACTCTCTTTATCGGACCCATCAGGTTGACCATGGCGGTCAGGTAGTACGGGCCCATGTCCAGCATCGGGCCGCCGCCGACCTCGTAGTAGAACTCGGGGCTGGGATGCCAGGACTCGTGGCCGTGGCACATCATGAATGCCGTCGCGCCGATCGGCTCGCCGATCCAGCCGTCATCGATCAGTTTGCGGCAGGTCTGCCCGCCGCCGCCCAGGAAGGTGTCGGGGGCGCAGCCTAGCAGGACGTCCCTGGCCTTGGCGGCTTCGACGGTCTTGCGGCCGTCCTGGCGATTGATCGCCAGGGGTTTTTCGCAGTGGACGTTCTTTCCGGCCGCGATGCAAGCCATGTTCACGTCGAAATGGGCCTTGGGGATCGTCAGATTGATGACGATCTCGATGGTCTTGTCCGCGAGCATGTCCTTCACGGACATGGCCTTGATGCCGTGTTCGGCGGCCTTGGCCTCCGCGCGGGTCATGTCCATGTCCGCGCAGGCGACCACATCCAGGATCGGGAACATCCCGGTGTACTTGAAGTACGCGCCGCTGATGTTGCCGCAACCGATCACACCGACTTTGACTCTATTTTCCACGACCGAGCCCCTTGGCAATCAGGTACTTGACACTCTTGTCTACCGCTTCCATCATGTCGGTGGCGCACTCGTCGAGTTCGACGACCAGCCACTCGACGTTGCTGCCCGCTGCCTGAACGATCTTCGGGAAATCGAGCACGCCCTCGCCGACGGCGGTCTGGGGAACATTCTGCTGGGCGGGGCCGTCCTTGATGTGCAGCAAAGGCGCCCGCTTGCCCATCTCCTTGACCACCGCGACCGGATCGCAGCCGCCGGTCTTGACCCAGTACGTATCGATCTCGAAGAAGATACCGGGGTCGAGTTTCTCCAGCATGACCTTGTAGACCATCTGTCCTTCGACCGGCTGGTACTCCCACCAGTGGTTGTGAATGCCGAATTGCAGGCCCGCCGCCTTGCAGTTGGCAGCCGCCTCGTTGAACTTGTCGCAGGCCGCCTTGGTCAGATCGAGCGTCGCGAACTCCTTGGGCCCGAAGCCCGAGATCGCCCGCTTGGACCCAAGCGTCTTCATCACGTCGATCGTCTCATTCTTCTTCTCGCCGATCGGAATGCCAACGTGGGCGCTGGGCACCGCCAGGCCAAGGTCCTGGAAGAGCTTGGCGGCATCCTTGGCATTGGAGCCCGGGAAGCCGGCCGGCTCGACGCCGGCGTAGCCCATCGCGGCGACCTTGCGGACGACGCTCTCGTAACCTTCCTTCTCTGCAACCTTGCGGACGGTATAAAGCTGGAGTGCTACCGGGGCGGCCATATCAGGTCCTTTCCTTTGAATGTTTCAGTCGCACGCGTTCCGCGCGCGCCACCATTGTGACGGGTTGCCCGGGCGATGCAACGGGCGGCGGGGCGAACAGTGTAATTTGGTGTAGACGTATCAGGATTGTAGTGGCGACCGGTACGGGCCTCTGAGGGCACAGGATCTGGCAGGGGGCTCCCCTCTGGTCGTGCTTGCTCACGGTGGTTCGAGGCCGGACCCCAGACGCAGGTTCCTCGAGCGAGACGGCCGGATCCAGCACGAAAAGAAGGCACCACGGACGAACCGCCCGTGGTGCCTGGATGAGTGCGTTGGGGGACGTTGGGGCTTACTTCACCCGCAACGTAACGATCTGGAACGGCCGCAGGCGGAAACTGACTTCGTTGCCTTCGGCTTTAAGGGCCACATCGTCCTCATACGGTTGCTCCAGCAGGTTGACCGTCTCGACCGCCTTGGGGGCGTCGGCGAAGCGGAGCGTGACGGCCGCGTGCGAGCCGTGGGACTCGTACAGCCGGACGATCGTGCCCTTGCCGTCCTCGGCGGGTTTGATCGTCTCGATCACAGCTGCGGGGCTGGTGACTTCGACGAAGCGGAACGTCGCGGGCAGTTTGCCGCCGTGGGCGTCGGTAGCGACGGCGATCACCGGCACGTTGAGTTCGGCGGCGCTACGGACGACGCCGGCCTCCTGGAACGAACCCGCGTGCGGCAGCAGCGAGTAGGTGAACTCGTGGTGCCCCTGGTCGGCAAAGGCATGTGGGGCGGTGGGGCTGCGCAGGCAGGTCAGCCGCATCAAATTGCCCTCGATGTGGTAGCCGTACTTGCAGTCGTTCAGCAGGGCCACGCCATAGCCGTGCTCGCCGAGGTCGGCGAAGCGGTGGGCCGGGACCTCGAAGCGGGCGACATCCCAGCTGGTGTTGGTGTGGGTCGGCCGCTGGAGGTGCCCCCACTGGACCTGGTAGGTCGCCTCGGTGGCGCGGACATCGACGGGGAAGGCCACCTTGAGCACGGCGTGGTGCTCGTGCCAGTCGACTTGCGTGTCGAAGTCGATCCGCGGGCTATTGGCGTAGACGATCATCTTCTGGCAGATCGTGGACGGCGGGCCCTTGCCGACGATCGGCATCTTCCAGTGCATCTCGATGGCGATATGCATGGCGTCCTGCTCGAGGACCTTGAGGCTCTCCAGTTCCGGACCGGGCAGTGGGTGCTGCGTGTAGTACTGCGGGATGTCCCAGGCGTCCCAGTGGGCAGAGCGATCCTCGTAGACTTGCCAGAGGTTGGCGACGGTGCCCTTGGGCAAGACCTGGCGGTTGGCCTGGCGGTCGAGCAGTTCGGCGATGCGGCCCTGCTTGTCGAGCTTGATCTGCCAGAAGCGGCTCTTGATCTTCTTGCCGTCAGGGCTGACGGACAGGTCGCTTTTAGCGGCCGGCTTGATCGCGGCGTCGACGACGGTCCAGCCGCCGGCGGGAACGGTGACATTGTTGAGCCAGGTGCCGTCGGGCAGTCGGATCGGGTCGCTGCGGTCCCAGCTGAGGGTGTTGAACAGGACGACGGGTTTCTTCGCTCCCGCGGTGTCGATCTGGCCAACCAGCGTCTTGGTAGCGCCGGCTGTCATCTCATCGGCCCTGGCGGCGAGATTGTCGTGCATGCTGCGAGTCTCTTCGTAGAGTTCGCCGACGGACGATCCCGGCAGGATGTCGTGGAACTGCATGAGCAGCAGGTCTTCCCAGAGACCGTCGAGGGCGGCCTTGTCGAGCTTGTAGCCGAGTTTGCCCGCTAGCGTGGCGAGCCACTCCAGGTTGTGCAGGCGGGTCTCGTTCTTGCGGTTGGCTCGCTTGATCCAGCCCTGGGTGGTGTAGGTGCCGCGGTGCAGCTCGAGGTAGAGTTCGCCGTCCCAGACGGGCAGGGTGGCGGCCTGGCCTTTGACCTTCTGAACGAGGTCACGGACCTGGCCGTAGCGGAGTTTCGGCAGACCGGCGGGGGTCGGCTCATCCGCGAGGCGCTTGCCGGTTTCGAGCATCTGCTCGGTCGGGCCGCCGCCGCCGTCGCCGTAGCCGAAGGAGAGCAGCGACCGGCCAGTGAGGTTCTTCTGCTGGTAGTGCTTCCAGTTGCCCTTGAGTTCCTCGACGTTGAGCATGCTGTTGTAGGTGAAGAACCACGAGGTGCATGCCGTCGTGATGAACTGGACAGGGATCTCGCTGCCATCGAGGCCGCGCCAGCGAAACGTGTCGTAGGGAAAGCGGTTGAACTCGTTCCAACTGATCTTGCTGGTGATGAAGGCGTCGCAGTCGGCCAGCTTGAGCAGCTGGGGCAGGGCGGCGGAGTAGCCGAACACGTCCGGCAGCCAGAGGTAGCGACTGTCGACGCCGAGCTTCTCCTGGAAGTAGCGCTTGCCGTAGAGGAACTGGCGGACGAGCGACTCGGCGCCCGTGATGTTCATGTCGCATTCGCACCAGGTGGCGCCTTCGGCCTCCCACCGGCCAGCCTTGATGAGCTTCTTGATCTCGGCCAGCAGTTCGGGTGCGTCCTTTTCGAGCCACTTGTAGGCCTGCGGACTGGACTGCTGGTAGACCCAATCGGGGTATTCCTTGAGCAGGCGGACCTGTGTGGCGAAAGTGCGGACGCACTTGTGGTGGGTGATGCGGATCGGCCAGAGCCAGCCCAGGTCGATGTGGGCGTGACCCACGGCGAGGACCTCGCCTGCGCCGGGCGCGTCCTGGACCTGCTTGCGCATTTTGTCGAAGGTCTGCTGGGCGGCTGGCACGCTGGCGTAGAAGCCTTTGCCGGCGGCGTCGCGGCGGCACTCATCGGGGATGAGGGCTCGGCCTACGGCATCGCGCATGTCGAGGGCGTGCACGGCGGCATCGAGGGCGTCGATCAGGCGGGCGCGGTCGAGGGACTCGGCGTCGAGGCGATCGATCATTTCGATGGCGACCCGCATGTCGTGGTAGAGCTTGTGGGTGCCGGCATCGACCAAGGCCAGGCCATAGGTCTGCAGGTTGTGGCGGCAGCGGATGCGGGCGGCGAAGACGACGGCGCGGACATCATAGGTCTGGCCCGGCTTGAACGGGTGGCGTACAACCTTGTGCTGCCAGTCGATCGCGCCGACGCGCTGGCCGTTGATGAAGGCCTGTCCTTCGGGACCACAGGTGGTGTTATCGTCGTGGGTCGGCTCGAAGTAGTTTTCCTTGTGGACGATCCGCAATTCGATGGGGTTGCCCTTCCAGTGACTCGGCACAGTCACCTTGCCGCGGAAGCAGGCGTATTGCTGCTTGCCGCCCCAAGCGGCGCCATGGTCGATCTTCTGCCAGGGACCCTCGTCCGGCGGGCAGTCGTAGCGCGACTCGGCCGGCTCAAGCAACTGCAGGTCGGCCGCGGCGACAGTTTCGCGTGTGAGATAAGCCGGCATCAGCTTGCTGACATAGTGCTTGATCTTATCGAGACGGAGTTTCGCGAGACCTTCCATACGTATGGCTCCTTGGATCTTGGGATTACTGGAGGCTCACTACACCGCGTCTGCCTGGATGTGTCAAGAAGGCACGGACGTATGCAGTTATAAGAACAAGGAACCCAGCTAAGGCTATCCGCCGGGTCCGGACCTGTTTGGCTGTACCTGAATTTTCTGTCTAGCCAGCGGGGAGGACGGGGATTTCGTACTTGGCGGCCAGGGCGTTGAGTTGGGTGAGCATCGGCTCGGCCACCGGCACGCCGCTTTTCTCCGCCTGGCGATAGGCCTCCTGCCCTCGCTCGCCTGGCAGGCGGATCTTGTTGTAGCCTGGCCGGTGGCGACTGGATCGCAACCACGCGACCAGGTGATCGATCTGCTTCTGGAAGTACTCCCGCCCGGCGAAGGCCTCGGGGTCGATCACCAGCAGCGAGAAGGACTGGCGCGAGGGCGATTGCGGGTCGTTGGTCCGCCCGCCGGCCAAGGCGGTTATCGCCTCGCACCAGAGGCTCATGGCGTAGCCCTTGTGGCCCTCGGACTGGCCGCCCCAGAATTGGATCGAGCCCGCCTGGCGGACGCCGTGGGCGTCGACCATGACGGTCGGGTCGTCGCTGACGTGGCCTGCCTCGTCCATGAAGACCGGGTGGGGGGCCTTCTGGCCCGCCTTGGCGAGCCGCGCGGTCTTGCCCATGGAGACCGCGGCGGTGGAGAAGTCCGCCACGACCGGGTCGCCGCCGGTCGGAAAGGCCAGCGCGATCGGGTTGGTCGAGAGCCGCGCATCGACCCCGCCGATCGGTGCGCAGTCCTGGCACTGGCTCGACTGGCACCAGACCTGGGCGAGGAAGCCTTGCTTTGCCAGCGGCAGCAGGTAGACGCTCAACGCGGCGATCCAGGAGGTGTTGCCCACGCCGACCATGGCGACCCCGTGCTCCTGGGCCTTGGCCACCGCCAGTTCGCTCGCCAGGCGCATCGCGATCTGGCCTATCGAGCCATCGCCGTCGATCTGGGCCATCGCGCCCTTGTTGCGGACGATGGCGGGCTGTCGGGCAGGATCGATGCTCTTGCCGATCTGGCTGTCGATCGCAGTCAACTGCACCAAGCCGTGCGTGGTCACACCCATGGCCTCGGCGGTGACTGCCACCTCCGCGATGTACTGCGCGTCACGCAACGGCACGCCGCGACGGACCAGCAGGCGCGTGCCGAAGTCGACAAGGGTCTTCAGACTGATGGTGGGCATGCGGGAGGCCTCCGGGTATCGGTCTTATGGACTGCTGATATTCTACAGCATCGGCTTGGCCCGCTTGACCAGCTGAATGGCGAACCCCCACGGGTCGCGGAGCATCGCGATCTCATCGCCGTCGGGGGTGACGCTGAAGTCCGCATGGACCGTGGCGCCGGCGCCAGCCAGCTTGGCGATCGTGCCCTTGACATCGTCGCAGAGGAAGGCCAGGTGCAGCACCAGCGGATCGATCGTGTTGTAGTCGGGAACGGGCACTTCCTTGCGCTTGTAGATCTCGACCATGACGCTGCCGGAGGTGTCCAGCAGGAAATAGCCCCACGGGTAGCCGTCGCTCTTGCGGACGACGCGAAAGCCGAGGTTCCGGCAGTACCAGTCCGCCACGGCGACCGGGTCCGCCATCATATACGCCATATGCTCGATCTTCATCCGGTGTCTCCTTTGCGGATTGCAGGCGTCGAGTTCGGGTCCAACCGTATAGGAGACATGATACTGCCGTCGGGGCGGTATGTCACATGTTCAGCCGGCGGCACCAAGAGCCGGCGCAAGCAGGCCCGAAGCGTCCTGCGTGGCCGCTGCCTGGGGGCCGGTGCGGTCAGCCGTTGCGCGCCTCCCGGCTGTTCTGGGCATAGTCTTCGCTACGGTGGCGGACGATCTGGCCCTCGCACATGTAGATGACGTCCTCGGCGATGTTGGTGGCGTGGTCGGCGATCCGCTCGAGGTGGCGAGAGACGCTCAGCAGGTGAATGAGGGCCTCCATCCTCTCGGGGTGGTGGCGGATGGCCTCCTGGACCATCAGGAAGGCCTCGCGGTTCATGGCGTCGACCGCGTCGTCGGCCATGCAAACCTCGCGGGCCAGGCCCGCATCGAGGTTGACCAGGGAGTCGAGGCTCTGGCGGAGCATGGCCTGGGCCTTTTCGCCCATCTGGACGAAGTTGAACCACATCGGCGTGCGTTCCTGGGTGGCCAGGAAGACGGCTCGCTCGGCGATATTGACCGCCAGGTCGCCGATACGCTCCAGGTCGTTGTTGATCTTGAGCACCGCGATGATCAGCCGCAGGTCGATGGCGACCGGCTGGTGGAGGGCGAGGATCTTGAGGCACTCCTCCTCGACGTCGACCTCATTCCTGTCGATCTCGTAGTCGTGGTCGATGATCCGCTGGGCCAGCACCGCGTCGCGGGTGTCCAGGGCCTTGACCGCCCGCTGGACGGTCTCTTCGACCATGGCCGAGAGGGACAGGATCATCTTCTTGAGCTTGTCGATTTCCTTGATCAGATGAACAGACATATCGTTCTCCTCCGGAAACTCTCAGCCAAATCGCCCGGTAATGTAATCCTCGGTCCGCTTCTGCGTCGGCTTGGTGAAGATCTGCCGGGTCGGGCCGTACTCGATGATGTGGCCCTCGTAGAAGAAGGAGGTAAAGTCGCTGATGCGCGCGGCCTGTTGCATGTTATGCGTGACGATGACGATCGTATAGCGGCTCTTGAGGTCCCCGATCAGGTCCTCGATCTTGGCGGTGGCGACCGGGTCGATCGCGCTGGTCGGCTCGTCCATCAGCAGGACGTCCGGACCGACGGCGATGGCCCGGGCGATGCACAGCCGCTGCTGCTGCCCGCCGGACAGGGCCGGCCCCGGGTGGTCGAGATTGTCCTTGACCTCGTCCCACAGGGCCGCGCCGCGCAGGGCCGCTTCGACCCGGTCCGCCAACTGCGAGCGGGTCGGCTTGTAGTGCAGCCGCAG
>JANYLN010000083.1 GCA_025357795.1 Planctomycetota bacterium
CAGCCGCTTACCATGGACATCCTACTGCATCTCACAGGGCACGTCCACGCACCATACACGCCCTCGGCTGCCTGCATCCCTGGCCCTTGCGGCATCTTCCGCAGCCCTGCGGGTGCCTGTGGATAAGCTGTTATCTACTTAGGACTTCTACCCAAAGCTGCCCGTAGACACGACCTTAGCGTATCCAACGCATTTCACCAATATTCGGCACAATCGGCAAGCCGTACCCGAAGATTCGGTATCCGCTAGGCCAATACACGAAAAACGCCCGGCCGATCATCTGGTCCGCCGGCACCGTCCCGACCCGGTACGGCTCCGCCCGCTCCGCCAGATGCTCGCCCGTCTGCCACCACAGCCGCGAGTCATAGCTCGCCGGACTGTTGTCCCCCATCACGAAGTACTCATTGTGCCGCAGCAGCATCGCGTTGTCACGCGACGCCCACGCATGCCGGTCGCTGAACTGGCTCGCGATACTGCGCCCGTAAGAGTTGCGCGTCTGGATGAATTCGTCGTCCCGGTAGTACACATCCCGGTGTACCGCTACGTGCCGCAGCTCCGCCTGGATCTCCTCCCCGCCGATCCGCACCAGCGGCGGGCTCGACTCGTACCCCTGCCCCAGGGCAACCCCCGCCGTCGTCGAAAAATCCCCCGGCCCGCTCTGCCAGACGGCCCGTCCGTCAAAGCAGACCTGCAACTGGTGATCCACATTGGCGAACGACACCTCCACCGGCCAGTTCCGCTTCCAGGACCGGAACGTCCACGATGGCCCGATCTGCCCCGGCGCCTCCCGGTTCAGCAGGCTCGTCCGCATCGTCCGGCCCAGCCCCTTCCGCGGCGAGATCTCCACCGTGTACATCTCGTTGTACTTCGACAGGCACAGCAACACCGCCCCATCCCCGGCCTGCCACGTCACCGTCGTCTTCAGCTGCAGGTCGCTGACAATCCGCTTGCCGCCCCCCTCGTTGTAGCCGTAGTCGTCCCGGAAGTCCTTCCCGCTCAGCTCGATGTACTGCGGCTGCTCGCTCTTGACCCCGTCGAACGTCATCACCCGCCCGTCGATTTTCCAGCTCGACCGCCCTGCCAGCGCCTTCCACCCCGCCGTCAGCTTCCGCGCTGGCTGGTAATCCGCGTCGTGGACGATCTGCCAGAGCGCCTCCTGCGCCTCGGGCGTCTTATGGGCGATCTGCAGCACCTTGTTCAGCTGCCGCCGCTCCTCCAGTGTTAGAGCCTCCGGCAGCGGACTGTGGCCCAACTTCTGCCGGATCGCCCCCGACACCTCTTCGCCCCGCGCTGTGTAAATGTCCCCGTCGATCACCTCCAGGACATCCCCCGGCAGCCCGATCAGCCGCTTGATGTAGTTGGTCTGCCCGTCGCGCTCCTCGTAATTCGCCGGGCTGCCGAACGGCGCCTTGAACACCACCACATCCCACCGCCGCGGCGGCAGCAGGTGTTCCATCGCATAGGGCCATTTCAGCACCAGGATCCGGTCCCCGCTATCCACCGCAGGCTGCTCCGCGCCGTTGCTAACCTGGTCGATCCAGTCGCAGTTCGGGCAGCGGATCTCGTTCGGGATCGACCCGACCCCGATGGCAAACCCGTAGCCGCAGTTGGTGCAGACATGATCGATGTGCTGCCCGTACAGCGTCGGCGCCATCGACCCCGTCGGGATCACGAACGCCTCCACCACGAACGCCCGGAAGACGAACGCCAGGATCAGGGCGATCACTACCGATTCGATCGTCTCTTTGGCCTGGACGAAATTGCTGCGGGTGTCTGGCTGATTGCTCATTTACTGGATCCAGCGCATCTCCCCGACATTCGGGATCACCCGCAGGTTCGGAATGTCCCACAGCCGGTACCAACTCGGCCAGTACACGAAAAAGGCCTTGCCGATCATCTGGTCCGCCGGCACCGTGCCCATCCGGTAGCCTTCGGGCCGGTTCTTCAAATGCTCCCCGATCTGCCACCACCGCCGCGAGTCCAGGCTCTGCGGGCTGTTGTCGCCCAGCACGAAGTACTCCTTC
>JANYLN010000098.1 GCA_025357795.1 Planctomycetota bacterium
GCTGCTCGTAGGCATCGACTTTGTCATTGCGGCCCAGGACTGTCAGGTCGATCTTGAGCTGCTGGGCGCGGGCGCGCACGGCTGGCTGGTTTCGCCCCGACAGCAGGCCTACGAACCGCCCCGTCCGCTGCCAGAGTTTCAGGCCTACGCCATCCTGAATACTGAATGCAAGGGTTTCCCGGCCATCCGCATCGATATAGGTACGCCCGTCGGTCAAGACGCCGTCGACGTCGAGCAGCAGCAACCTGATTCGCATCAACCGATTGCCTTCCACCGTCATATCACTCATTGCCAGATCCCAAGCCTGTCACGGGCGGCTAGATTTTTTGCCCCGGGGCGCTACGCAAAATTCGCCTGCATCCGATAGAATAGGGCACTCGTTTTCGCCCAACCTTGCTCGGCGATTATGGTTGCCCGGGCAGGGATGGTCAACGGCCAGTGGGGCAAGACAACGGTTTTGGCCGGCCCGGCGGCACCTGGGGACCGGCCTCTTCGTTCGGTTCGCGCGGTCTTACGGAGTCATGTGATGCGGATACTTTCGGGGATTCAGCCTTCGGGCAGGCTGCACCTGGGCAACTACTTCGGTGCGCTCAAGCAGCACATCGAGATGCAGGAGCAGCACGACTGCTTCTACTTCATCGCCAGCTATCACGCCCTGACGACGGTGCAGGACCCGAAGCTATTGCAAGAGTACACCCGCGGCGTGGCGCTGGACTACCTGGCGCTGGGGCTCGACCCCAACAAGGTCACCTTCTTCCGTCAGGCCGACGTGCCGGAGGTCTGCGAACTGACCTGGATCCTCAACTGCGTGACGGGCACGGGCCTGCTCGAGCGAGCACATGCCTACAAGGACAAGGTCGCTCGCGGGATCACCTCGAGCATGGGCCTGTTCTGCTACCCGGTGCTGATGGCGGCTGACATCTTGATCTACAAGAGCCAGCTGGTTCCGGTCGGCAAGGACCAGGTCCAGCACGTGGAGATGACCCAGGACATGGCGGGCTATTTCAACACGACCTTCCAGTGCGAGGTATTCGTGCGGCCCGAGGCGAAGCTCGGCCAGGCCCTGCTGGTGCCGGGCGTTGATGGCCAGAAGATGTCCAAGAGCTACAACAACACCGTCGAGCTGTTCGCCGAGGCCAAGCAGGCCCAGAAGGCGATCATGAGCATCAAGACGGACTCGACGCCCGTCGAGGACCCGAAGGACCCGACCAACGATAATGTGTTCGCGCTGCTGAAACTGTTCGCTTCGCCCGAGGAGACGGCGGAGTGGGACGCCCGCTATCGCAAGGGTGGAATGGGCTACGGCCAGGCCAAGAAGCGACTGGTCGAACTGTTCGAGGAACGGTTCGCCGGGCCGCGGGCGAAGCGGGCCGAACTGCTTGCTGCCCCGTCGTATGTCGATGACGTGCTGCAAGAGGGCGGCAAGAAGGCCCGGGCGGTTGCAAAGCAGACGATGGACGAGGTGCGGCGGGCCTGTGGTCTGGCGACCAGTCGCCTGGAGAGCCGGTGAGCCAGGAATCCAACAACTACCGCGTTGCCCTGGA
This sequence comes from Planctomycetota bacterium, assembly GCA_025357795.1. GTDB lineage: Bacteria > Planctomycetota > Phycisphaerae > UBA1845 > JANYLN01 > JANYLN01. The sequence goes on from JANYLN010000098.1 coordinate 1,545, forward strand.
GGTCTACACCGGACCGCTGGACCTCCTTTTGTATCTGATCCGCCGGGAAGAGGTCGATATCTACGACATCCCGATTTCGCGGGTCACAAAGCAGTACTGCCAGTATGTCGAGATGCTCCAACATCTCGACCCGGATGCCGTGGGGCAGTTCCTCGTGTTCGCCGCGACGCTGATGGAGATCAAGTCGCGAATGCTGCTGCCCACGCCGCCCGAAGAGGTGGCCGAGGAGGATGCGATCGACCCGCGGGTCGACCTGGTCCGCCAACTGCTCGAGTACAAGCGATTCAAGGATGTCGCCGGCGACCTGCAGACGCGGGCTGACGAATTCGGCCGACGCTTTCCGCGCGCGCCGGTCATCCCGGACCAGGACGCGCTCGATCTGGAGGACGCCGAGGTCTGGGACCTGATGGCGGCGTTCAACAAGCTGCTGCAGCAGATCGGCCGGACCGGCTATCAGCACCAGGTCATTTACGACGACACGCCGATTGCCACCCACGCGATCAGTATCATTGAACGGCTGCAGAAGCAGGGCGGCTCGATCGAGTTCACGGCGATCTTCGGGGGCAAGACCCGGCCACAGATGGTGGGCGCGTTCCTGGCCCTGCTGGAACTGATCCGCCGGCAACGAGTGCGGGCGGACCAGGATCGCCCATTCGGCCAGATCTACGTGTTCCTGCTGGACAGTCGGCCGCTGGCGGCGCCGGAACTGGCGGAGTCGTTCGGGCCGGAAGGCTCCAAGGCCAGCGGGCCGTTGGGCATGGCCGCCCGGCCGCCGATCGAGACGGACTCGACTCAGGAGCCGGGGGATGAGCCCGTAGCGGAAGCGACCGACGGCGTGGATACCGAAGTACGGGAAGAGTCCATACCAGGAGCCGAAGATGACACGGCAAGAGATCGTCCAGAAACTGACCGCGATGGGGCTGAGCCTGCCTGAGGTCGCCAAGGCGGTTGGCTCGTACGTCCCGGCCGTACGCAGCGGATCGCTGATCTTTGTCAGTGGCCAACTGCCCAGCCGTGAGGGCAAGATCCTCTTTAGCGGCAAACTCGGTGCGGACGTCTCGCTCGCGGATGGCCAGCAGGCGGCCAGGCTGTGCGCGCTGAATGCCCTGGCGGCCGCGGCGGGGGCTGCTGGTGGAATCGAGCAGATCGTTCGGATCGTCCGGCTGGCGGTATTCGTGAGCAGCACACCGGAATTTACGGACCAGCCGAAGGTTGCCAACGGGGCCAGCGACTTGATGCAGGCGCTCTTTGGCGAGGCGGGCCGTCACGTCCGCCTTGCGGTGGGGGCGCCATCGCTGCCGCTGAACGCGGCGGTCGAGGTCGAACTGTGGGCGGAGTCTCTCTGATAGCGCATTGTGTCTGAATCCGCACACGTTATCGTCGTTGATTTGCCCGCCGAGTGCGTTTACAATCCGCGTGGTTTTGCCGGATACCGAACAAGTGCGAGGGGATCGCGACGCAAGGAGTCAGTCGATGGCAGGGGCCAATACTCTCGAATTCACGGACGATAATTTCGAAACAGAAGTACTGCAGTCGGACAGGCCTGTGCTGGTGGACTTCTGGGCGGAGTGGTGCGCCCCGTGCCGGATGCTCGCGCCGACGATCGATGAACTCGCCAACGAGTTCGCCGTGGCGCTCAAGGTGGGCAAGGTCAATACGGATACCAGTGCGGAGGTTGCCGCCCAGTTCGGCATCAGCGCGATCCCCACGGTGATCCTGTTTCGCGATGGCGAGATTGTCAAGAAGTTCGTCGGCATGAAGACCAAACGCGACCTGAAGAGCGCGATCGAAGAGATCATCGCCGGCTGATGTAACCGTTCGGCCGCCGCAGTTCTCAAGAAGTCAACAAAATATCGCACGGCCACGTTCGCGTGGCCGTGCGGTTTCGTTTTTCAGAAACGCAGAGGAACGTTGGTGGTCCGCTACTGCCTTGTGCCAACAGCGATGTGCTTCCTGCAGGGCTCATTACCTCCGCGGTTCCGCGGTCAGTTCCACACGCCCCGCCAGTCGCATGAACGTCTGGACTGATTCCATCGACACGCTGGAGTCCGCCAGGTCGCTGATGCCCAGGGCAATGTGCGTGGCGTCGGGTTGCGGCTGATTCAGTGCTGCGTCGAAGTCTAGCCAGCGGCCGTTCACGTGGATCTGTGTCCACATGTGGTAGCCGAAGGTCAGCTTGCTGTCGGCGTAACTGCCTGGCATTGCGACCATGCCGAAGACGCCCCGCGCGGGCAGGCCGTTCGCACGGGCCAGCGCCGCCAGCAGTACCGCGTGTTCGGTGCAGTCGCCCTGTAGCGTGCGGGCGACTTCGCTGGCGGTTGCGAAGGCGACGTCCAGGTCCTTGTGCTGGATCTTCTTGTAGACGAAGCGGCAGAGGCCTTCTGCCAGCCGCTGAGGGTCCTTCGTCCCGGCTGCCGACTTTGCGCCCTCGGCGGCCAAGTCCTTGACGGTCTTGTCATCAATGTTGCAGTAGGCGGTCGTCTCCAGATACTTGTCCACGTCGTCTGAAGGGGCGGACGCGGGCCGGCTGGCGACGCTACCCCGCCTGGCGACGAGCAGTTGCAGGTTGCGGCCTTTCTGGCCCGCGAGCTTCTGCATGTCGGTAACGGGCATGTCCACCGGGTCGCCGTCGGGCAGTTGGATCGTATAGAGCACAGTGGCGGCGCGCGTCGGATCGAGTGCGCGTACGACCTTGGCCTTCAGAAGGGAGCTGACGAACAACTCCGTGGGTTTGTCGACCTGCTTGAGGGCCTGCTCCTTGGGGGCGATCATGGCGGTGAAGCGCATCCCCATTACCGGCATTTCGAACCGCAGCGGCATCAGCAGCTTCGGCTCGCAATAGACATCGCCCGTACCGCTGCCCGGGTTGGCGACCTTGTAGCGCCATGTCTGGATCTGCCTGCCGTCCGGCAGGCGGAGCGGCACCTGTCCTGCGGCCTGGTGCTGGATTTCCATTGGCTTGGTGCCGGCGACCAGTGCGTAGCTACGCTCGGTGAACGACTCACCTGGCTTGCGCCGTCCCGCCAGGATGTCGCGGGTCATCTGCCAGGGGAACGTTGCCGTCGGGTCGGCCGGGAGCTTGCGGGTGACGGGGTTGCCGTTCTGCGTGATCACCAGGTCGATCGAGCCATCGGGCAGGAACTTCGCGTCATAGTGCATTGGCTGGCTGGCGAAGACCTGCTCGGTGTGCATCTCCAGCGGCTTGCCGTCGAGGGTCTCGACGGTGACATTCTTCAGGACGATCTTGACGGTGACCGACCCGCGGGCGACCTCGATCAACGTGTAATCGAGCGTCTCGATGCGGTCGCCCTCTCGCCGGACCGCGGTGCGCATGTACCCGACCGGTTGCTCAAGCATTTCGAGCTTATACCAGGCATCGACCAGCAGGCCCTGCGGCGGGTCCAGGCTCAGCTTCGGCGAGATGAACAGGCCGTCGATTGGCCCGCCGCTGACGCTGCGTCCCGTGGCCGGGGCTAGCGCTAATGCCGGTACCGCTAGTAGCAGCAGTAGCAAGCTCACAATGGTCAGAACGCGACGCCGGGATGCCAGGCCGTGGCAGTGTTTCATGATGTCGCTCGTATTGGATCCAGATCAAGTTACCTGGATGTGAGACTACGGATTGCCGGGGCAAGGAGCCCCCCACGGGAGCGTCGACCTTCGTTCCGCGAGTTATCTACCTCCCAAGGTCGTGCATGCACGTACCGTTCGATTCGCTGGGCCCGCTCAGGGCAGGCATGGCACCCGGAAACGGAACGTGATCGGTCTCCTCGGGCACGGCTGCAATGCGGCGCGGACCAGGACTGCGGCCGACCGGTCTCTCCGGATCAATATTGTCGAGCCTATGGATCCTATGGCTGGATAGCCGTACCACAGATGTCGTCGAGCGGTGCCCGATACGCCAGGAATCAGGACGACACTACCCCGCTACAGCCACAGCTAAGGATCACATCGCGATCGACGACAGAGGGTCTTGCCCTCGGCCGTCGTACAGCAGCCGGCATTGCGCTAGTCTGGAGTGTCATGCTGGGACAGCAGGGACAAATCGCTGAGGTTGTCCTCGGCCTTGGGCTTGTAGCCCGGCTGCTTCGACTCCTGCAGCTCCTTGTGGAAGGCCTCGATGACCGAGTGCTCGAAACGCTGGCGGCATTGCGAGTCGATGGGGTGGGCAATGTCGATGTTGAGCTTCGGCTTGCCGGACTCATCACGCAAGATACGGTTGTCCGCCAGCTTCGCGCCGCACTCATTGCAGAAACGCGCTCGCAGGTGGTTTTTCGCGCCGCACTTGTTGCAGCGGTCTGCCAGCTTCCGCGACGGCATCGCCACGAACAAGCCGTTGTTGCCCTCGATGATCTTCAGATCACGGACAACGAACTCGCTGTCGAGCGTCACAGTGCAGTAGGCTTTCAGCCGCTGGCCATTGTCCGGCACGAGTCTGACACGAATTTCAGTGATCTGCATGTTCCACCTCCGGCAACTTGTTGCCTGCCCCGGTTCGAAAAGGCACGACTAGGGACTCAACGTTCACTTCGTCAGATATGCGGTTCGCCATCTGACTGGCGAGGGTCATGTTACTAAAAGCGGTAAACAGGGCGCTGCCACTCCCGGTCATTCTGACCGGCCGGCCGCAGATGTCCGCCGCCTGTTGCTGAATCTGCTGCAACAGGGGGAACAACGCGAACGCCGCCGTCTGAAGGTCGTTGAAACAGTTTGCGAGCCAAGCCTCGGCCTGCGGTTCGCACTCGCACGGTACGGGGTGTTGCGCGTCCGTGCTGCACGGGGCGCGATCCCACGCGCCGTAGACCGCTGGGGTCGGGCAATGCACCTTGGGCAGGATCAGCACGCAGTAGCCCTGGGGGGTCCAGGTCAGCGGCTCGACCAACTCGCCGCGGCCGCGAAGCCGGCAACTGCCGGCGCTGGACATCACGAACATGGGCACATCCGAGCCGATGGTGGAGCCAACCTGACTGAGATCGTCGGCCGAGAGGTTCAGTTCGTGCATCTCGTTGAGCACCAGCAGGGCGGTCGCCGCGTCGCTGCTGCCGCCCCCAAGGCCCGCTCCGGCTGGGATCCGCTTGTCGAGCACGGCGCTGAATGGCAGGTCTTTGTCGACATGGTCGCTCAAGGCCTCCGCCGCGCGCAGCACGAGGTTTCGCTGGTCCGCCGGGACCGAGCCAACCCGCCCGGATATATGAAGCTCCTGGCTATTCGAAAATACTGGGGAAAACAGCAGGCTGTCGCACAGGTCGAGAAAGGCAACCACGCTGTCGAGTTCGTGGAACCCATCGCTGCGGCGGGACACGACGCGCAACGAGAGGTTGATTTTTGCGGGTGCCAGTCCTGCAATGACGCTCATCTTGCCGATGCCTTCCTCAAATGCTGCCGCCATCTTCATGCAGGCCGATTCCGGCCTGATTCGTCGTGTCGCTTGTGGGCTCCCTTTGAAACGAGCCAAGTAGACTTTTGGGCGCGATACTGAGTCCGTACCGCCGACGGCACAAGAGATTGTAGGATATGTCATATGCCGATCAAGTCCGCAATACTACCGGAACCAACCTGTGTTGCAGCGGCCAGGACTCGCTACATATAACACTTATCCTGGCGGATGCTTACAGGCAATCCTTTTTATTCTGCAAATGCCTGCTACGCCCCAAAGCGGTGCTGCGAAACGTGGCGCGGCTGGCAAAACCCTTGATCGGCCGGCACGCCGACAGGAAGTCAAGATTCCAGGGGTTCCAAGAACCTCACTGCCTATTGGTTTTACTATACGTCTGCGAAGATCCGTTTGCAACGTCTTTTTGCCTGCTCGCAGCTATGCTCGGTACGGACCTGCGGTGCGAACGACGCAGGATAGGACCAACGGTCCTGCCTACTGCGATGCTGCCACTGCGAAGACGATCTTGACGTTGCGGACCTCTTTGCCTGTATCAATGGTGTACACGTGTTGAGCCTTATCGGCTGGGACCTGCTCGGCATGCTGCAGGGCCTTCTGGCCAGCCTTCCAGTGATACGTAATTGACGGCGCCGCAGGGTCTTGCACCTCATAAGTTCCAAACATCCGCACATACCGGATACCCGACGGTCTGTCGGCTCCACATAGCCGGACCCGGACATAAACTGTATTCGCCTTGTACTTGGTCACCTCGGCGGTGCCGTAGGCCCAGACCGTCCCGGCGCCGTTCTTGTTGACCAAGTCGCTGGCCTCGGCGTCGATCCTGCCGGCCGACTGCCAGGGCCCCTCGAGTGAGCCCGCCGCGTCCAGTTCCGCCCAGCAACCTTTGGCCGTCGGCGAAAATCAGCGGCGTGGTGTCGACGCAGTATTCCGGCAGGTCGCGGAGATAGTGGGCCCAGTGACGCTGCGTGCCGGGGCCGCCTGGGAGGTTCGCCCCCCACCAGATCCGCTTGGGCAGTTGCAGTTCGTCCTTGGCGTCGTCACCATCGAACCAGCGGGTGAAACTCTCACCCTTCTTGAGGCTATACATCACCGGGCAGGCGCTATAGGCCGTGAAGTATTGCAGTTCGCCGCCGTGCTTGCTCTGACCTTCCTCGTCGCCGTCCCAGAAGAACTCGTCTTTTGCGAGGATACCGTGCATCCAGTTCCAGTCCGCGAGATTGTCGTTCCCCTTCTCGACGGGGCTCCAGGTGAGTTTCGGCAGGTACTTGCCGTTGAACTTCGGGGCATTCTCGAGCAATTCGGGGTGCTTGGGACCGCCCTTGGGGCCAAAGGCTGCCTTGTAGGGCAGCAGATCGGCAGTCTTGGGGTCTTCGCTGCTAAAGAGGAGCGTCATGGCGTTGACGTCGAAGGCCCGCCATTTGCCCGCGAAGTAGATCTCGTGGTTGGAGTCACCGGGGATGCTGACCCGCCGGCTGCGCCAGTCTTTGCCGAGGGCCTTACCGATCGCCCGGATCTGCGGCTCGATCACGCCGTGCAGCGTGCCGCAGAGGGCGTAGCCGTACGAGAACTGCCAGCGCATGGCGTCACGGTCGATGTCGTCGGCCGCGCCGGTTTCGCTCTTGGGGTCGGGGCGGACGGGGTGCTGCCTGGTGTGCTCGCCGAACTTGGCCTTGTAGTAATCGTGCAGCGGAGTCCAGACCGCAGGGGAGTAATCGTGAATCGTGTGCGTGACGCGCCAGAGGAAGAACTTCAGGGCGATGTCGCGTTCGCTGTCGCCCAGGCCCAGGCCCCAGTCGCCGCTGTGGATGACGCTCTCGGCGATGCGGTCGAGCGAGGAGTAGGCGAGTTCGCCGGGGTAGATCGGGTGGTCGGTGCGGATCTGGGGGTTGCCGACGGCGGCGAAGGTGGTGGATGAAAGACCGGTGGCAACGACGACCGCCAGGGCGAGGACCATGTGACGCATGAGATTCCCTCCTGCTATGCATATGGCGGCAGGCATGTGGGCATGATGCCGCAACGTCGGCCGGTGTGCAAGGCGGCTGCGCGGCCGACTCCCGGACGGGTGTTTCACCACATCAGTAAGGCGCTTGCGTTACGCGTTCTGGCTGAGCAGGTCCACGCGGCGGAGCATGTTGATGCCGGCCTTTTGGAGGGCCGTGATGGCGGCATCGGTGTTGCTGAAGCGGAAGACCAGCACGGCGCGGCTCTGCGTCGACTGGGCGAAGGCGTAGATGTACTCGATGTTCACGCCGCCGGTGTCGAGTACTTCCAGGATCTCGGCCAGGCCGCCCGGCCGATCGGGCACTTCAATGGCCAGCACGTCGTTGACTATGGCGGTGTAGCCGTTCTCCTTGAGGACCTGGGTGGCGCGGACGGGGTCAGCCACGATGAAGCGCATTACGCCGAAGTCGGCGGTGTCGGCCAGGGCCAGGGTGATCAGGCTGATATTCGCCTTGGCCAGACACTCGCACGCCTCGTGGAGCCGGCCCCGACGGTTCTCCAGGAAGACGGATACTTGCGGTACCTTCATGATATATCTCCAGTGCAGCTTACGTGTCCTGACGCTTACTACATGGCCCTGCGATAGCGCAGGGCCCGGGCCATCCTCAAGCTGCACGCCTGCAACCGACGCAGGCGCGGCACCCGGCACACCCTGCGTGACTGGTCAGGGCCATCACAAATTCCGCTGGTCCTGCACGCGCTTCGCCTTGCCCTCGGAGCGCTGGACCGTCTTGGGCTCGACGAGTTTGATCGTTACGTGCAGGCCGAGGGTCGATTCGATCTTGGCCTGCACCTGCCTGCGGAGGTTCTCCAGGCCGCGGACCTCGTCTGTGAAGAACTTCTCCGTCACCTCGACCTGGACGGTCATGTTGTCCAGCGAGCCGTCTCGCGTCAGGATGATCTGGTAGTGGGGCAGGGTGCCCTCGACTTCCAGCAGGGCGGCCTCGATCTGCGAGGGGAAGACGTTCACGCCGCGGATGATGAACATGTCGTCGCTGCGCCGGCGGACGCGTTCCATGCGGACGATGGTCCGGCCACACTCGCACTTCTCGTGGCAGAGCCGGCTGATGTCGCGTGTGCGGTATCGCAGGACCGGGAAGGCCTCCTTGGTCAGCGTGGTAAAGACGATTTCGCCTTCCTCGCCGTCGGGCAGGACTTCGCCGCTGTCGGGGTCGATGATCTCGGCCAGGAAGTGGTCCTCGAAGATGTGCAGTCCCTTGTGGACGGGGCACTCCATCGAGACGCCCGGGCCGATGATCTCGGAGAGGCCGTAGATGTCGAAGGCCTCGATACTGCTGTGGTCCTCGATGGCCTTGCGCATCGGCTCGGACCAGGGCTCCGCGCCGAAGATGCCGGTGCGGAGTTTGAGGGTCTTCATATCGATGCCCATTTCGTGGGCTTTGTCGATGAGGTGCAGGAAGTACGAGGGCGTGCAGGTAATCACGGTGGCGCCGAAGTCCTTCATGATGAGGATCTGGCGATCGGTGTTGCCGCCGCTGATGGGCACGACAGTCGCGCCGAGGGCCTCGGCGCCGTAGTGCACGCCCAGGCCGCCGGTGAACAGGCCGTAGCCATAGGCGTTCTGGACTATGTCCTTGCTGGTCACCCCGCCGGCGACCAGCGAGCGGAGCATCACCTGCGACCAGACGTTGATATCGTTCTGGGTATAGGCGACGACGATCGGCTTGCCGGTGGTGCCGCTGGAGGCGTGCAAGCGGACGATCTTCTCCATCGGCATGGCGAACAACCCGAACGGGTAGTTGTCGCGGAGGTCGGTCTTGCAGGTGAAGGGCAGCTTGGCGATGTCCGCCAGCGTGCGGATGTCGTCGGGTTTGACGGCGTCGTCGTTCATGCGATCGCGGTAGGCCTTGACGTTGTCATATACCCGGCTGACGAGGGTCTGCAAGCGGACCAGTTGCAATTGGCGCAGCCGATCCGACGGCAAGTAATCCAAGGCGGAAATGTCATGCCAGGCGGCCTTCTGGGTTGACGTCTGCATAGATCAGGCTCCAGGACGCGGTACGTTCCAGCAAAAACGGACCGTTCGGTCAGGAATCCAAAGATGCTTCTATATACCCCCCCAACGGGGGAATTGCCAAGTGCTTCCGGTCGGGAATCACGCCCCAGTGCCGCCTATTACGCAGGGTCGCATGGCCGATACCGTAAGTCGCCATATTGGGAATGGTGGACCGTGCCTAGGGTAATGAGGTATAGGGTATTTGGCCTTCAGCTGGCTGGGTCGGGGCTGACCAACGGTCGCAACTGGCACCGCGTCTCAGCCGGCGGGCGCATAAGTTGGCCATTGGCATCCACGAAGGCGTGCAGCGTCCAGCCGAGCAGGACCTGCGGGTGGTCGGGGACGCCGTCCAGGACCGCTTCATAGTCAAAACGGAGGGAGGCCCGGCCTGCCTGGCTCAGGCGGGTTCGCAGGATGATCGGGTCGTCGAAGCGGACGCGACGCAGGTAGCGACAGTTGGCCTCGACCACCGGCAGGAACAGGCCCTCGGTTTCCATGCGGCTGTAGGGCAGGTCGGCAGCGCGGAGCCACTCGGTCCGGCCGAACTCAAACCACTCCAGGGCACGGGGGCTGGACAACGCGCCCATCTGGTCGGTCTCGGCATAGCGTACTCGGAATGTCTGGAGGTGTACGAGTCCCATCAGTCTCCTGCGTGCTTTGGTGCCTGGCAAATCTTGAGGACAATGATGATACCAGCGGGGGATTGTCGGCTCAATGGTTGGTTCGGGCTGCCTTTGGTGGGCCCAGGGCAATTGCATGTGAACACAAATCATTGCCCTTTGTACTGCTGGCCGATGTGCCATCCGCGTTCTTGTTAGCGCCAGCAGGGGGTGGCATGGTCTTGCGCTGTTGTAGGGCCATGGTCTTGCCCAACATGCAATTGCCCTGTTGGTGGGCCCGGATGCCTACCCGCCAGACTCCAAAGGCGGTATACTTCTCTGTCCCCGGCAGCTCCTGCGAACAGGCAGCCGGCACCGATCGTACGATTCACCCGCAAGAAGATATGCATGGAGTCAGGTGCTATGAATATCATCCGTGAGCCAAAGGTATATTTGACGGGCCGCCAGGTGGTGAACGAGGCCGAGATCCAGCGGTTCCTGGGGGAGCACGCCCTGACCTGGCAGACGGATACCGAGGTGGGCGCGGAGCGGTTGTGCGAGGTTGCCGGCCGACTGTGCTACATGTCATTCGGCAAGGGCCGCAAGACGAATACGGAGTACATTGGCCACATCCTGGAAGTCGGGCACGGCTCGGTGCTTGAGCATGCGACTTGGAACTTCATCATCACCGGGGTGTCACGCTCCTTCACGCATGAACTGGTCCGCCACCGGGCGGGATGGGCGTTCTCGCAGCTCAGCCAGCGGTACGTGGATGAATCCGAATCCGATTACGTCGAGCCAGATATCATCGCGGGCGATCCGGAGCTGCACCAGATCTGGCTGGCGTCGATCCAGGCCTCGCACGCGGCGTACGTGAAGCTGGTGGACAAGCTGGCGGAGAAGTACGCGGAGTACCCGGACAAGACGATGCGGCGCAAGCTCGCTCGCCAGGCGGCCCGTTCGGTGCTGCCCAATGCCACCGAGACCAAAATATTCGTGACCGCCAACGGGCGGGCGCTGCGGCACTTCATCGAACTGCGCTGTAACGAGTTCGCTGACGTCGAGATCCGCAAGGTCGCTGGGATGGTCCTGGAAATCATGCAGAAGGAAGCGCCGAACATCTTCGGCGATTACCAGTGGGTGGACGTGCCGGACGGCACAAAGGCGGCGACGACGACGCACCGCAAGGTATAGAAGATAACACCAGGGCAACAGCCAGGGCAATCGCATGTGAAGAAAAGGGCGTGACAAAACTTCCGAGAATCCTTCAATTGCCCTCTTCCCGAAAGATTTGTCACGACCAATGCCATGCCCCGCACCACCATGCAGGACCAGCACCTCCTCCGTGCCCCACTCGCGAGCTCTCCAGCCCCCCCGAAAGCCCCTGAATATTGACCGCTGTGGCCACCCACAGCTCCTCGTGCCGCACCAGGGACAGACTCCTGTCCCTTCCCGATGAATATCGTTGGAAATCAGGGCTTTGCCCGCTAGACTCATCAGGCGAGACGTTGTGTTGGCTATTGCTTCCTTGCGGAGGCTTTTCGCAGCGTATCCCGCGGTAGGGGCTAACAGGCCAAGGCGTTGTTGATGTAGCTGAGTATCACCGCAGTACCGAGGCCCTCGAAGTAAAGCTATATGGAATACCACCCCCAACACCGGAACGTCGCGGACCCCGTACAACTGGAGGAGTCCCGCCTGCTCACGATCGAGCGCGAGCAGGCGTCCAAGGGCCTCCATGCCGCCAACCAGGCACTCCAGAAGCAGATCGCTGAGCGCACCGCCCAGTTGCAGACCGTCGTCGCCGAACTCAGCACCGCCGAGCAGCGCGAGCGCCACCGCCTCGCGCAGTTGCTCCACGACGACCTCCAGCAGCAGCTCCTCGGCGCCAAGCGCAGCGTGGACCACCTGCAAAGCCGCCAGCAGCCCGACCCTTCCCTCAAGGACCTCGGTGCCCAGATCGAACGGGCCCTCGTGACCCTCCACTCCTTCGCCGCCCAACTCAGCCCCTCGGTCCTCTACAAGGGCAACATGCGAGAGATCCTCGAATGGCTCGCAGGCTGGATGTGGAAGGAGTACAACTTCGCCGTCCAGGTCGATGCGAACCCCCAGGCGGACTCCCAGGCCGAGGAAGTCCGCATCCTGCTGTTCCACATCGTCCGCGAATTGCTGCTCAATGTCCTCAACCACGCCGGCACCCGCAACGCCCGCGTCACGCTCGCCCAGGCCGGTCCCGACCTCCTCGAGGTCACCGTCAGCGACAACGGCAAGGGCTTCGATCCCGCCGTCAAGCTCGGCCAGGGACGCTTCGGCACCGGCCTGAGCCTCGTCACCTTCCGCCAGCGGATGGACCTGCTGGGAGGCCGCATGGACATTCGCAGCGCCCCAGGCGAGGGCACGCAGATCTGCCTGATCGCCCCCGTCCGCCTCACGCAGGCCCGCCCGCAGCCGTTCGCCCCATTCACACCGGCACACCCGGTCCCCGCCGAGCAGCCCGCCCCGCAACCCAGGCCGGCCGAGCCCGCGCCGCCATCAGGCGACCAACCCACCGGCTCGCGGATCCGCGTCCTGCTCGCCGACGACCACGCCGTAGTCCGTGACGGTTTGGCTCGCCTACTCGAGAGCCAGTCCGATATGGACGTTGTCGCCAAGGCCGCCAACGGCCTCGAAGCCGTCGATCTCGCCCTCGAACTCCACCCTGACGTAATCGTTATGGACGCCAACATGCCTCTGCTGTCCGGCGTCCAGGCCGCCAAGCGAATCCTCGGCGAACTGCCCACCGCCAAGATCATCGCCCTATCAATGTACAGCGTCGCCGACATGGACCTCGCCATGCGCCAAGCCGGCGCCTGCGAGTACCTGACCAAGGACTCCGCCCCCGACACGCTAGTCACGACCATCCGCAAGCACGCCGCCGCAAAGGTCTGACCCTGCCCGGTGCCACGCCCGCGTAGTCTCCAGGCGTGCATGCCTTTACGCGGATCACCTCTGGCACCCGTTCACCCAGCACACAGTGTGGAATGCCCGTAACCCCCTTGGTGGTCGTCGCGGCCGAGGGCGAATCCCTCACGCTCGCGCACCTTGTGGCTGGTCGACCTTACCGAGATAGATCCTCTTGCCGGACCGCTCGACGTAGGCCTGTCCGGTTACCTTGTGGATGCGGAACTTCGGCATGCGCTTTGGGGGCCCAGGGCAATTGCAGGTGAGCGCAAATCATTGCCTTTGTACTGCTGGCCGATGTGCCATCCGCGTTCTTGATAGTGCCAACAGGGGGTGGCTGGTCC
>JANYLN010000112.1 GCA_025357795.1 Planctomycetota bacterium
CCCCACACGTAGGCCACATCACCGACGCGATCCGATATCCCGGTAGGTCCCATCGCTACCGCCAGAACGCCGCGTCCCAATGCCACGATGGCCGTATCTCGGTCGGGGTATACCGCGATACGCAGGGAAGCATTCTGCGGATGCCCGCCTGGGCGCGGGGCGGCGCCATCAGCGTTGCCGGAGGGAACGAACAAGTAATTCACGCCGCCAGTAGTCACCTTAGCCAATCTGCCTCTGGCCCATTCGTACAGCTTCCAGTCTTCCTTCGGCAACAGCTCCTGCATGAGCGGGACTGCATTCACACCGGTGATAAGAGGCCCCGTGGACTCAGCACGAGCAGAGCGCCCCAGCTCCTTGGCACGCTCGTCATGAGTCCAGGTTCTCACGCCCTGCGTCGCCGGCGTCGCCGGCTTGTCAGCACCAATGGGTATCATAGCGAATAGGAATAGCGTCAACATATGCATCGCGGTTCCTCCTGTATGTATTAGTTCGCCGGGCACGGACATGTCCATTCAACACTGTGGGAGAGCGGTGGGAGACCACTTCCGTGCTGGACTTCTGCGCCGTTGGTATGCTCACCGGTATCGCCCTGTGATACCTCGTCCACCGAGGTCATTCCCGGTGTTCCATATGAGGGATCGTAGTATCCTCCAGCAGCGTGCGCCAGAACAGCCGGAATAGCTGCATTGCTGTTGCTGTCATTCTCGTGCGACGGGTGTGGTCAGGCTCACGGCAGCCTTCGCACGATCAACACCGTGATGTCCTCCGCCGGGGGCGTCCTGCCCATGTGTACGGCCAGATCATCGACCAGCGTCTGCAGGATCACGTGGGCGCTCTTGTTGGGTACGTCCTCGAGATTGGTCCGCACGCGCTCCATGCCGAACGGTTCGCCGGCACCACTGGTCGCGGTGATCAGCCCTCGGGTGAACAGCACCAGGCTGTCGCCAGGGGCCAGGTCGGCCTCTTCGAGGTTGTACTCCATCTGGGGCTGCTCGCCGAGCTGGGGCAATTTCCCGCGGACCAGATCCTCGATCTCGCCGCCCATGCGCAGCAGGTAGATGCCCGGCTCGCCGGCCGTGCTGTAGCGGAGCTTGCCCCCGGCCGGGTCGAGCAGTCCCGTCACGCAGCGCATCGCATGCTGGGCGACCGGGTCATGCACCAGCCAGTTGAGTTCCTTGAGCAGAAAGTGCGGGGCGTCCGCGTGCAGCAGCGCGATGCGGAAGGCCGCCCGCACCCCCGCCATCAGGATCGCTGATTCCGCCCCCGTGGCCATGGCGTGCCCCAGCACGAACGCCGCCGTCCCCTTCGGCAGACGCACGACGTCGTAGATGTCGCCGCAACTGGCCTGACCCGCCTGCCGATACGCGGCGACCTCGAGGTTGTCCCAGGCCGGCATCGCCGCCGGCGTGAGACGCTCCTGCACCTGGTGAGCCCACTCCATCTGCTGCGTGGCGTGCTGCTTGAGGGCCTTCTGCTGGCCGCGAAGCATCTCGTCCAGGCGGATGCCCGCATGGCTGCCGATCGCCCGCAGCGCCGCCAGGTCCCCCTTGGTGAAGAAGGGCTTGCCGACCACCCGATCGACGTAAAGCAGGCCCAGCGAGGCCGCCCCGGCCGCCAGCGGCGCCGCCATCGCGCTGGAGCGGGTGGCATCGCCTGGCAACAGGATCGTCTGCTGGCGCTGCACGGCCCGGTGGATCAACACGCCGGTTTTGTCGGGCCCCTTGTAGGACTGGCTCGAGGCATCGGCGGCAAAGGTCATGTGCGGGTCGTGTTCGGGGTCGGTCGCCAAACACGCCCAGACGTGGTCGGCCTTGAAATTCGACAGCAGGCAATTGGCAACGGCCTCCAGCAGGCTGCGGGGCTCCTCGGCCTGGTAGAGCCGGCTGTTCATCTGGCCGAGCATCTGCAGCCCGCCGGCCTCCAGCGCAATCGTGTCGTTGCTCCGCAGGATCGCCGTATCCTGCGGTAGGGGCCAGCGCGTCGGGACCATCGTATCGTCGGACTGGTTGACCGCCGAGATCGGCCGCTCGAACCCGCCGGGGGATTCCTCCAGGTAGACCCGCACGCTGTAGTCCCCAAAGCCGATCTGGTCGCCGTTTTTCAGCCGATACCGGCTGTGCAGCAGGGACTTGTTGACCGTCGTGACCTGGCTGGTGTCCAGCGGGCGGACCGTCCAGCCATAGTCGCCCTCCGGCTCGATGATCACGTGCCGCGGGGCGAGCCGGTTGTCCGGCAGGTAGATGTCGCACGTCGGATGCGACCCGATCAGCACAATGCCGCCGGAGACATTCAGGTCGCTGACCATGCCCTCGTGTTCGCAGACGATCAATCTCATGTGGCACCCGGGCTTGGAATGGACGAGTCGGAAAGCAGCGACGGCACGGCCGCATCTGGCGTCCGGCTTCTGTTACTAGTATAAATCGCATACTTACGAGCGACTAATGAATTGTCCCGGAATTACTCAGGTTATTGCCGGCGGTCCCGGACGTGCCTGGGCATGGTGGAGCACCAAGTAATGCTGATTCGAGTCGGACACTCGCCGGATCCCGACGATGCCTTCATGTTTTACGCCCTCGCGGCCGGCAAGATCGATACAGGTCGGTACCAGTTCCAGCACATCTTGCAGGACATCCAGACCCTCAATGAGCGGGCGACCCGGTCCGAACTGGAGGTCAGCGCGATCAGTCTGGCGTCCTACCCCGCCCTGCAGGACAAATATGCCCTGCTCGACCTGGGCGCCAGTATGGGCGACGGCTACGGTCCCATGGTGGTCGCCAGGCAGCCCCTCCCCGTCAGCGACCTGCGCGGCAAGACCATCGCCGTGCCCGGTATGGGCACGACCGCCTTCCTGACGCTCAACCTGCTGCTGGGCCCGGGCCAGTTCGAGTACAAGGTCATGCCCTTCGACACGATCATGGAAGCGGTCGTGGCCGACCAGGTCGACGCCGGGCTGATTATCCACGAGGGGCAACTGACCTACCGCGACATGGGCCTCAAATTGATCGTCGACCTGGGCGCCTGGTGGAAGCAGCAGACCGGCCTGCCCTTGCCGCTGGGCGGCAACGTCATCCGTCGGGACTTGGGCGACCCCGCCATCGTCGAGGTCTGCCACCTGGTCCGGGCCAGCATCGACTACGGCCTCAAGCACCGGCCCGAGGCCCTGCAGTACGCGATGAAGTACGGCCGCAACCTCAGCATCGCCCTGGCCGACCAGTTCGTAGGCATGTACGTCAACGAGTACACCCTGCGGTATGGCCCCGCCGGTCGCGAAGCGGTCCGCAGGTTCCTGACCGCCGCGGCCGCGGCCGGCCTCGTGCAGCCCGTCGAGAACCTGGAGTTTGTCGAGTGAGAACGACCCTGGGTACCCATTGCTAATCGGAGCTCCCCATGACCTCTCGTGAACGCTGGCAGGCAGTGTTGGCAGGCCATAAGCCGGACCGTTGGCCGACGGACTTCTGGTCCACCGGCGAGGTGCTGCACCGGCTCCTGAAGGAACTGCGGCTCAATAGCCAGGACGAACTCTGGACGCAGCTGAAGATCGACAAGCCCTTCGGCATCGGCGGCACGTACTGCGGCCCGACCCTGGGTGACCGCGACCTCTGGGGCCTCCGCCACGTCCAGCAGACCTACGCCGACGGCGCCGGCACCTATAACGAGGTCGTCGAGCACCCGCTGGCCGCTGCCCAGACCGTCGAGGATATCGAGAAGTACCCCTGGCCCAGCCCCGACTGGTTCGACTTCTCCCACGTCCAGGCCCAACTCGCCCAGGCCGGCGATCGCGTCGTCCAAGGCGGCAGCTACGAGCCGTTCCTGCTCTACTGCCAGATGCGAGGGCTCGAGCAAGCCTTCATGGACCTGCTGGAATCCCCCGAGGTCGTTGACGCCGCCATCGGCAAGCTCTTCGACTTCCACTACGCCATCAACGAGCGCCTCTACGACGCCGGTGCAGGCCGGATCGACACCACCTACGTCGCCGAGGACCTCGGCTCGCAGACTTCGCTTCTCATGAGCCTGGCGACGATCGAGAAGATCCTTCTGCCGCGGATCCGCAAGATGATCCGCCTGGCCCACGATCGCCGGATCAAAGTGCTCTACCACACCGACGGCGCCGCCCGCCCCGTGCTCCCCCTGCTCATCGACGCCGGCATCGATGCCCTCAACCCCATCCAGTGGCGCTGCCCCGGCATGGAGCGCGATGGCCTGGCCCGCGATTTCGGCCAGAAGATCGCCTTCCACGGCGCGGTGGACAACCAGCAGACACTCCCCTTCGGCACGGCCCAGGACGTTCGCAACGAGGTGGCGGAGAACATCGCGATCTTCGGCAAGACCCGCGGCTACGTGATCGCCCCCTGCCACAACCTCCAGCCGATCACCCCGACCGCCAACATCCTGGCCCTCTACGAAGCCGCCCAGGAATACGGCGCCGTTCGCTAGACCGGATTCCGTGTATGTGTAGCGTCAGCCATTTGGCCGGCTCGCTTGCGAGCCGCGTGTTGTTGCCGTTGTTGCGGAGTGCCATGGTCCTGCGCCGTTGCAGGACCATGCCGTCGCTCCCGCCGGCGAGAATCTCACAACGCTGACGGAGCCCCGCCAGGAACCCCTCACTCCCCGAGCCCCTGCAACCCCGGCTTCCCCTGCGCCAGAAACCGCCCATGACACGCCGTGCACAAGTCATACCGCAGGGCCCGGTACACGCTGTCCTCGATCTGGTCCTGGCTCTGCCGGGCCAGCTCCCCGATCAGCCGCCGGATCTCCTGCGAATGATCCTTCTCCAACTCCTCGTTGGAGATCTCGATCGGCCCCGCCGCCGCGAACGCCTCGATCTTGACGATGTAACGCTTCGCATCGTTGGCCGCCATCTTCGTGCCGCACAGGTCGCAGCGGTACACAATCATGTCTCAAGCCTCCACGCCGCTTCGGCACCCGAATCCTAGCAGCCCATCCGCCCGACGCCACCCGGCCCCGCTGCGTCCCCCTTAACGAAGCAGCCCCTCAGTCCTGCCGCCGCCCCCGCCCCTCTCGCCGGCCAGGCCCCGCTCCCCCCACATCCGTCGCCAGCCCATGCTCCCGGCAGTAAGCAACAATCTCCTCAACCAGGCGGTCCCCGTACGCGTCCTGCTTCCGCTCGCCCATGCCATGGATGTCCCCGAGGGAGAACTGATCCGTGGGCCGCACCCGCGCCAGCTCCAGCAGCGTCCGATCGTGCAGCACGACAAACGCCGGCACACCCTGCTCGCGGGCGATCTGGCGACGTACCTGCCGCAGGTGCTCGTACAGGCCGTCATCGGCCCCCTCTCGCAAGAGGGAGGACTTCGCCGCGGACTTCGCCTTGCCGCTCTTCGTGCGCAGGTCGCTCTTGGGTCGCACCAGCCGCACGGTGCGCTGCCCGCGCAGTACCCCCCACGAGGCCTCATTCAGCAGCAGGACCGGATACTCCCCCTCGCTACGAGCCAGCAGGTCCTGGTCGAGTAGCTGGTAGACGTAGCTCTGCACGGTCTTGCGAGGCATCGCCCGCAGCAGCCCGTAGGTCGAGAGCCGGTCGTGGCCCAATTGGCTGATCCGCTCCGTCTGGGCCCCCGCGAGCACATCCACGACGTGCCCCACGCCAAAGCCCTCCTTCACCCGCGCCACGCACGACAGGATCTTCTGCGCGGTGACGGTGGAGTCCTCGACGCCTTCCACCTCCCCCAGGCACGTGTCACACGCCTTGCAGTTGCCCTTCGTATACGCCTGGCCGAAGTATCCCGAGAGAACCCCGTGCCGGCAGTCGGTGCTCAGGGCGAAGCCGCGCATCCGCTTGAGCAGCCCCAGCTGCACCTCCACGTGCGCCGCCGCCGCCTCGGCATCCGTCGCCTCCTCGGCGCTCTTCTTGATCATCCGCTCCAATCGCATCACGTCAGCCTGCGAGTAGAACAGCACGCACTCCGCAGGCAGTCCGTCCCGCCCCGCCCGCCCCGTCTCCTGCTGGTAGTTCTCAATGCTCTTGGGCAGGCACGCGTGGATCACCGCCCGCACGTTGCTGCGGTCGATCCCCATGCCAAATGCGATCGTCGCCACGATCACGTCCGTCTGCTCGCTGGCGAACCGCTCCTGCGT
>JANYLN010000114.1 GCA_025357795.1 Planctomycetota bacterium
CTGCGTTCCGCTTCGAAGTACCCATCCGACAGCTCGACGCCAGCCGCATGTGCTGGGCCTGCTCCGAGATCACGAACAAGTATCGATACAGGAACTGGACCAGCAGCACAAAGATGCGAGGCGCTCCACCAGGTGTTTGGCCAGCCGCTCGTTATCGGGGTGGGTCTTGATCCAGCAGAGCATTCGATCGAGTCGAGATTCCAGGCGACCGACGGCCACAGCCACGCCAGGAGGGGATAGTTGGCCATCGTCCCGGCGATCCCGCAGGTCCAGTGAGTCCAGCAGAAGTTGGCGAACCTGCCGGGGAAAGAGGACTGCTCCAGTGACAGCGACCGCCAGCAAGGCTTTGCACCGTCGCAGCAGGTGGTCCAGGCACTGCTGGTGCAGGGCAAAGACGAACTTGTCATACGATGACCAGCCGTCGTGAATCATCCTGCCGGAGTATCGCTCGCCGATGATCGATTCGGCGACCTCGTAGCCGCGTCCCCGGGCAATGTGATATACGGTGGCGGTCGGGGTGACAAAGCCGTGCATCCAGGCCAGACGCCCGCCGATCCGCCAGCCCGTCTCATCGGGCACGATCCAGGGGGCCTGCGGCACCGAGGCGAGGATGCGTTGGTAGATCGGCTCGCAACGCCGGGCGGCCCGCAACATCACATGACAAACTCCCGAGGGCGTGATGGGGATGCCAACCATCCTGGTGAACAAGTCAGCGATCTTGCCCTGTGATAAGCCGGCGTGCTTGTTCAGATGCACAATGGCCGACTGTCCGTCCGGCCCGATCTGACTGGCGGCGGCCCCCAGGGCATCGGACGTCTGCAAGCGATGTCGGGGCTGAATGCGTTTGCCGCAGCGTTGGCAGTGTCCGATGTGCAGATCGAAGCGACGAATGATCGGCCGGCGAGGAATCTCGGCTTGGTACTGTTCGGCGGTGTGATCTTCGGCCGTCGGCCCGCCGCAGTTGGGGCAGACCTCCGGCAAGGGCACGTCGATCACTTCATCGGGTGGCCTGGTGGGTATCGGGCGGTGTGCCTTGGGACCGTAATGTGCCCCAGCCTTGCGGCCGGGGGAGTTAGGGTTTGCCATGGGTGGCCCCTGGGAGAACGGTGCGGCCTGGCGTTTGGTGACTCGCAAGGCCTCCTGCAACTGTGCGGTCAAGTGCCGGACCTGCTCTTCCAGTTTCGCCACCCGTTGCTGGAGGCGCTGATTCTCGGCCAGAAGTTGTTCGTAACTCAGTCGGGCCATCCTTGCCCCCCCGCTTCGTCGCCGGTTCCAACCTCGTCGGAACCGCAGGTTCCGCCGAAACGGCGACAACAACATTATATGCCAACTACCCCGCTAACCAATTACCAGCGGGAATTCCCGGCACCAGTGCTGTACCTCGTCCCAGACCAGGTTGCGGCAGTCTATCGAGATCAGATGTTGGAGATCCACGCCATCGTTCTCGAGCATCCGGCAGATATCCAGCACGCACGCGAGGTCCTGGCTGGCGGCCACCACATCCTGGCGCCCTGCCATGTGGCAGCGAGCCCGCACCACAAGCAGTATCGCCAGTTGCCGGACGGACCACGGCAAGTTCGCATTGATGTAGCCTGGCGGCAGCACGACCGTACGGACCTGCTCAGCAGCGTCGGCCAGGGCCGCCTGCATCTGAGGGGATTCGATGTAGGCGATGACCGCTTGCAGATGGTAACGGGTCTGCGGGGTCCAGGAGCCGTTAAGGGCTTCCTGCAAGTTGATGGACGCCCGCGGCAGTGTCCAATCGTTGGCGGCAGCGGTCGGGGACCACTGCTGGCCGGCCGGGGGCTCGGGCGGGGCCGGCAGCGGCGGCAAGGGAGGAATCCTGCTGATCGCGGCCGCCAGGCCTGCGTCGGGGTCCGACGGGGACGGTACACCTCTCATTGCCAAGGCGTTCACATCAACCGGGGGCGTGTACATGCGGCTGTGGCCGAACCGCCAGAACCACAATAGCAGCACGATGGCCAGGCCCAGGCGAATCCACCACCGCCAGCGGTGGGCGCGGGCATGGACAGCGTCCCAGTGATCGAGGATGCGGGATTCCATAGGCGCGTGGTAGCATACCACCGGATACAGAGGAGTGGCAAGAGAATAGCGGGAACGACAGTCGGGCGTCAGCGGGTCAGCAACAACAGCGGCAACAAAGACGCGGCGCCGGCTAGAGCCGGGACGCCGAACGTGGGGACACTGCCGGCGAGGGTTTAGTGGATCCCGAGGACCGTGAGGCTGTCGCGGTGGATGATTTCCTTGATCCGCTCGCGGGGGATCTCGGGCAGGCGGGCGGTCTGCGCCAGTTCGCTGGCTCGCATCAGGCCGCTGATGGTCTGCTCGGCGGTGCTGAAGGGGAAGTCCGTGCCGAAGAGCAACTTGTGCATCACGCCGTATTCCAGTGCCAGCCGCAGCGTGTTGTAGAGTTCCCACGGGTGCGACGGCAGGACCGACAGGTCGGCGTAGACGTGCGGGTGCTTGCGGAGCAGTGCGATCGTATCGAGCTGCCACGGGTGCCCCACGTGGGCGATGCAGATCCTCAGATCCGGGAAGCCCAGCGCCACGTCCTCGAGCAGTTCGGGATGGCCGAGCTTCATCGCCACAGTGCGCAGGATGCTGGCCCCCTGGTGGAATAACACAGGGATGCCCAACTGCTGGGCGGCCTGATACACCGGCTGCATCCGCGGGTCCATCGGCTGGAAATTCTGGTAGACGGGAGCGAGTTTGAGACCCTTGAGACCGAGGTTCTTGATCGCATGCTCGAGTTCGCCGGCTGGGTCGGGATCGCATGGGTCGACGGCGGCAAAACCCAACAGTCGGTCGGGGTGCTGCTTCACGTAGGCAGCCACGTACTCGTTCGGCACGTCGATGCCCAGATACCGACTGCGAAACGCCAGGACCACCGCCTGGGCGACGGCGGAGTGGGCGTAGGCCTTACTCAAATGATCAGGATACTGCCAAATGTGCGTATGCAGATCGATCATCGTGAAGCCCTGCTCCATACCCGCCGAACCTGTCGAGCCGCCGGACAAGGTTCGGTAACACACCTCTCGGCTCGCCGATCGGGCTGCCTCAGCCTGCCGTGGGCGGATCGGCCCGCGGCCTGGTCAGGCCAGACACACGGTCTGGTATGTCGTTCATCGGCCGGGTGGGTCCGGCACTGAAGGTTGTGATCAGATTGGGTGATACCGGGGAAGGGCGCCCGACCTGTACATCACGATAAACTGGTGCACCCGCTCGCGGAGGTTCCGCCGCCATTCGGGCAATGGGCGTTTCGTTCGACGCCGCTGACAGGGTCATGATGCGGGCGGTCATCGGCGTGACGCCAGCCCGGCAGTTGATATACTGGCAAGGACCGGTACAGGAGCCCAATATGTTATCAATAACCTCCGACTACGCGATCAGCACGGGCTGCCCCGAGCCGTACCTCCGGCGGATCGCCGAGGCGGGCTTCACCCACGTGCACTGGTGCCACCAGTGGAATACCGACTTCCTCTATGATGATTGTGAGATCGAGCAGATCGAGCACTGGCTGCACCGCTATGGCCTCCAACTGACCGATCTGCACGCCTCGGCGGGCAACGAGAAGGCCTGGGGGTCGCTGCGCGAGTACGAACGGCTGGCGGGCGTCGAACTGGTCGCCAACCGCATCGGCATGACGGCCAAGCTGGGGGCCGACGTCATCATCATGCACCTGCCCGACCTGAAGAACCCCGCCACGCACGACGCCGTCTGGGGGCAACTCCGCCAGTCGCTCGATGCCCTCCAGCCGATCGCCCGCCAGCACGGCGTGAGCATCGCCATCGAGAACGGACCGTTCGTCGAGATCGACCGGGTGCTCTCGTTGTACGAACCGGAATACCTCGGGCTCTGCTACGATTGCGGGCACGGCAACCTTGTCCCGGACGGGCTGGACTGGGCCGATCGGCTCAAGGACCGTCTCCTCTCGATCCACCTGCACGACAACGACGGCACCGCCGATCAGCACAACCTGCCCTTCTGGCCAGGCGGCACGGTCGACTGGAACCGGCTGGCGAAGGTCCTGGCGACGTCGGCCTACACCAAGTGCGTCAGCATGGAATCGACGATGAAGCACTCCGGTATGGCCGACGAGGCCGCGTGGCTCAGGCAGGGCCTCGAAGCGGGCGGGAAACTGTCGCAGATGATCGAGCAGCAGCGGACTACCGGGTGAGAGGGCCGCCGGTGACGCACAGATAGCGCATCCTGGCGGCGTGCCGTGGTCAGACGTGCGACCGCATCCCGTGGGTCCCCCGGCTGGACCTGTGGTACAACGCCCACTCGCGCGCCGGGACGCTGCCCCGGCCGTTCGGTAAGGCGACGCTTCGCGAGATCACCAACGACTTGGGCGTGGGCTACCACGCGGTCGTGCCGAACTTCCTGGACATCCGCGGGGCTGACGACACGATCGACCGCTGCCTGGGGATCTATCGGCTGCGGACGATGCCCTTTGAGACCCGGCTGCACAACGTACGGCGCGAGGTGCGGATCGACGCCGGCAAGACCCGCGTGGTCTACCACACCCCGGTCGGCAGCGTAACCGGTACGTTTGGCTACACGCCGGAGATGAAGGAGTCGGGGGCATCCATCTCCTGGATCCAGGAGCATCTCTACAAGGGGCCGCGGGACGGCCGCGTCCTGGCGCACCTCTTCTCCAATCTTGAGGTCGTCCGCACATACGATAGTTACCGCGACTGGCAGCAGTGGGTGGGCCAGGACGGCGTGGCGGTTGCGTTCGCCAGTCTGTCAGCCAGCCCCATGCACCACATCATGCGCGAACTGCTGCCGATGACGGACTTCTTCATCGAAACGCACGATCACCCGGACGAACTGGCGGCGTTGGCGGCCAGCATGGATCGCTGGTTCCGCGAGATGTTCGACGCCCTGGTCGAAAGCCCGGCGGAGGTCATCTTCCTGGGCGCCAACTACGACGAGACGATCACGTACCCGCCCTTCTTCGAGCAGCACATCCTGCCTTGGTTGGCGGACCTGGCGGACCTCGCCCATCGTCACGGCAAGTTCCTGCTGACGCACACCGACGGCGAGAACGAGGGCCTGCTGGACCTGTACCGCCGGTGCCGGTTCGACATCGCCGATTCGATCTGCCCGGCCCCGATGACGAAGCGGACGCTCGCGCGGACGATGGAGGCCCTGCCCGGCGTGACGATCTGGGGCGGCATCCCATCGATCGCCCTGTGCCGCGGCAGCATGAGCGACGCGGAGTTCGACCGCCTCCTCGACGAGACGCTCGCGTTCGCCGCGGGCCGAAGCCATCTCATCCTCGGTATCGCGGATACGACCCCGCCCGGGGCGGAGTGGGACCGGCTGCTGAAGATCACGCGGAAGGTGAATGGATAGGGGTCACGCGATGGTGATATCCTCATCCAGGTAGATATCCTGCACCAGGTGCAACAGGCGGATGCCGTCCTCCATCGGCCGCATGAAGGCCTTGCGGCCCGTAATGAGCCCCATGCCCCCTGCCCTCTTGTTGATGATCGCCGTGCGGGCGACCTCGGCGAAATCGCTCTTGCCGCTGGCCCCGCCGGAGTTGATCAGCGGCACGCGGCCCATGTAGGCATTGGCGACCTGGTAGCGGGTCATCTCGATCGGGTGATTGCCAGGCATGAGGTTGTCATACACGCGAGGATCGGTCTTGCCGAAACGCAGGGCCTCAAAGCCGCGGTTGGTCTCGGGCAGCTTCTGTTTGACGATGTCGGCCTGGATCGTCGCGCCCAGGTGGACCGCCTGGCTGGTCAGGTCGGCGGCGCTCTCGTAGCTCGTCCCGTCCATCCGGAAATCGTTGTTGCGCAGGTAGCACCACAGGACCGTGACCAGGCCCAGTTCGTGCGCGTGGGCGAAGGCCTCGGAGACCTCCTGGATCTGGCGACCGGACTGCTCCGAGCCGAAGTAGATCGTCGCCCCCACCGCGACCGCCCCCATGTCGAAGGCCTGCTCGACGCCGGCAAAGAGGATCTGGTCGTAGCGGTTCGGGAAGGTCAGCAGTTCGTTGTGGTTGATCTTCAGCAGCAGCGGGATCTTGTGGGCGTACTTGCGGGCGACCGCCCCGAGCACCCCCAGCGTCGAGGCCACCGCGTTGCAGCCCCCCTCCAGCGCCAGCCTGACAATGTTCTCGGGGTCGAAGTAGTCGGGGTTGGCGGCGAAACTCGCCCCGGCGGAGTGCTCCACCCCCTGGTCCACCGGCAGGATCGAAACGTAGCCCGTGCCCGCCAGTCGGCCGTGGTTCAGGATCGCTTGGAAGTTCCGCAGCACCATCGGCGGGCGATCCGAGTTGGACAGCACCCGATCGACGAAATCCGGCCCGGGCACATGCAGGCGGTGCCTGGGGATCCCCCTGGCAACGTAGTTCAGCAGGGTGTCGGTCTCCGCGCCGAGAAGGGCCTGAACGGCCCCGGTAGTGGACATGGCTGCGCCCCCTTTTCTCGCCGGTCAGCTCGACCGGTCACCCACATTCTAGGAGCGCGCCACGGCCTACGTCATCCGATCGACCGCGAAACGGAGCCGGTCAGTACCGGCCAAACTGCCGGGCTGCCTCGTACATCGCCACGACGTTTTCCGCCGGCGAGTTCGATTGGATCTGGTGCGTGGGGGCCAACATATACCCGCCGCCGGGCATCATCGTCGCCAGCGTCTGACGCACCGTCTCGACTACCTCATCGGCGCTGCCGTACGCCAGCGGCCCGGCCGTGCTGATCATGCCGTGAAACGCCAGCCGATCGCCGAATCGCTGCTTAAGGTAGGCCGGGGCCATATTGGTGGCCTCCGGCTGCAGCGTGTCGACGACCTGGATGCCCATCTCGATGAAGTCCTCGAAGGCCCAACTGCTCGAGCCGCACGAGTGCATCATTACGGGAATGGACCACTGCCTGGCCAGATCCACGAACAACTGGTGCCGCGGCCGGATGTGCTTGCGGAACAGGTCCAAGCTGATCATCGGGCCGATCTGCGTGCCGAGGTCCTCGCCCAGCCAGAGCATGTCGATCCGCCCGCCCGCCGCCTCGAGCGTCCGCCGGGTGATCTCCAGCATGATCTCGGAGCGCCGGTCGATCAACCGCAGCCCGGCCGGATCATCCGTCACCAGGTCCACCAGGATCTGCTCCATCATCCGCAGCATGCTGTTGGAATTGATGATGTCGCCCGTACCAGCGCCGCCGGCGACGATGCAGAAGTCTTTGTACTGCTCGCACCTGGCCGCCAGGGCGGAGTAGTCGAAATCGCTCGGGTCCGGCAGCGGCCAGGCCTCGACCTGCTCCAGCGTCGCC
The DNA here is from genome assembly GCA_025357795.1 of Planctomycetota bacterium. Taxonomy (GTDB): domain Bacteria; phylum Planctomycetota; class Phycisphaerae; order UBA1845; family JANYLN01; genus JANYLN01. The sequence goes on from JANYLN010000114.1 coordinate 7,305, forward strand.
TCCTTCAAAGGCCAATCGCAGAAGTCCCAGTAGCCGCCGGCCTCGTGCTCGACCCAGCGCCGGCGAATGCCCCAGATGTCGATATGCCGATCCGGCACGTCCGCGTGGAGTTTTGGCCCGACGTAGGGCACGCCAACATTGCGGAAGTCCACGCCCAGGGCGCGGCGCAACCCCTCCGCATCCTCGCAGGCCAGGCCAAAATGCTCCTTGAGCCGCAGGTCGATCTCCTCGTTGTAGAGGTAATTGACCGGCACGCGATCGGCCTGCTGGTGGGCGATCGTCGCCAGGACACGTTGCTTCGAGGTCATCTGGGCCGTCACCGTCTTCCTCCTGTTCGTCGATCAGCCGGGGTAGTTGCCTTCCTTGCGCCACACGTCCAGGATCAACTCGTACCGGTCCAGCCGCATGCCCGTGTAGACGCAGTTGCTCGTCGAGAAGATGTACCCGCCGCCGGGCATACCGTGCTTGAGGCAGTAGCGGGCGGACTCGATACAGTCCTGCTCCGTGCCCGTGTCGAGCATGGAGCAACTGACGTTGCCGATCAGGCAGACCTGATCGCCGTAGAGTTTCTTGACCCGGGCAATATCCACGTTGCCCTGGGGGTCCAGCGAGTGCAGGGCGTGCGGACCCGTCTGCACCAACTGGTCGACAATCGGCATGATGTCGCCGTCGGTGTGCTTGATAACGTGAAAGCCCATGTCGCGGTACGCCTTGGTCAGCCGGGCGAGGTACGGCGTGACGAACTCGCTGAATTGCCGGGGGCTCATGAACGGCCCGTTGTTGAAGCAGTAGTCCGAGCACAGGGCGAAGCCGTCCAGCCCGCCGGACCGGCAGAGAACCTCTGCCCGTTCGATCGCGCTGTTGACGTTCTGCTCGGCCTCGGCATGGATCTTCTCCGGCTCATCGGCCAGCCGGTAGGCAAACTGCTCCAGGCGGGCGCCGTCCGGGATCGACCACGTCGCATCGCCATGGACCATCAGGCAGTACTTGTCCCCGGACTTCTGACGCACGGCGTCGATCAGCCGTAGCGTCTCATCGGGCCCGCCGGGGTTGGGGTGCAGGAAGATCGCACTATGCTCGTAGCGCTCGGCGGTGGCGATGTAGAGGTCCGCCATGTCATTACGGTGAAGCTGGCGCTCCTTCTCCTCCATCTGGTCCCACTGGCCGTAGTGGCGCTGCGAGGGGTGGACCCGGCCGAAGGCCTCCATCGTCAAAAAGAACACCAATTCGAAGTGCGGCACTCGACCAACCAGCGGCCGGCGCTCCAGGGCCGCGATGAAACGCTCTCTGGGGGTCACAGCATCATCCTTTCCGTGCATAGTCGCTTTTGCATGTGAACATCCGGCACCTGCCATCCTGCAGGCAATATTGTTTCACAAACCGCGCCGGACTGCAACGGCCGGCCCGCATTGCCCCACCGCAATCCGTCGGCATAGAGTTAGCTGCAAGGGGTTTTTTCCGAATATCCACCAGATGCACCGCCGGGAGCGCGGAAAGCCGGTCCGCCGGCCAGTCAGAAGGAGCCGACCATGCGTCCTATACTGCTTGCATGCCTGATCCTGATGGTATTCACCCGCCTGGCCGACGCCAAACTCATCACGCGGACCTTGCAGTACAAGGTGGACGAGACCACGTTCATCAGCTACCTCGCCTACGACGACGCCGAGCCCGGCAAGCGGCCGGGCGTGCTGGTCTTCCCGGAGTGGTGGGGCATGGTCGAGTTCCCCAAGCAAAAGGCCGAAGAGCTGGCCAAACTGGGCTACGTCGCCATGGCGGTCGACATGTACGGGCAGGGCCGGGCGACCGAGGATCCGAAGCTGGCGGGCAACCTGGTCGCCGAACTGCAGCCGGTGCAGCTTCGCCAGCGCGCCGCCGCCGCCCTGGAGATGCTTCGCAAGGAAGAGCAGATCGATGGCACTCACATAGCCGCAATCGGCTTCTGCTTTGGCGGCAAAGTCGCCCTCGAGCTGGCCTACAGCGGGGCGGACATCCGCGCCGCCGTCAGTTTCCACAGCGACCTGACGCCTCCCTCGCCCGAAGACCTCAAGAAGATCAAGGCCCACATCCTGGTCTGCACCGGCGCAGTGGACCCGATGGCCCCGGCCCAGAAGGTCCAGAAGCTCTGGCAGGCGCTCACAGATAGCGACGTCGTCTGGCAGATCAACGTCTACAGCGGCGCAAAGCACGGTTTCACCAACCCCGCGGCGGACAAGTACAACATGCCCCCCGTCGGGTACAACGCCTTGGCCGCAAAGCAATCCTGGGAGGCCATGTTGGCGCTCTTCGAACAGGTCCTGGCGAAGCCCCCGCAAACGCGGCCGACAACCGCCACCATGCCGCCCCGTCGATAAACGAGACGGCCCATTCGTAACGCCGTCAGACCTGTGCCCTAACGGTGATGCCCGCCACCGCGATCAACGTCCCGGCTGCCATCCCGGCTGCCACCGTGATGGTCGTAGTCGCGCTGTATGTGGTAGCCGAACCGGCCGCGGTCGGAATCCACGTGCCGCTGCCGATAGTAGTAGCCGTCGTTGTCGTGGTAGTAGCCATTATCGTAATAGGCTCGATCGGCCGGGACAGCCACAACCCTGTCGTGCCGACGGCCATCATCACAACCGGCGATGCCGATCGCGGCAACGGCCGCGAAGGCGAGCCCGGCGAGTGTCATCTTGTACGTCATACTCCAACTCCTTGTCTGCAGGCAACCTATAAGATCGTAGGGGGCCCACAGGCATCTCCTTCGCATCGTTGGAGCACGATTGTCCCACAAACGGTCAGAGGCTGGGACGGACACCGTGGTGCCGCTCCAGCCTCTTGTTGTGATTCGCGGTTCGACTGACCTATCGCCGAAATGACTACCCGATCTTGACCATCCCTAGTTCCAGCAGGCCGCTGGGAACATGGACGTAGCGGTCCAACGGGCTATCCGGTGCCAGTTCGCTCGGCCCGACCCACATCGGCCTCTCATCGCTGAAGTGATGCGGCCCCATCAGGTTTCGCAGGCTATTGCCCATCTCCACCACCAGCGTGTTCCGGCCGGCCGGCAGGTTGACCTGGAACCGCCACGGGCCAAACGCCCGGTGCGTCATCGGCTGGCCCTCGACACCCACGCCGATCGTCGCCACACCTTGGGCGCTGACTTCAACCTCGTACGTCCCAGCGGACTCGACCGTCACCGGCACCAGCAGCGTCACCCGCCCGGCAAAGTACGGGAGTCCCTGCTTCGTCCAGTCACACAAACTCATCGCCTCGGGCAGCCTGCCAACCTTGCGGTCGGTCACACCGAACACGCCCAGCAGGTAGATTGCCTCGGCCTCGAACGCCAGGTCCAGGTCCTCGCGGATCTCGATCGTGTTGCGGCCGGCCTTCAGCCCCAACAGCGCAACCACCGGGATGCTCGGGTCGAGATAGAACCCCTCCGGCTGCGCGGTAACGGGCTGACCATTGAGCGAGATCTTCTTTCGCCGCGGCTGCTCGACGCCCAGCGATACCGGACCGGTCGGCACCTCCTCGACGTCGAAGCTGTACGTCAGCACGACCTGCTTGCCGGAGGGATGCTTGCGGTCCCAGACCCAGGGCTGCTTGGCGGAATAGCTCGTATCGGGATAGCCAAAGATCGCCCGCACCTGCCGGCCGATCTGCGGGACAAAGCCTTCCAGCGCGACGTTCGTGCCCTCGACCGCCAGCAAGGCCCGATCCAGGTACAGCGCGTTCGGCCGATCCAGCCGAAACGCGACCTTGTCCGGCAGTGCCACGATGGCCGCGGGCTTCGGTTCGGACATACCGCCGGGCCGGGCCTCGGCGGGCTTGGCCGACAGGTACGAGAACACGGCGCTGCCGGCCACGGCGAGCCACACGCTAAACCGCACGCCGTCTTTGGTCAGCTCGTACGGCCAAGGCCGCGGCTCGCCCGTCTCCGTACACCAGAGCTGCAGGTCCTGCCCGCCCTTTACTTCCACCGTGATCTCCGCCGGCTGCTCCTGCTGGTTGGTCACGAACAGCAGCCGCTGATCGCCATCCGCCCGCAATTGGTATAGCAGCCGGGTCGCAGGCGCGACCGTCACCGGTTCCGCCATCGCCTTGCGAAGTCTGGCCGACAGCAACGCCAGCGAAACCTTCTTCGCTTTCAGCAGCGTGTCAAGCCGCTTTTCCAGGCCCTGCAGGGTCTTGGCGGCGACCCCTGCCTGGTACACCTTTACAGGCTTGCTGGCCAGGGAGAAGATTGTCACCCCCTGCCGGGCGGCTTGCAGCAGGGCCTCCGCCGTCGCGGGCGCCATGTGCGTCATCTCCGGCACTACCACTATTTTGTAGCCAACCTGGTTGACGTAGAGCTCGTCCTTGCGCACGCCGCCGTGCTGCTCCAGAAGCGTCTCGTCGATGAAGTCCAGATCGATCTGTGCATACAGGAGGTCGCTCAGCAACTCCTGCAGTTTCGCCTCGACGGGCCACTCGGCGGCCTTCTTGCCGTCGTGCGGCAACGATAGCGCCGCCCACGCGCTGCGGACCGGGTGGATCACCGCCACCTCGCGGACCGGTTCGCCTATCGACAGCGCCAGCGAGAGCCGCGCGAAGTAGTCCTCGATCAGACGGTACTGCGGCCACCACGGCTGGTGCGGCATATGGCTCGGCGGATAGTCGCGCTTGCGCTCGCCCCGCAGGCTATAGAGGCTCAGGTGCTGGCAGCGGTAGTTCACGCCCAAGGCGTACTGCCAGTCACCGATCCACTTCTGGTCCTGCAGCGAGAGGTCCCAGCCGCTCGCGCCGTAGAGTTCGCTGATCAGCCGGTTGCGCCCCCACTGGTGGGCGACGCTGGCGGTCTGCTTGACGGTCAGCAGCTCCGTCGTCCGGCGGCACAGGATGTCCACGCCTGGCATCTGCTCATGCACGTAGTGCGGCATAACCGCGCCGTTGACGTGCACCTGACCCTGGAGCGTCTCTTCCCACAGGTAGTGCCCCGTCAGGGCCATGCCGTGCTTGCCGCAATACTTGCCGATCTGGGCGGAGAAGTTCTCGACGAACATCTCGCCCATCGTCATCCAGTAGTCGTGCCGGATCTCGTCGGCGGGCCTGTCGGCGTCGAGTTTCTCGCCCACCAACGCCGGCAGGTACTCGGCCAGGTCGTAGCCGCGACGCTTATGGAAACGCTTGAGCAGGGTCGGCGTCCAGGGCAGCACGATGCCGCCTGCCTCCGCCTGGCCCTGCCCGCCGCAGAAGAAGTTCGGCTCGTCGGTGAAGACGCCGGGCATTGCCTTGCCTAGGTCGGCCCGGTACCGATCGACATACGGCTTGTACGCGATCTCGATGAACCGGCGGACGGCGTCCTTGTCGAGCACGTCCAGGGGGGGCCGGCCGTTGTACCAGTCGGAACTCTTGGAGGCGTGCTCGTGGAAGACCAGGTACTTGCCACCCGATGTGCCATCGGAAGCGTTCTTCCGGTACACCCAGCCCTTCTTGCCCTGGCGGAAGCAGGCGACTACACCCGCCTGCAGCGCCGGCCAAGCATCCTCCCGCACAGCCTCGAGGACCCGCGCGGCCGTCTCAGGATAGCGGCCAGTGGAGATCCCCCCGGCGGCGCCGCTGGGCCAGCGGTCCTCGTCATAGGCCCAGGCGAGCATGCCGAGTTTGCGGGCCTCGTCGATGGCTGCATCGCAGGCCTCGAACCACTCCTCGGACAAGAACGGCGTCTCCAGCCCGCCGCGCGAGTGCATGAAAAACCCGCCGATCCCGGCGGCGTGAAAATCGCGGATCTGCCGGCGGACCTCCTGGCCCTCCATCTTGTCGTTCCAGGACCAGAACGGCGCACCACGGTACTGGCAGGACGGGTCGGCAAACTGCGCTGCAAGTTCCTTAAGCATTTCGAGCCTCCAAGCTGGACTGGATTTAGGCTCGCATTCTATCGCCCCACTCGGCCGGGATAAAGCCCCGAGGCGCGGCGCCCCACACCGCTCGCTCCAGCACGGATGCGGCAGGTCAGTATCTGCGGCGTAGCAAAAAGGTCGGCGCGGTCCCGCCGGCCTTCCAGTAATTCCGTTAGCGGACCGGAATAGCCTTTCCACCCGGTCCATTGCACAGGTCATTGCTGACCCCGCTGCTACGGCTGCGGGAAGAATGCAACATTCACGAACAACTGGGTGTCATCCGCATTGGCGGTGAACTCGAAGCTGACGATCTCGCCGCAGAAGAAGTCCGGATCCTGGTACAGGATCGTGCTGCCCACGGCCGGCCCGTTCGTGATCAGCAGTACAGCCCGGTCTACGATGATCGCCTTGGCATCCGCGCAGTTTAGGTCGAACCGGAGAGACCCCCCGGCCAGGACCGTGTCACGAAACAGGGTGCCTGTCAGCAGCAGTTCGTCCTGCGTGATATTCGGATCGTTGCTGACCAGCAGATCCACCAGCACATCCGCGTCGGTGCTGTTGATGTACTCGGCGGTGATGGTATTCGACACGGGCGGCGGCGGCGGGTTGGACGGGCACCGCACACTCGTCGCGGTCGCCATGGTAAGTATGAACGCCATGCACACCAGCATCAGGATTCGTTTCACGGTTGGACCTCCTCCTATTGCAGTCCCGTTCATGGACGGGACGCAGCCATCGACGCGGCAAATCCCCTGTCTGGAAAGGATATCGATCTACACAATCCTAGACTGCTACTGAAGGAAAGCCCACTCGCCGATTTACCCTATTCTATAAAACAAGAAAGCATGAAGAGTTGCGCTCTCCAGGCTTGCTTCGATTTCAAGACAACCTGCCGCTGTCGCGAGGATGCGTCAGGCTGGATCAGTCCCGGAACACGTCCAGGTGCAGCTCCGTCAGAGACGGGTTGTTGAACATCTCGACAGTGATCGCGTCGCCGCAGTCGTAGTCATCACCCATGTGCAGGGCGTCCGTACCGGCGCTGGGACCAAAATCCGCTACCAGGAGCAGTTTGGCCTTGTCGATCATCACCGAGCCGGCGCCATCGCAGTCCAGCACGACCGTCTGGGTCTGCCCCTGGGGGACCAGCGTGTAGGTCTCCCGGCCGTCATCCTGCAGGTCACCCGCGTCTTTGTTATCGTCGCCCAGACTCAGCAGCGTCACCGCGACGTCCGCATCGGCGTCGTTGATGTAGTCGATGGTCACGACCTTCAACGACGGAGCCACCACCACAATGTCCGGTATGTTGCACTGGATCCCGGAGGTCGCTCCCATCGCCAACACTGCCACTGCCGCCAACAACACAGCCAACCGTTTCATCATCTCACTCCTTTGTCAGCCAATCAATTGCACCGCTGCTGTGCAATTCCGTCGATCCTAGCAGAATTGGCGGGCATTACAACACCCGCGGCTGACGCGGAAGCGGCCTATTCGCATTACAAGACGTCACGACTCCGGCCGACCTGCGGCTCCCTCCCGGCCTCGACACGCACCTGCACAACCTCCTGCCCCGGCCCGTCCCTACAGCGAGGGCCAGTCCGCTACGACGTTATTGTAGCACGACTGCAGGGCCCGCAGCGCGGCGGTGATCTTCGGGTGGACCTCCATCCACTGCTCGGCGGTCATCGTATCCGAATTGCCGAGCAGTCCGCGAGTGGCCTTGAGGATCATCTCGATCCGCCGGGCTGCGGCTTCGATCTCGGCCTGGCCTTGCGTGGTGGCCCCGCCGGCCATCCGCTTGAGGTTCTCGATGCGGCCCTGCCAGCCGTCAAACTCGGCGGCAAATTCCTGGACGTACGGCTCCGCATGATGCGCGATTGCCATAGTGTGCGACCTCGGTAAGCTATCTGCCCTGCGATTCCTGGCGCTTCTCGCCAGCCCAAGCCGCTGTTGTACCCGGTCGCCGGTCGGATTCCAGTCTCCTACTGCGGCTCGAGGACCGCAACCGTCCAGGGCGACGAGGTGACGCTGACCACCGCCAGGCGCAGCGGCCGCTCCCCCGACGCCGGACTCATCGCCCCGATCGGCACCAGGAACGCCTGCATGCCGGGGTCTGCGTTGACCACGAAGGTCGCTACAGGCGACACCGCCCCGACCGGCGCGAACCCCACCTGGACCGGCCCGACGGGAAAAGCGCTGCCCGCTGCTTGCGAGGCCCCGGCGAAGGCTACCGGCCCGATCGACCCCGGAGTCAGGAACGAACCATTCTGCACCACCCCGGTCTGCAGCGGCGGAGCGCCCACCAGCGCGTTGACCAGCCGCAGCACTGGCGTGCGGCTCGTGCTGAAGGCGCTCGCATACACGACCAACTGCAGCGGCGGCTGGGCGACCCGCGGCGTGAGGTTGCCGGCGATTACGGCCAGGTACTGCTGCCCGCTTACAAGATCCGTCGTCCGTAGCGTCGCCAGCGGAGTGGCCCCGGGTCGCCCGCCGCCTTCGGTGTGGACGAACAGATCCAGCGCCTGCACACCCCCGGGAACCTGGATAGAACCCACCAGGCCGCCAAACACCAGGTTGCTCGCCACCGGCGTGCTGCCCATGTAGATGTCCAGCGCCGGGGCATCCGCCGAACCGTTCAGCAAGTACATCACCGGCGGGGGCGGAGGAGTAACCGAAACAACGGGCGCGACCAAGCCGGCCACTATGGGCGCCGCCGCTCCGACCACGCCCCCACTGGGCCCGACCATCAGCAACGTCAGGGCATACGGCGAGCCAGGGGGCTCATTGGCCAGCCCCGCAAGGACCGCGAACCACTCCGTCCGCGGCGACACCGGCGAGGTAGTGAAAGTCGCGATGGTCTGGTGCGACTCGGCGGTCAGGTAAGTGAACATCAGAGACTCATCGGCTGGCACGAGTTCCCCGCCCGCCCCGCTCGCCTGGAACCGTTTCAGGTCGTTGACCTCCTTGACGTCCCGCTGCGCAAGACGCACATCGACAGGCGGCACGTCCGCCGAGGCGTGAACGAAGCGGACTCTCTCGCGGCCCGACACACTGCCGCCGAACTCCTCCAGGTAGTTCAGCACCCGGAAGCGCGCCTCTGGATTGCTCGTCTCAAACAGGCCCGCGCCAATGGCTGTGTAACGCTTCCGATGGTCGTATCTCCTGGTTTCGGTCACAAACGCCGGCACAGCGCTATAGGGCGCACCCGACGGCCGAACCTCGATCCGGTGCGTTCCGGCCCCGACCGGTTTGTACCCCGTCGTCTCGCCGTACCGCACATTGCGAAATGCCGGGGCTGGCTCCCCACTGACGTACACGTCCACCGCCCCGGCCCGCGGCGCGGCGTGCACAAAACGCACGGCCGGCTTGGGCTGCGCGCAACCCGCTGTGAATACGCACGTTGCAAGTAGTGTCGTGAGTCCTATCCTGACAAGGAGCCCTGTAGCGCTGTGCATAGCATCGTTCCTCTGGCGTAATAGTCCAGGCCTGCGGCAAGCCGCAACCCCCGGAGTACAACATTCTGAAATCGTGTCGTCAGATTCTTCCCCCGTCACAGCCGAAGGTCAAGGCATACAGCACCCTAGGGTCGATCCGCTCACCGGCCGATTCCGCAACGCGTCTTGGCAACAGAGCCACCGACCCGGTACCATGTGCCTTGACGCTGGGGCCGATTTTGGACGCGGAGTCCCTTCAGACCCCGGCCGGCGAACCAACAGGCGTAGCGCGCATGAGTGCCACGTTCCCGACATTATCCAGCGACAACTCTCTCCGCCTGATCTCCATCGAGCAGGCCGTGGAGATGACCCGCCAGGGCCAGGTCCTCCAGAACGTCGAAATCGCCGACCTCCGGGCGATCCTCGAGGCCCTGGCCCAACTCCCCCAGGCTGCTACCCTCCGCTGCGCCAACGGCCGCATCCACGCCGCCGAGTGCGCGGGCCTGCTCGTGCCCGTGGCGATCGAACTGCGATCCGTGGTCTTCCTCCAGCCGGCCAGCTTCGCCTACACCACGTTCGCCCGCTTCGTCGAGATCGGCAACTCCACCTTCCGCCAAGACGCCATCTTCGCCTCGGCACAGTTCCAGGGGCGGGCGCGGTTCACCGGTACGACCTTTGCCGGCGGCACCAGCTTCCAGGGTGCGCAGTTCGACCAGGAGGCCGACTTCGAGCGGACCCGCTTCGAGCAGATCGTGCCGTTCGACTTCGCGCGCTTCCGTGGCGGGGCCAACTTCCACGAGGTCCGCTTCAGCCAGACCGCAACCTTCTGCATGGCCGGCTTCCGCCGGGCTGCCACGTTCCGCGGGTCCACCTTCGACGACCTGCTGAACTTCCGCGGGGCGACCTTCGAGAGCGGCGCCCGGCTGAACCTCTGCAACGTGCATCTGCGCCCCGGAGCCCAGATCCTGCTCACGATCCAGCAGATTGGCCTTTACCAGCGGCCTGGCCTCTGGTGGCTCTTCGGCGGGCGCCACGGCCCGGGCCAACGCTTCCTCCTCCGCCGCGCCATGCGCCTGCACGAGCGGCTGCAGCAACGCTGGCCCAGCATGCGCCTGATCGACGGCGAGGATTCGGATGACCCCGCCAAGCTCCTCGGTGCGGCCGAGCAGTACAACATGCTGCGAGACAACTTCCGCACCTTGCCCGGCCGCGAGAGGGAAGAGGATCGCTGCCACTACAAGTACAAGGACCTGCTCCGGCGCGGCACGCGGGGCCACCCGATCTGGCGCTTCCTCGACTGGGCGATCTACAAGTGGTGCCTCGGCTACGGCATCTTCACCCGCCGCATCCTCCTGACGGGCATCGCCGCGATCCTGCTGTTCGCGGCCTGGTACTGGCCCCTCGCCAGCCACGCGACCGTCCGCAACTTCGACGGCAATTTCAACGCCCTCTACTTTTCCGTAATCACCTTCACGACCATCGGCTATGGCGACTATGCTCCCCTGAGCTGGCTACGCATACCGGCCGGCCTGGAGGGTCTGACGGGCCTGGTCCTGATGTCGGTGTTCACGGTGTCGTTTGCCCGCAAGCTGATCCGGTAGCGCGGTACCCGGTACGTCGAGCCGTTTGCAGCACCCGCCTGAAAGGAGGCGCTATTTCGACCGGAATGCATTGTACGGATGCCGTTGATACTCAATCCGTTGTTTGTACCCCGGAGTCTACGCATGCAAAGCCTGCCCCGCTGGAGCGTGTTGCTGCTGCTTCCAATCGGCCTGCTCGCCGGCTGTACATCCCTCGTGCCACCCCCCCAGGCCGTGCTGGCAGGCACCTGGACCCTGGCCACCGCGACCCAGGGCCTGCTGGGGCCGACCACGCTGGTCTTCGATGCCCGCGGCAATCTTCAGCAAATCTCGATCAAGGCGGCTGGCAACGTTGACCTGGTGCGGAACAACCCCCTCTCCAACACCACTGTCGATGGCGACCAGGTCTCCCTGGATGTCAACATACTGCTGATCGGAACGCTTCACTTCAGCGGCACGCTCAACCCGGACATGACCGTCGTCACCGGCCAACTGACCACGGACCTGAACTTCCTGGTAGCGAACGTGATCATCGACAACGGCGCCGCCACACTAACGAAGGGGCAATAGCCAGCCGGCAAAGGTCCGCCACCTGGCCCTTGGGGCACGCAGGCCCGGTCCGCGGATCCCTTGCAGCACACGCACGAACAATGTCGATAGGAATGGGACGGTAAGGATATACCCGCGAGCTTTCTACCTGGAGAACTCTATGAAGCGCACTCTGATGGCACTGTGCCTGTCCGGCGTGACGTTCCTGGCAGCAACAGCCCCCGTCGGCTGCAACCAGCAGATGACCAGCACCCTGGCATTGCTCTGCCCCGAGTGCTACCAGCACTACCTGAGCCTGCCGGGCCAGTAAGCCCTCGTCATCGGTCCAGCAGACCGTTCGGCAGCCGGGAAACATGGACGATGGCGGCCTGCGCGTCCGAGCCCAGTTGGCTGACGGCGGCCCCCCGGGCATCGGACGTCTGCAACGGATGCCGTGGCTGGATACGACGGCCGCATCTCGGCGGCAATGGCCGATGTGCCATCCGCGTTCCTGATAGCGCCAGCATTGGATGGCATGGTCCTGCGCTGTTGCAGGACCATGGTCTTGCCCAACATGCGATTGCCCTGGGGCGGGGGGTCAGGCCTTGCCCTTGGGCTTGGCGCCGGGCTTTTCGGGGGCCTTCTCAAGCGGGCCGCCACCGGGGCCCTTCTTGTCCGATGGTTCGGGTTTGTTGCGCGGGATCACCGCCTGCTTGGGCTGCGGAGGAATGTCATCGTCCTCTTCCCCCTCCTCCTCTGGTTCCATCTCCTCGAGCATGCTGAACGGGTCGAACTCCTCGTCGGCGATGCTGGTGCCGGAGAGGGCTTCTTCGACAGCCGGATCGACGATGGTCGGCGTAGGCTTGGACGCCGGTTTGCCAGGAGCGGGCTTGGCGGGTTTGGTGACGCCTTGGCCGTCGATCTGCACGATAAAGGTGGCCGGGCCGACGGTAATCTTGTCGCCAGCCTTAAGGACTACGTCATCATCGACCACCTTCTGATCGTTGACCACGGTACCGTTGCTGCTGCCCATGTCGGTTAGCACAACCTCTTTGCCGGAGACCTCGATTTGGCAATGACGGCGAGAGACGGTATCGGCGGGAATGCGCATCTGGCACTCTTCCGCGCGTCCCAGGGAGACGATGCCATTATTCAGATGCACTTCCCGTCGCTGGCCGTTCGAGCCAATGTAGATAAGTCTGACATCCATACCTATGTGCCCCGCAAGGTACTGCAACCGTTTCGCCAGGACCCTTGATCCAACTCTTACAGACAATGCACATTGATAACCTAAGCACCCGAACCGTTCAAGCGACGCAGCACGCAAAATCGCGGGCGGCAAATGCCGAACGGACAGGTCTTCCCGTCCTGGCTGCATTATTCGTATCATAGCCCCGGCACCGGTTTTGCGCCTATACACCCGATCCATGCCGAGACATGCATCCGGCGCCACGACCGGCCTCGCACGGGGGGCGGCTCATCCGACAGTTGCCATCCGTTGAACGCTGCTGCCGGATCAGGTTATCAAGACCCGTCACGCGACAAGACGACTGGAAATGCAAAGCCCCCAGATTGTTCGGGTCTGGGGGCTCTCGTGGCGCAATTCGACTACCGGGCAAGGCTCACCTCGCCCCAGGCAGTGCGGCCGGGGCGATGTTGAACCGCTCCAGCAGGTCGAACTGCGCCACGAGAGCCCCCAGACCCGAACAATCTGGGGGCTTTGCATTTCCAGTCGTCTTGTCGCGTGAC
>JANYLN010000123.1 GCA_025357795.1 Planctomycetota bacterium
GCGGATTGGATCTGCTCGGCGACCTGCCGGGGGTGCTCCGTTTCGATCTGGAGGTGTTCGGGGGCGTATGCCTGGGCGAAGGCGGCGGCCTCGTTCAGGTCGCGGACCAGTACGGCGGCGGCGAATCGGTGCAGGCACTTACGGGCGCCCTGGGCGGTTGCGAGGGTCGCCAGATGGTGTTCGAGGGCGGCCTCGACCTGTGGCAGGAGGTTGTGCGCGGGGGTGACGAGGACGGCCTGGCCGGGGTTGTGCTCGGCCTGGGCGAGCAGGTCGGCGGCGATGAAGGCGGGTTTGGCGGCTGCATCGGCGATGACCAGGACCTCGCTGGGGCCGGCGAAGCCGTCGATATCGACCACGCCGTAGAGCATCTTCTTAGCCAGTTGCGCGTAAATGTTGCCGGGGCCGACGATCTTATCGACCGGCCGTATGGTGGGGGTGCCCAGGGCCAGGCCTGCGATCGCCTGGGCGCCGCCGAGGCGGTAGACCTCCTGGATGCCGAGCATGTGGGCGGTCGCCAGGATCGTCGGGTCGATGTCGCCGCTGGTGCGTGGCGGGCTGGCCAGTGTGATGTGGGGCACGCCGGCGGCCTGGGCGGGGACGGCGCAGTGGATGACGGTGCTGGGCAGGGGCGCGCTGCCGGCGGGGACGTACACGCCGACGCGCTGGATCGGCCAGAACTGCAGTTCCAGGCGGACGCCGGGGCGGTCGCACGCAGGCGGGGTGCGCAGGAGGATTCGCTCCTGGTAGCTGCGGACGTTGTCGATGGCCTTTTGGATTGCCTGCTTGAGGGCCGGATCGAGATCGTGAGCGGCCTGAGCCAGGCGGTCGGCGGGTACGCGGAACTGCTCGGGGGTGAGATCGGTGTTATCGAAACGTTTGGTGTATTCGCAGAGGGCGGCGTCGCCGCGGGCGCGGACCTGGGCGATTACTTCACGCACAGTGGAACCGGCGGGGCCGCTCTCGGCTTCGAGCACGTCAAAGCGGGTGAGCGCCCGCACGTTGCGTGCGATGGCGTCGATCGATTCATTCCGGCTATCAAACGTCCGCAGCAGCGGCATGATGCGCAGCTCCTGAAGCCCTTATTCTGAATCAGCCATTGTAGCCGGGTACGGACCTGGCTGCCAGCGGAAAGAGTCCAGTCCTGAGTGCTGAGGCAGCGGCCACCGGCGTGCCGGGCGCGGGCTGTCGGTTGCGGGGAATGGGTCCGAGAAGCGTTAGACCATAACTCGGCGGTTGTAGACGTACCACTCCAGGCAGAGGACCGCCAGGGCGGCCAGGATGGCGTAGGGCCAGATGGGCTGGTTGGCGCCCTGGAGGTTTTCCTGGATGGCCACCGTCTCGCCGCCTACCTGGAGGATCTCCCGGGGGACGATGTCGGACTCGTTGGCATTGGCCAGATTGACCGCGAAGACCTGCGGGGAGACGCCGGCGGTCCGGGGCTCGACGTGGTAGAGCCCGGTCTGCTCGGTGGCGCCGAAGCGGCCTTGGCCCTGGCCGGCTGTATCGACCTTGTAGCTGGCGCGGTTGGGCTGGATGACGGTGAGGGTCTTGAGGTCCTTGGGGGCGGTGATGTCGATGACCTCGCCCGGTTGGAGGGAGCGCTCCGCCTGCATGGCGGAGCCGGTCATGTAGCGGATCGTGTTGTACATGAAGACCGGGAAGCCGACCTGGAGCGGCCAGACCGAGTCGGTCAGGCGGAAGGCGACCAGCACGATCTGCCGGCGGGTCTGGGGGACGTAGGCGATGCCGGGGCCCTTGTCGGTTTCCAGCAGGACGCTGGCGCCTTTGGGAAGCGAGAGTTTCGCCCAGCGGGCGACGAGGATCTCATCGACCGAGACGTGCCGCATCATCGGGTGCATCGTGTCGAAGTCAACGACCGTTCCGCGCCAGGTGTCATCGGCTGGGGCGTCCTTGGGCGGGACCTGGATCGCGAAGTCCGGCAATTTCGGCGCGGCGGCGAAGAAGATGAAGTTGCCGTTGCCGGGGTCGTTGGCGGGGGCGCAGGCATCGAAGATGGTCACGTCGAAGCCGGCGGCCTTGTCGCCTGCCTTCTCGTACTCCTGGGGCTTCATGTGGGCGACCTGGCGCAGGGGCAGGCCGGCCAGGACCTTTTCCAGGAACATGTTGCCGGCGGTGACCAGCAGCACGCGGGACTGTTTGGCCGGTCCGAGGCAGACGCGGGCGATGTTGTCGGCCCGTAAGGCATCTTCGGCCTGGAGACGGGCCTCGATGATGACGGCATCGGTGCTGGTCAGGTCGAAGGCGACGGTTTGCGAACTGTTCATGCGCTCGGCCTGCTGGCTGGTGGCGGCGGAACCGGCCTGGGCAGTGGCGTCGCTGGGGGGCGGTGGTGTCGGGGGGAGGTCCAGGTCCTTGGCGGCGGCGAGGGTGTCGTTGATGTAGATGGAGATGCCGGTGTGGGCGGACTCCTTCGGCGAGAAGTTCTGTACCCGCAGGAACAGCTGGATCTGCGCGGGGTTGGCGTATTCGCGGCGGGCCTCGATGGCGGTGATGCCGACGTTGTTGTCGGACTGGCCGACCTTGACGTACTCGAGGTTGAGCCGGCCTACGGAGACATCCTGGGCGTCGCTGATCGCGCCGTCGGAGAAGACGATGGCCTTGGCGGGCGGCTCGGTGCTGGCCATGATGCCGCGGACGCCTTCGCCCTCGGGGCCGGCCAGGGTGGTGCCATAGGCCTTGGCGAGGCGGACAGCCTCCTCGAGGCGGGTGGTGCGGTCGGAGGGCTGGATGGAGCGGATGCGTTCGGCGAGCATGCTCTTGTCGGCGGTGAAAGGGCAGAGGACCTCGGCGGTGTCGGCGAAGGAGACGAGCATGGCCTTCTGGCTGCGGCGCAGGCCGCGAAGCAGGGCCTGGGCCTGCTGCTTGGCCTGGTCCAAGCGACTGTCACGGCCCTGGCGGACGGTCATGCTGGCGGAGCGGTCGATCAGGAGCACGACCCGCTCGTTCTGGCTCATGGCGATTTTGTGGATGGGCTTGGCCAAGGCGAAGATCGCTGCGAACAGGACCAGCAGTTGCAGCAGCAGGAGCAGATTCTTGCGGAGTTTCTGGAACGGCTGGTTGACCTGCAGGTCCTCGATCACCTTGCGCCACAGGTAGGTCGTGGGCACGGGGGTTTCGTGGCGGCGAAGGCGGAGGAAGTACATGATCACCAGCGGGGGGATGGTGAGCACGGCCGCTAAGGCCGGGATGTACCAGGGGGAGAGGAATTGCATGGGTGTATTCCGCCTTCCATCCGGCATTCGAGACCAGGGGTCAGGAAGTCAGTCCGGATGCTATCTTGGTAACCGCCGGGCGGGGGCTTTGTCAACAGCCGGGAGCGAGAACATCCAGGTCGCGGCGTAGTGCGGCCGAACGGTGTCGGCCGGTCAAGGCGTTTCGACCTCGGGCAGGGGTCGGGGCGGGAAGAGGGTCGCCCAGGCTCGCTTGTGCCAGTCCGGCTGCATGAACGGGCGCTCGAACAGCAGGAACAGCACCGAGCATACGATCAGGATGATGGTTGACAGAATGGCGAATTGGATGGCCACATCGACCCAGAGCAGTCCGGTCTGCACGTACATCGTTGTCTTGCCGACGGCCAGGATCAGCCAGCCGTGGTACATGTAGATCGTGTAGCACATCCCGCCGACCGTAGCGATCCAGGGGTTCCCCAGAATTCGGTTCAGTACGACCCCGCGGAGCACCCCGACGTAGGCCAAGAAGATCAGCCAGGGCAGAATGGGGGTCCGGGCCAGGCCCAGGCGATCGCTGAAGACGATGCCCATCCAGCCGGCCAGCGACAGCAGGTCCCAGAGATAGCTGCCGGCTGCATGGGTCTTCCACCGCGTCACGTAAAGGTCGGCCAGGAGGAACCCGGCCAGGAACTGCTGGAGAGATCCCAGCAGCGAATGGGGCACCAGGAAGACCTCGCGGCCGGCAAGGGCGATCCCGGAGAAGGCCAATATGGCGGCTACGATGACCAGCCTGCGAAACGTCGGGCTGGCGATGGTGAAGACCAGGGCCAGCAGGGGGGCGAGGATGTAGAACTGGACCTCGATCTCCAGCGACCAGAGGACCAGGTTCGGAAACGGCAGGGTTTGATAGATGAACTGATGCGCGTAGACGAGGCTGGCCAGCAGGTGCGAGGGCACATATTGCTGCGAAGCGAACGGTGCAGCAGCCAGGAAGCCGCCAAGGCATGCCCACAGGGAAAACGTGGCCATCAGATGCACGATGTAGGGCGGCTCGAGCCTGGTGAGTCGGCGGATGAAATAGGCTTTCAGGCTGACGGGGTTGGCCGCCTTCAGATACTGCCGGGCAAAGGGCAGTGCCAGGATGAATCCGCTGATCACGAAGAACAGGTCGACGCCGACGTGGCCTGCGTCGAAGAAGGCGATCAGCGGATTGCCGCGGGAGGCGTCCGAGGCGTGGCCGGTCTGTGTGAGGACGTAGCCGGCGACGTGGAACGCGATCACCCATATGAGCGCGATGAAGCGGAGCCCATCGAGCTGTGGTACGTACTGTCTGCCGGGCGAGGTCACGCGGGAGAATCTCGCCAGCAGGCGTTGCGAAAGGCGTCTCAACATGACGCTGCCACCCATGTCCTTCCCTGGTCTTGCCTGATGCCGCATTGCCGAGCGGGCGCAAAGCGAGGTCCGAATAGCGGCCTGCACGATACCCAGTGGCAGCATGGCCGGCAAGGGAGTGGGCGTGTTTGCCCTTACCGGACGAGGCCGCGGGAGCGGAGGTAGTTCAGGATCAGGCGCTCGGCTGGGACATCCGTACCCGTTAGGAGGTAGGTGATCCCGCGGGCGGTGCAGTAGTCGTGCAGCGACTGGCAGAAGTTATTGAGAGTCTTCTTGTAGGAGGCCAGCAGGGCGCTAGTCACGGTCACTTCGGCGGCGTCGCCGTCTTCGATGTCGATGAGTTTCAGGTCGCCGGCCAGTTCGGGCTGAAGTTCCCAGGGCGAGAGGATCTGCAGGGCGTAGATGTCCGCGCCGCTGGCCAGCAGGTAGCGGATGGGCTCCTCGTAGCCGCTCTTGTCGTAGAAGTCGCTGATGATGATCACGACGCCCTTGCGGCGGTGCTGGATGGCGAAGCGGCGGCAGGCCTCGCCGAGGTTGCTGCGGCCCAGGGCGCTGATGCCATTGAGGAACCCCAGGATGCGGTGCATCTGGTTGCGGCCGCGAAGGCCGGAGACCGAACTCTTGATACTGTCGGACAGGCCGTAGAGGTTCACGCGGTCGAAGTTGCCCAGGGCGATATAGGCCATCGCGGCGGCGAGGCGCCGGCCATACCAGAACTTGTTGGGCTCGCCCCAGTCCATGCTGGTGGAGCAGTCGATCAGGAGGGTGACGTCGAGGTCCTCCTCCTCGCGGAAGAGTTTGATGAAGAGCTTGTCCAGCCGGGCGTAGATGGACCAGTCGAGGAATCGCAGGTCGTCGCCGACGGTGTAGTTCTTGTAGTCGGCGAACTCGGCGCTTTGGCCCTTGCGACGGCTGAGTCGTTCGCCCTTGAACTTGCCGGCGAAGATTTTGCGCGAGACGATCTGGAGCTGCTCGAGCCGGCGCATGAAGGCGGGGTCGAGCAGGGGCGGAGATTTCGAGTTTGTCGGTCGCGCTACATCCATCTGGGACCCATCCAATCAGATCGAGGTTTGCGTCGTCCGCCTGTCCTGGTCACTTGCCGGCGGCGGCCATCGGCACGCCGGTGGGCAGCTGCTCGAGGATGTCCTTGACGATCGTGTCGGTGACGATGCCCTCGGCCTCGCCCTCGAAGTTCAGCAGCATGCGGTGGCGCAGGGCGGGGGTGGCGGCCTTGCGGATGTCGTCGAAGCCGACGTTGAAGCGGCCGTCCATCAGGGCGTAGACCTTGGCGGCGAGGACCACGGCCTGCGCGCCGCGAGGGCTGGAGCCCCAGCGGACGTACTTGTTGACGGTTTGGGTGGCGAACTCGCTATTGGGGTGCGAGGCGAGCGTCAGCCGGATCGCGTAGTCCTGCACGTGGGGGGCCATCGCGACGTTGCGGACGAGCTGCTGCGAGGCGAGGATCTCCTCGCCTGTCATTACGGGCTGGACCGTCGGGTTCTTGCCGGCGGTGGTGCGGTTGAGGATCTCGTTGAGTTCCTGGCGGCCCGAGTACTGTACGATCAGCTTAAAGAAGAACCGGTCGATCTGGGCCTCGGGCAGCGGGTAGGTGCCTTCCTGCTCGATGGGATTTTGGGTGGCCATGACGAAGAACGGGGGCTTGAGCTGGAACCGCTGCCGGGCGACGGAGATCTGTTTTTCCTGCATGGCTTCCAGCAGGGCCGACTGGGTCTTGGGTGTGGCGCGGTTGATTTCATCGGCGAGCACGATCTGCGCGAAGAGCGGCCCGCGTTCGAAGCGGAACTCCTTGCGCCCGGTGGCGGGGTCCTCGACGATGATGTTGGTGCCGATGATGTCGGCCGGCATCAGGTCGGGGGTGAACTGGATGCGGCTGAAATCCAGTTGCATCGACTCGGCGAGCGTGCGTACGAGCAGGGTCTTGCCCAGGCCGGGGACGCCTTCGAGCAGGGTGTGGCCGCCGGTGAACAGGCAGACCAGCACGCCTTCGACGATGTCGGGCTGGCCGACGATGACCTTGTGGATCTCGCGGCGGAGCCCCTCGAACTGGTTGCGGAAGCGGTCGGCTGCTTGCTTGACCTGTTCGGGAATTTCACGGGCCATGTTCCATCTCCAAACGGCAATTGGTGGGCAAGGGCCCACCGTAGGTTATTGTTCGGTACTGTTACCCTTCGTCTTTGGCGTCGTCTTCCATCTTTTGCTGCGCGCGGCGTTTGGCCTGGAGCAGACGACCGGTCGCGCCGCCCTCGTCGTCGGCGTCGCGATTCAGGGCGGCCGGTTTGCCGTCGCCCTTGCGGCTGGCGCCCAGCGACTCGACGAAATCGTCCTGCGAGGCGGCGTCGGCCGGGGTTGCGCCCGGTTCGTATGTCTTGCGGGGCCCCTGGGGCAGGCCGGCGTCGGGCGCGGTCTGTTTGAGCCGCTGGCGCCACTGCTCCTGGACCTGCTCGCGGCGCCGCTTGAGCGAGCCGATCGATTCCTTGTCGGATGTGCCGCGCCAGCGGCCCGCCAGGTCGCCGATCCAGCCGCGGGCGCCGGCGGCGACGGCCCGCGGGTCGATTGCGATGCGGCGGACGGCGACGTCGAACAGGAACAGGGCCAGGGCGACCGCCAGGAACGTCGGCCAGGCCGGCTCGCGCATCACGGCCTCGGGCAGGTCGCGCCGGAAGACGTTCACGTTGGACATCTTGTCGGTTTCCAGCGGCAGGACCAGGCCATGGCCGGTCTCGGCGACCCGGGCGAGGAAGCTCGGGTTGCCCTGTAGTTGGGCGTACTCGGGCGAGTAGGACGAGGCGATGCCCGTCTGGACGGTCTGCCATTCGCCCTCGCCGCCCTTGCGGTAGGCAAAGCCCATGATGTAGGCACCGGGAGCGCCAGTTTCGAAGGTCGCCTCATAGTGGCCCGGGCCGGTCTGGACGATCTGCAAGGACTTGCTATTGAGAGCGGGGTCGATGACGCGGCCCTGGAACTCCAGAAAATTGAGATAACCGGCGGTCTTGTCGACGGCGTCGATGACGAGTTTGCCGCGACCCTCTTCGATCGTGGTCTGGATGTCCAGGTCGGTCGAACCGCTCTTGCGCATCGACCAGCGGACGGTCTGGGACCAGAGCGGCTTGAACTTTTCCCAATCGAGCCATTGGGGGCCCCAGCGGCGCCACATGCCGCTGGTGAAGGCGACGCTGCGACCGAGGCCGACCTGCCAGTTGGCCAGCAGCGGGTCGCTACCGGTGTCGGTTTTGGCCGCCAGCGGCATTTCGATCAGCGGTTTGGGCGTGGTCAGCACCATGCCTTCGAGCTGTGGGATTGCGCGTTCGGAGAGGCCCTTGGCCAGGCCCGTCGTCGATTGCACCAGGACATTGAAGGGCTTCTCGTTGATCAGGGCCCGGGTGATCGTGCGGGCCTCCTTGATGAAGATCTGCGGGAGCTTGTTGGGGTCGTTGGGCAGGTAGAACCGGCCGCCTGTGTCCTTGGCGATCTTTTCGAGCGTGGCCGAGACCACATGGTAGCCCATGCCGATGCCGACGGTCGAGACGGTGATGCGGCTGCGTTTGAGTTGGGCGATCACGCCGGTCGAGGGGGGGGCCGGGTCGCCATCGCTGATGACGATCATGTGGCGCTGGGCGGCGTCGGTCTGGTTGAGGGCGGTCACCGCCATCTGGATGCTGGAGTTGAAGTCAGGCATGTCGCCCATGGACATCTTGTCGAGGCTTCTCTTAATCGCGTCCTTGTTCTGGGCGAGCTGCATGGGGACGACCCAGTTGGACTGGCCGAGCCCCGAGTCGAAGGCGTTCACGCCGACGTAGTCGAGCCGGCTGAGGGCGTCGACGGCCGCCTGGGCGATGCGGATGCCCCAGCCGTTGCCCTGGGGCATTTCGGTGCTGTGCATGACCATCGCCAGCGCGCCGCGGGGGACCTGCCGCTTGGATTTGACCTCGAAGTCCACCGGCATGATTTTCTCGATCGGCGAGCCGATCCAGCCGCCTGCGCCGAACGCCTGGTTGCCGCCCAGCATGATCAGGCCGCCGCCGAGGTCCTTGACGTAGGAGGCCAACGAGTCCTGGAGCGGGCGGGGGACCATGTCGGCCGGGACGTTGCTGAGCACGACGGCGGAGTACGGCTGGTACTGTGCCAGGTCGGTCGGGATGTCCTCGGCGTGGCAGACCTCGACGTCGATGTTCTCTTCCTGGAGGGCTTGGACGAAGCGGGCGTCGTCCTCGTCCGAGGTGCTGACTATCAGCACCTTGCCCTTGCCGGCGACGACGGTAAAGGCGCTGGCCCTGTTGTTCTGGGGAATGCTGTCGTCGAGTTTGCGG
This sequence comes from Planctomycetota bacterium, assembly GCA_025357795.1. GTDB lineage: Bacteria > Planctomycetota > Phycisphaerae > UBA1845 > JANYLN01 > JANYLN01. The sequence continues at coordinate 8,912 of JANYLN010000123.1, forward strand.
CTGGGGACGAACTGGACTTGGAAGCGGTGGAAGTCCGCGCCACCGGGATCCATCCTCAAGCGGTGGACGAGGGCGTTCTTGCCGGGCTGGAGGCTGACGTGGATCGAGTCGCGGCCGGTCTCGGGGTCGAGCACGATGGGCCGGCCGTTGTCCGAGAGGACCAGGTCGCCCTCGGCGGGGGCCTGGCTGAACAGGGAGATCTTCAGGGGGATTTCGTCACCGACGCGGGCGGTCGGCGGGGTCCAGAGGTTGGTTACCTGGACCTCGTGATTGTAGCCGTAGTCCAGGGGCACGACGTCGATGCCGATATCGGCGGCGGCGACGCGGCGGGCCTCGGCCAGGGCGTCGCCGGTGGTCTCGTTGCCGTCGGAGAGGACGACGATGCGTTTGGCGGTATCGGGGGGGAAGACGGCGGCGGCCAAGCGGATGGCATCGGCGAGGTTGGTCTGTTCGGGTTTGACCTGGCTCTTGCCGATCGGCGGGATGTAATCGCCCTGGATGGGGGTCTGCTCGACGACGCTCTGGCCGGCGAAGGTGATCACGCCCGCGCGGTCCTCATCGGCCTTCATCTTCTTTTTCGTCTGGTGGATGAACTCTTGCTGGGCCGCTTTGAGGTTTTCGGGGACGCTGTCGGAGCGGTCCAGGAGGTAGACCACCGAGACGGACTTGCTGGTCTGGGTCCACTGCAGGCCCGCCAGGCAGAGGATCAGGAGGGTCATTACCAGGCTGCGGGTGATCAGGGCGGTCCAGCGGCGGCCGCCAGACAGGCCGGACAGGCTGCGGACGTAAAGTGGCAGGCCCACCACCACCGGCACCGCCAGCAGCAGAAGGAGCCATTCGGGATTCTCCGCCCAGACCCGCAAGGCTAGCGTGGTACGGCCTCCTTACCAGTCAATGACCTGCACGCGGTTGTTGCCGGAGTCTACCGCATAGACCTGGCCCTTGGCTACCGCGACGCCCCAGGGATATCCGAGTTGCCCGACCTGCCAGCCGCCCTGGCCCCAGGTTCGCAGGCTCTTGCCGTCGCGGCTGACCTGCTGCAGGCGGCTGTTGCCGAACTCCGCGACGACGAGCGTGCCGTCAGGCAGCAGGGCCGTGTCGTAGGGGTAGCGGAACTGGCCCGGCTCGCTGCCGATCGATCCGATCCGGCCCAGGAGTTGGCCGTCGAGCGAGAAGTGCAGCAGGCGGTGGTTCACCGCGTCGGCTACCCAGAGGGTGTTGTCGGGGTCGATGGTCATCCCGACCGGGCGGCTGGTCGCGGCGTCGCCGTCCTCGGGGCCGCCGAAGCTCTTTATATAGTTGAAGTGGGCGTCGAACTTACTGATTCGGTCGTTGCCGCCGGTCTCGCTGACGTAGATGAGGCCGTCGCGGTCGATGGCGACGTCGGTGGGCATCTCGAACTGGCCGGGACCGCGACCGGGCTTGCCGAACTGGTTCAGCAGCTGGCCGTCCTGGTCGTAGACAAGGACGCGGTTGTAGTGGGTATCGGCGACGAAAAGGCGTCCGTCCGGGGCGAGGCCCATGCCGACGGGCATGCCGGCCTTGTTCTCGGGGGTCTTCCAAACCTTTTCCACATGGCCCGTTGCGCTGAATCGCTGGATGCGGCCGGTCTTGTCGGCGATGAAGGTGCGGCCTTGGGGGGTGACGGCGATGGCGCGGGGGTAGAAGAACTGGCCGTCGGAGAGGCCTTGCTGGCCGAAGGTGGTGGCGACAGTGCGGGCATCGCGGGCGGCCTGGGATTGGGTTCCGCAGCCGGTCAGCAGGTGGATACCGGCGAGGACAAATGCACAAGTCAGCAGGAGCAAACGAGGCAGGGGCGTGCACGGCCGGGGGAACCAGCCGGCGGGGTTGCGAAGATGGATCTCGGCGCGGTTGCTTGTCATGTTGAGGGATCGCCGGGTGCGACCGACTATCTTCCCGCACCGCCAGCACTTACGCGTCTGCGCGTCTGCGCGTCTGCGCGTCTGCAGGCGTCGCCGGCGGTACGGACATCTTAATCAGCCGGCTCGCAAATACAAGGTTAATCCCGGTTGCCGGCGATGTGGTGCAGGCCGGCCGCTACGCCTGCGGCGGTCAGGGCGGCGGCGAGCATCAGCAGAAGGCACATGGCGACGACGTCGGCATCGCGGCCGTAGTGCATCTGGTTGAGCAGGCTGACCGAGAGGGCGTCGAAACCGGGCGGGCGGAGCATGATCGCGGCGGAGGTCTCTGTGGCGGACAGCAATGCGCAGACCAGCCAGCCGGCGGCGAGGGCGGGGGTGAGGATCGGCAGCAGGATCTTCTGGAGGGTTTGAGCGCGGGAAGCCCCGTCGATGGCGGCCTGTTCGGTCAGGCTGGCCGGGAGGGAGCGGGCGACCAGGGCCAGGATCAGCCAGACGATCGGCAGGGTCCGGCCGGCCAGGACGGAGATCCACATCAGCAGGTCGAAGGCTTCGTTGATACGGCCCCAGTCGAGCGGGGCGTGGCGGAGGGTTTGGGGGAGGCCAGCCAGCAGGGCGAGTTGGGCCTGGCGGGCGGCTTCGGCGAGCAGGCCCAGCGGCAATGTCCAGGCGGCGGCGGCGAGGACGAAGAGCCAGCGACGGGGGCGGAGCTGGCCTGTCAGGGCCGCCGCGACGGCGACGGTGGCGACCAGCGCCATCAGGATGGGCGTGTCGGTGAGTTCGGGGGCGAAGCGGCGCGGGGCGAAGTGCAGCCCCTTGGGCATGGTAACCACGGCGCCGATCATCGGCAGGACGGCGGTCAGCACAAGCAGGCCGGCGAGCATGGCGGATGCGAAGATCCTGGAGCGGCGCGGGGTCAGGGCGATGCCGAGGTCGATCTGGCCCTGCGATTCGATTGTGTGCCAGAACCGGCTGAGCAGGACGAGGCCGGCGGCCAGCAAGGCGGCGGGGGGGAGGGCGGCGATGGTCAGTTTGCCGAGGGGCACGCCGGCCTGGGCGAGGGCGAGCCACTGGGTCTGCCAGACCTGGACGCTAAAGAGTGCCGGTACGGCGTATTCCTGGGCAGCCAGGAGCATGCCGATCGCCAGGCTCGCCAGCAGGTAGGGCCGCATGGCGGGCAGGGCGGCCCGAAGGAACGCGCGTCCATCGGAGGTATCGAGGCGGGCGAGCAGCCAGGCGGGGTGGCCTGTCCAGTGCCAGCCGGCGGCCAGCAGCAGGGCGGGGATGGGCCAGAGCCACAGGCCGATCGACCAGGCGGCCAAGGCGAGGAACGGCAGGTTGGCGATGCCAAGATTGAGAGGGCTGGGCAGGCCGGGCAGGGGCATGTTGCGGCCGACGGTCAGGTACCAGAGGTAGCCGTAGACCATCGGGGGCACGATCAGCACGGCGGCGGCGGACCAGATGACGACCGTGCGACCGAGGCGGGCGAAGGCATAGGCGGCGAGAGTTGCCAGCAGCAGGGCAATGAGGCTGGCCAGGAGGATCAGCAGCAGGGAGGAGGCGTGGAGTTTCAGTTGCCAGACGGATCCGAGGGAGGGGCCGGGGTCGGCGGGGGCGCGTGCCAGGAGGTACGTGGTGGTGCGGTATGCCAGCCAGACCAGCGGCAGCAGCAGGCCGAGCAGCCAGGCGGGCAGGGCGATCAGCGTAATAAGAATGTGTAATGTTCGGGCAATCATGCCATCCCGTCGGTGTTTACGGCCACTCCATGAACGCGGTCCCGATTGTAAGCCAATGGGACAACCAGGGCCAGGAGTCGGTGAGGGTTCGTGCAAGAACGGGCCGGCCGTTGCCATCAGCGCCGTCGGGTACCCACGGCAACAAAGGCACGGGACCGGCTTTGGTGCTGGGCTGGCTTTATCTCGGACCATCCGGTTATTTATTACGTCAGCTTCAGGATGGCCTTGATCACCGGCGCGAGGCTGGCGGCCATGCGAGAGAAGCCCAGGTCGTTGGGATGGACGCTGTCGACCGTGCATTCGTCCCAGCTGTCGCCCAGGAGGTCCGAGCCATCGAAGAAGTGGGCGTTGGCGTCGCCTGCGGTACGCAGGTTCTCGATGGTCTGGCGCTGAAAATCGCGACTGGTGAGGCGGGCGGCGATGGCACTGGGGTGGAAGGCCTCGGTGGCATAGGGGATCTTCGAGACGGCCAGGATCGGGACGGCTGGGTGGGCGCTGCGCAGGATGCGCAGGAATTCCGGGAAGGTGCGGCGGAAGGGGTCGATGCCCATGGCGTTGGCCTCGTAGTCGAGGACGAAAAGGCCGGGGTTGGGGATTGTCGCGATCAGGCGAGCGAGTTCGGGTTCGCCCTTGCCGTTGCCGGAGAAGCCGAGGTTGATGAATTCGAGGTTGATGCGGCGGCTGAGGATGTTGGTGTAGCACATGCCGGGCCGGGAGGCGCAGCCGCCCTGGGTGATGCTGGTGCCGTAGATGATCACGCGCTGATTGGAGGCGTAGGGCAGGGGCGGCAGGATCGTGGTACGAGGTTCGAGGCCGACCTCGACGGACTCGACGCCCTGGTAGAGCGGGAAGTTGAGCGTGATGCTGTAGGTGGGGCCGCGCTCCAGGTCGCACAGGAGGTACTCGTAGCACTGCTGGGTGCGGTCGTACTTGGTGGTGAGGTAGTAGCGCTGGTCGCCGGGTTCGCCGAGGTAGACATCGAAGCCGCACTGGCCTGTGGCGGGCATGTGGGTCATGTTGGCTACGCCGGTGAGCTTCACGCGGACGGCGACCTGTGTGGAGTCGGTGCGGAAGCGGATCTGGCCGCCGGCGGTGGCGTTGGCGAGTTGATCGACGGCGGGAGGAATCGGCTCGGGGGGAGCGGCGGGCAGGCGACGGAAGATGCGGTCGGTGTCGAACCAGGCGAAGCCGGCGAGGTGGAAGGGCACGTGTCCGGGGGAGCGCCAGGCGAGGCCGGCCAGACCGGGGGCCGGGGCGACCTGGAAGTTCGTGTCGAGTTTTTCGGGGGCGAGGTCCTTGGGCTTGTTTTGCATTTGCGTGTCCTTGCAGTCGATCGGTTCCACTGACGCATTCCGCGGTTTCCACGGCGTTCGATGACCAGCAATAACGACAGTAACAATAACGGCAACGGCGGCTGATGTCGCTTGGATGCACAATCTGTGACAATTGGCGGGATTGTATCCACTGTGCGCCGGGCGGGGAATTCGTGTGGGCAAATGGGCGACAGTGGCTGTATCCTTCAGCAGGCGAAGCATCGGGTCAGGGAGCAGGCCCCGGGGTTGGCGTGCCACTGCCGACCTTGGCCGCCGCCGGGGCTCTTTTATGGACGCATGAAATAGAAAGCGGCCCGGCTGGTGTTACCAGCCGGGCCGCGGATGAGACGATTGCCAATAGCCACTGACGGTTGTTCTACAAGCCCCAGTTGTCCGCCAGCATCAACAGATCGCTGACATCGACGGAGTCATCGGCGTTGAAGTCGCAGAGCGGGTTGAAGCCAGTTTCGCCAGCGACCTTGCCCCAGCTATCCGCCAGATACAGCAGATCGACCACGTCGACGTGGCCGTCGCCGTCGACGTCGCCGAGGAGGGGGCCGACATCGTAGACCAGGATGTAGGAATTGAGGCTGTTGCCGCCCACGCAATACACGTAGAGTTGTTGGGTGGTCGGGTCGTAGCTCGCCCCGCAGGGCCCGCCATCGGGGCCATTGCCGCTCCTGCCCCACATCAGCCCCAGGGGCGTGCAGTCACTGGTGATCTCCCACCGGCTGGCCGGATGGGTATTCCAGCTGGCGCGAGCCCCTTGAGCGACCTCGCCCAGCATTCTGGGGTCGAAGACCTGGATCTCCGCCGACTGCCGTTCGCAGTGCAGTGTCGAGGTCTGATACCAGGTCCGGCCGTTGCACAGTTTGGGCACGGTGATGAATCCGAACCCGGTGGCGGTCTCAATCCACGTCCCCGTGTTCCAGTTGCTGTCGCCCCAGGTCCAGCGTCCGAGGCCATCGGGCGCCGGCGATTGCCAGTTCGGGGTGTCGTAGTCGTTTCGGACGTCGCCGTTGCGGACGCCGCGGTCGAAGGAGGTCGGGCGGCCGGAAGCGTACCAGTCCGCCCCCAGCGTGCCGGAGCTGTGATCCATCAGCGTCTTGAAGCCGGAAGTCGGTATATCGCCGGCAGGATATGCCGTGGGCTCGGCCATGGCGTAGAAGGTCGGCCCCATGGACACGCCCAGACCCATGCGGCTGGCATAGCCGCCCCAACCGACCGCGTATGGTCCGACCTGGTAGAGGTCCTGGAACCACTGCGGGAGGGCTGTGACACCGCCGTAGATCCGCCGCTGCTGCACGCCCGAGAGGCCCCACGGGCCTGCCACGTTGGAGACCGTACCGTCGTCATGGAGCGTCCGAACGACGAGCGACTTAGTATACAGGGCCATCACATCATCCGGATAATCAATCGCCCAAGTCGTCCAGAGCCGGTTCCGTGCCTGCTCGTACCACAGGCCCATCCAGACGCCGTTGCCGGTCCCAAGGCCGGTACTACCCATGATGTCGGGCCAGTGGTTGGTCCGTGTCGTCACGGTACTGCCCAGGGCGGCGGGCGCGGCGAACTCGATCAGGTGATGGCCGCCGCCCGGAACGTTGCCAAAGAAGCTGAAGGCCAGGAACCGCAGCTGCCCGTTTACATAGCGGTGCGTGAAGCCCTGTCCATAGTTCAATTCGCTGAGACCGTCGCTGTTGCACTGGACCCTGTAATAGCCTTTGTACCGGAAGTCTGATTGACGGAGCAGTCGCTTGTTCGCCTGCGGCGGAGCGGCCTGCGTCGTCCCGCCGGCGACGGTAGAGAGGGCCGAGACGTTGCCGGCCTGATCCATCGTTTTGATCGCGAAGGAGTAGGTCGTGTCGGTTGCCAGGCCGGTGACGACAAAGTACTGCCCCGTACCGGGTGCATGCGGCGCGGGCACGCCGGCCACCGGCGTGGCGCTGGCCCAGTTGGCGTCCGCGATGGTCGAGGTCGAGTAGCGGATGTCATAGGCCGTGCAGGGCGAGTTGGGGTCGCTCGGCGCGGTCCAGTTCAAGGTGACGGCCGTGTATGTGGCATCGCTGGCAGCCAAGTCCATCACCGCTGTCGGTGGCGTTGTGTCGTTGCTGCTGACGGCGGTCCTGCAACTGGGCACGTTGGACAGGGCCGACACGGCTCCCGCATGACTTGTGGTCTTGATGGCGAAGAAGTAGGTCGTGTAGGCACTCAGGCCCGTGACGGTCACGCCCTGGCTCGTGCCAGCCGGGGCGGGTGCCGGCGGGCTGCTGACCTGCGCGGCACTGGAGAAGTTGGCAGCGGTAATGGTCGAAGCAGAGTAGCGGATATCGTAACTGGCCGCGGTTCCGGTGCTCGCGCTGTCGCCCGGGGCGGTCCAGGTCAACGTGACGCTCGCTTCCGCCGGGTCCGAAGCGGCCAGGTTCGTGATCGTCGCAGGCGGTGGTGCCACGGAAAGGTCGGAGACCACGAACGACAGGTCGTCAATGGCAATGAAGCTGTTGCCCGAGCCCGGACGGGTGCATACGACGCGCGTGATGGCCAGGCCGGCCGGGGCTTGGTAGCCAATGAAGATGGCCCGGATCGCGGCGTCCCCGCCGAACTTCGGGTAATCGACCGAAGCGGTCGTGCCGTCAGACAGCACGAAGAAGGCCGTGCCCGGACCCGAGCTGTACCCGGCAATATTGTGGGAGCACACGCAGAAGCCCAAGGCGCTGACGCCCTCGCCGCCGGCGGCCGTGGCATCAATCATGACATCCAGCCAGGCGTTCCAGGAACCGCTCGTGGGCAGGGGCTGGCCGGGGATGGTCGGCTGGGTTTCGATGGTCGAGAAGTCACAGTATGTTGCCGAACCCGAGAAGGCCGACCGGCCCTGGGAATTCTTCCCGCCGTAGTGGTACATGGCGGCCGGGAGATTGAACTGGATGCTCTTGCCGGCGTTGTATGTGGCCACCACCGTCTTGAGGTTCCCTGCCGATCCCGGGTTGACCCCAGGGGCGGAGTCGAACCCGACCACTTGCGGATTCAGGGCCTGGAACGCGGCCTTGTCCAGTCCGAAGCTCGCCTGGGCGTCCGCCATGCCCGGCGGATCGATGACCGTGTTCAGGTCGCTGGCGCTGCCATAGGTCAAAGTGAACGTGCTTGCGTCGTAGGTCACCGCGCCGAGCCCCGCACTGCAAGCGTACAAGACAACGGCGATCACCAGGAACGGTCTCATGTACCTTCCTCCAGCGTGTAAGGCTGGCGCGGACTCGCCTTTCGTGCGCCGGCGGTCCGGCCGTTATTACCTTCGTGGCCTGCTTGCGCCTGGTTGCTCGGCCTTGTTGTTCTACAGGCCCCAGTTGTCCGCCAGCATAAACAGATCGATGACATCGACGGAGTCATCGGCGTTGAAGTCGCAGAGCGGGTTGAAGCCAGTTTCGCCAGTGACCTTGCCCCAGCTATCCGCCAGATACAGCAGATCGACCACGTCGACGTGGCCGTCGCCGTCGACGTCGCCGACCAGGATGGTCGGGACGGTGATGGCGATGCGGTTCTTTGTCTTCGACACGATTGTCTGCGGGATCGTCACCAAGCCGCTAGCATCGACCGTGGCCGAGCCGGATGCAATGACTGTGCCGCTGGCGAGGGCGGTGTTGGTCCAGGTGCAGACGGTGCCGGCGGCGGGCTTGAAGGCCTGGCCGCGGCGAGGGGTGACGTCCACGGTGCAGGTGGCCTGCGGGGCGGTGCCGATCAGCAGGCAGGTCATTTCCCACGTTGAGGAGGTATCGGTGGAGTCTTCGGGCTGCCAGAGCATGTAGCCGTTGAGCATGCCGGAGGCATCGCCGTTGGTGTCGGTACCGTCACCGGGATTGTTGTCCAGCGAGCAGTAGGTGAAGGCCGGCAGGGTCTTATTGAGGTCGATGTCGATGTTGATGTAACGGTCACTCAGAGTGCCGGGCAGCGAAGCTCGCTGACTGTGGGCACCCTGACCCCAGTTGAACAGGTGCGGCCGGCGGGTTTCCTGGAGGGCCTTGGCGAATGTCCAGGCCTGGTTCCAGCCGATGGCGCCGTCGTTCTTGCCGTTGGAGAAGGCGATAAACGGGGTTTCGGTAGCAACGTGGCCGCGGAGCCACTGATTGTCGTCCCAGTAATCCCAGACGGACAGGCCGGTGTCCTGATAGAGGCAGGCCCAGGCGTCGGGACCATAGACCTGTGCGTAGGAGTCCTTGAAGGTGGGGGTGCCGCGGGCGATGTGCACGCCGACCCAGGAGTCGATGTAGGCGAACTTGTCGCCGGCCCGCATGCCCCACATGGAGGCGCCGCTGCCACCCATGGACAGACCCGAAAGGATGGTGTGGTTGCGGTCGGTGTTCCAGTGATTGGCGACGAAGTCGTTGACGAAGGACCAGATGCGGTTCTGGCTGTAGCTACGGCAGACGCCGCCGCCATTGCCTTCGACGTTGGCCCAGGGACGGATGGTGCCCATGTTCTCATGGAAGGCGGTCCACCAGTCGTAGGGGATCTCGTTGGTGGCGACGAGCAGGGCGCCGTGGTTGGCTTCGTACCACCAGCCGTACCCATCGTTCATCGTGCCACCCCAGCAATGCAGGGCGACGTCGACGGGGCGGGGGTTGGCAGCAGTGCCGGGTACTGCCACGAGGTAGTTGTGGGCGTAGCTGGGGACATTCCAGTTCGGCGGGCACTCCCACTTGACGAAGTAGTTGCGGATGACGTTGGTCTCGAAGAACCAATCGGCAGAGTTGATCTGGTTGTACTTCAGGACCAGGCCGGTGCCGGTGGCCTCGGTCACCGCGGCAGCCAGGCTATTGACGTTGGGCAACCAGATCGACAGGTCTTCCTCGCCATTGACGACTCGGCTGACGGCGTAGTAAGCGCTGCCGGCAGACTGGGCGCGGCGGACGTAGAAGCCCGTGCCCGGAGCGGAAGGTGTCATGTCATCCACGGGCAGCGGCGGGATCACGGTTTCGGTTGTGATGGTCCAGTTCCAACCGCTCATGGGGCTGATTTCGTTGACCAGTTCGGCCGTGCGGACCGAGATAGCGTCGATGGGGCTGGCAGAACGGTAGATGCGATAACGGATCTCGTTGGGGGAGTCCATGGCAGCCTTGGCGGCCGTCAGTGTAGTGAGGGTCGGGGTGGCTTCGGTGACCGGCGGGTTGACTTCGGCGAAGGTGAGCATCGTATCGCCGCTGCGATGCGTTGTCTGCAGGTTGGTCACCTGCTGGATCATACTGGCGGCAGGAGCATCGCACGAGACGTCCAGGCGGACCTCTGCGCCGAGGCCGGCTGGGTAGGAGACCAGGTTCAGATGAAGCGTCTTGTCGCCAGCCAGCAGCGCACGCTGCGCGGCGGTCGTGCAATCGAGGGTCAGATATTGCGGAGCGACGGTGCTGAGCCAGGCGCCGGCGGCATCCGCGGACTGAACCTTGAGCGGGGTGGTCGCGTTGCTGCTGGCGGTCAGGCCGTTGGAGTGCGGGACCAGGATCGCACGGAAGATCTGGGTGCCGGCAGGCAAGGAGGACAGATTCACGTTGATGTTGCTGCCAGCGACGCTCAGGGTGCTCGGGTGCGTACCGCGGGCGCTATTGGTGAACGAGTGGGTCGAGGCATCGGCGTTGGGACGAGCCTGCAGAACGACGGGGATAGACTGGGGGCTGTTGGCGGCACCGGCGTCGGTGACATCGACGTAAGCGGTGTAGGTGCCGACGGCCAGGCCCTGGCGATTGATATTGACGATGAACGAATCATTGTCGGTGCCGGTGGAATTGCCCAGCGTGATCCAGGACGGGGCCGGTGCGCGAACGGTTGCGGTCCAATTGCTCGTGCCGTAGCCGACGTTCTTGACCTGGACGCCGGAGGGGGCCGGATTGGCTTCACTGGCCTTGACGCTGTAACTGAGCGACTTGGGAGTCAGGTCGAGTACGGGACGGTTTTCGCCTTCGGGGGCCAGTTGGAGTTTGACGAAACCGCTGCCGTAGATGAGGGTGCCCTTCCAGCCGGTCGGATAGGTAGCGCCGGCGAAGGCTTGGCTGGTCAGGTCGTTGGTCGAGGTGACGATCGTGAGGTTCTTGCCCGCCAGATCG
>JANYLN010000170.1 GCA_025357795.1 Planctomycetota bacterium
AAGACCGTCGGCGCCATGATGGGCTCCGGCGGCCTGGTAGTGATGGACGAGAAGACCTGCATGGTCGACGTGGCGAAGTTCTTCATGGACTTCTGCGTCGATGAGTCGTGCGGCAAGTGCCCGCCCTGCCGCGTGGGCACCAAGCAGATCTACAAGACGCTCCACAAGATCTGCGAAGGCCACGGCACCGAGGAGGACCTTAAGGTCCTCGACGACCTCTGCGACGTCCTGCGTTCCAGCAGCCTGTGTGGCCTGGGCCAGACCTCGCCCAACCCGACGATGAGCACACTGCGGCACTTCCGGGCCGAGTACGATGCCCACATCAAGGACCACAAGTGCCCCGCGAAGGTCTGCAAGCAACTGCTGACGTACGTGATCAACGTGCCCAAGTGCACCGGCTGCAGCTTGTGCGCCCGCAACTGCCCGACCAATGCGATCAGCCGGGTCGAAGGCCAGAAGAAGTACATCATCGACCAGGCCAAGTGCATCCACTGCGGCAAGTGCAACGAGGTGTGCCGGTTCGCGGCGGTAAACATAGACTAGGACAGCCGGGTTCCGGGTGAACAACAACGGCAATACAGCTCCTGGTTGCCACCGGGGGCGAGTAGGCGGCGAAAAACATGGCTGAGACGAAAGCACAAGACGCGATCGCGATAAAGCTCAAGATCAACGGCAAGGAGGTCACCGGCTACAAGGGCCAGACCGTCCTGGATGTCTGTAAGGCCAGCGGTATTCACGTGCCCACGCTGTGCCACTGCGAGGGCCTCAAGCCGGTTGGCGGCTGCCGGCTGTGCATCGTGGAGATCGAGGGACAGCGCAGGCTCAACACCGCCTGCACCACACCGGCGACCGACGGCATGGTGGTGGCGACCGAGACCCCGCGCCTCCACGACCTACGCAAGCGGACGCTGGAACTGCTCTTCAGCGAGCGGAACCACATCTGCCCGTTCTGCCCGGCCAGCGGCGACTGCGAACTGCAGAAGGCCGGCTACGAGCACGGCATCACCCACGTCCGCTACGACTATCTGCTGCCCCGGCTGCCAATCGACAACAGCCACCCGTACATGGCCCAGGACCACAGCCGCTGCATCCTGTGCAGCCGCTGCGTGCGGGTCTGCGACGAACAGGTCGGCGCGCACACGCTGGATCTCAGCGCCCGCGGATCGATGACCCTCATCGCCGCCGACGCCGGCGCGCCGCTGGGCAAGAGCTCCTGCGTCTCCTGCGGTATGTGCGTCGAGGTCTGCCCCACCGGCGCCCTGTTCGACAAGCTCAGCAACCGCTCGCTGGGCCGCCAGGAACTGCCCACCACCCAGACGGTCTGCACCGCCTGCGGCTTGGGCTGCTGGACCAGCGTCAAGACCCGCGGCCACGTCGTCCTGCAGATCAACTCGGGCAAGGGCCCAGGCAACAACGAGATCATCTGCAACCGCGGCCGCTATGACGCCCTCAAGGTCGCCAACCAGCCCGCCCTGCAGTTGCCGCAACTGAAAAAGGCCGCCGAATTGGTCGACGTCGACTGGAAAGCCTTCGCCGAGGAACTCGCCCGGCGGATCACCTCCGGCCGGGCCGGCAGCGATCCCAGCCGCGTCGCGGCCATGGTCAGTCCCAGCCTGCCGCTGGAGACGATCGCCCTGGTCAAGCAGTTCATGAAGGACGTAGTCGGCAGCGACCGCGTCGGCCTGACTGCCGGCCCCGAACTCGTCGCAGCTTCCGAGGCCTTCGGCCTCAACGGCAAGGCCGCCCCGCTGGCCCGCATGAGCGACCTGGAAGACAGCGACCTGATCGTCGGCATCGGCGTGGACCTGCAGTACTCGGCCCCCGTCGCCGCCAGTGCGGTCCGCCGTAGCGTCAATGCCCGCAAGGCCCAGTACGTCGAGATCAACTCGCGCGTCACGGGCCTGTCCGCCCTGGCCGGTTTCCGCATGACCATCAAGCCCGGTCGCGACAGCGTGGTCCTGGGGGCGACCCTGCGGACGATGGCCGAACGCAACCTGATCCAGTCGACCCTGTCGGCCGACGACGTCGCCGGGCTGCCCGACACCAAGGAACAGATGTTCGAACACCTCTCGGGCGTAACCGTGACGGAGGTCGTCCGCCTGGCGAGCCTGATCGCCGGGGCCCGCCGGCCGATCTTCGTGATCGGCAGCGGCATCACCGCCCAGGGCACCGAAGCGATCGAGTCCGTGATCAACCTCGCGGTCGGCGGCAACTACTTCACCGCCGATGGCCGCTACCGGATCATGGAGATTCCCCGCAAGGCCAACACCGCCGGGGCCCGCATGTTCGGCACGCCGGCCTTCTCCATGGCGGACTTCGACTTCCAGAGCACCGACGTGCTGCTGCTGTTCCTGGGCGACGACGAGCCGCTCTGGCCCGCCGGCTGGCTGGAAAAGGCCCGCCCGATGGTCCACGTGTCGGTCTTCGCCTCGCATACCCAGCCGGCCAGCGAGATCGCCCATAGCCTCGCCCCCGTCTGCACCTGGGCCCAGCGAAGCGGGACGTTCGTCAGCCTGGAAGGCCGCCTCCAGAAGACCAGGCAGTTGGTCGATGCCCCCGCCAGCGTGATGTGCGACGGTGAGATCCTCAAGGCTGTCGCCAAGGCGATGGGCAAGTCGTTCACCCCGAGCGTCGCGGCCTGCATGCCCGCCGGCGTGAAGGTGGCCGAAGGCCAGTTCGTGCCGACCGCCGAGCCGGCCCGGCAAATCGTTACCTGCAAGAGCAAAGCACAAGGGGCCAAGAGCCGTGTCTAACGCTAGCAATAACGGGAAGATCAAGGTCGCGACGGTCTGGCTCGGCGGATGCGCCGGTTGCCACATGTCGTTCCTGGACATCGACGAGCGGATCATCGAGCTGGCCAAGCTCGTCGACATCGTGCACAGCCCGATCTGCGATACCAAGGAGATCCCGCCGGTCGACGTCGGTATCGTCGAGGGCGGCATCTGCAACGAGCACAACCTGCACGTACTGAAGGACCTGCGGTCCAAGGCGAAGGTCCTGGTCTCAATGGGCGACTGTGCGGGGCTAGGCAGCGTGCCCATGCTGCGCAATCAGTTCGAGCTGCAGGACTGCCTGGACCGGGCGTACGTGGCCGGCGAGAGCACGGCCCTGGGTCAGGTCCCCGAGGACGCCGAATTGCCCAAGCTCATGGACAAGGTCCGGCCCATCCACGAGTTCGTGAAGGTCGAGGCCCACATCCCGGGTTGCCCGCCCAATGCCGAGGCGATCTGGTGCGCGTTGACGAGCCTGCTGGCCGGCAAGCCGGCGGACTTCGTGAAAGACGTGAGTCATTACGACTGACGACCGGTGGCAGTGAACCGCCAACCTGTTCACTGTGGACAGCAACGGCAAGAAAACGACCGATTCTTTGACGGTGCAAGGTAACGCGAATCATGGCACAGAAGATCACAATAGAGCCCGTAACGCGAATCGAAGGCCACGCCAAGGTCACCATTTACCTGAATGATGCCGGGCAGGTCGAAGACGCCAAGATGCACGTCGTGGAGTTCCGCGGCTTCGAGAAGTTCTGCGAAGGCCGTCACTTCTCCGAGATGCCGACCCTCACCGAACGCATCTGCGGCATCTGCCCCGTCAGCCACCACCTCGCCAGCGCCAAGGCGATCGATGATATCGTCGGCGTGAAGCCCCCGCGGCCCGCCAGGCTGCTGCGCGAGCTGATGCACATGGGCCAGTTGGTCCAGTCGCACGCACTGAGCTTCTTCCACCTGTCCAGCCCGGACCTGCTGTTGGGCTTTGACAGCGACCCTGCCAAGCGCAACATCTTCGGCGTCCTGGCGGCCGCGCCCGATGCCGCCGTCAAGGGCGTGTTCCTCCGCAAGTACGGCCAGACCGCGATTGCCGCAGTCGGCGGCCGGAAGGTCCACCCCGACTGCTGCGTGGCCGGCGGCCAGAACCGCACGTTGGTGGCGGCCGATCGCGAGTGGCTGCTCAATAACCTGCCGGCCGCGTACGAGGCTGCTGCTCTGGGCATGACGGTACTCAAGGGCTGGATGGACAAGAACCCCGAGCTGCTCAAGACCTTCGCCGCCTTCGACAGCAACTACAGCGGCTTGGTCACCGCCAAGGGGAGCCTCGAACACTACGACGGCTTCATCCGCATGATTGGCCCCGGCGGAGAGAAACTCGAGGACATGGTCGACTCGCACGATTACCTCTCGATCATCGGCGAGGCCACCGAGGACTGGTCCTACCTGAAGTTCCCATTCTACCGGCCGCAAGGCTACCCGGAAGGTTCCTACCGAGTGGGCCCGCTCGCCCGGCTGAACGTCTGCGACGACATCGATACGCCCAAGGCCCGCGCGGAGTGGAAGAACTTCAAGTCCATCAACGGGGGCAAGCCGGTGATCGGTTCGATGTACTACCACTACGCCCGGCTGATCGAGATCCTGTTCGGCCTGGAGCGGATAGAGCGGCTCCTCAGCGACCCGGAGATCCTCAGTCAGGACGTCTACACCCCCAGCACCGTCGTCCACTCCCAGGGCGTCGGCGTGGCCGAGGCCCCCCGCGGCACGCTGTTCCACCACTACTGGGTGGACGAGGTCGGCCGGATGGAAAAGTGCAACCTGATCATCGCCACCGGCCAGAACAACAATGCCATGAACCGCGGCGTGTTCGAAGTGGCCAAGCAGTACGTCAAGGGCGAGAAGATTCAGGAAGGCATGCTCAACCGCGTGGAAGCGGCGATTCGCTGCTACGACCCGTGCCTGTCCTGCTCGACGCACGCGATGGGCAAGATGCCGATGGTCATCAGCCTCGTCAGCCCCCAGGGCCGGCTCGTCGACCAGGCGGTGCGGGAGGACAAAGGCCTGAGAGCCGCAAGCCTTTGAAACTCACCACGGCCCCCGGAGTACCCGCTCCGGGGTCGTGTGCGTTATAACGAAGTAGAATACCATCTGATGTCCGCGGTGGATTGCATGAACAAGCAGCCCAAGTACCTGATCCTGGCGTGGGGCAACCCCGGTCGCGGCGACGATGCCGCCGGGTTGGTCATCGCAGAGTCGCTCGAAGGCCACGTCGGTACCAACGTCGAGATCCGCTCTTTCCACCAGTTGGGGCCGGAACTCTCCGAGGACGTCGCCGCGGCTGACCACGTCATCTTCATCGACGCCCACGAGCACCCGGCCTGGCCGGACCTGGTTGTGCGGGAAGTCGATCCGGCGGATGACTACACCCCCGACTCGCACTCCAGCGGCCCCGAGGAACTGATGGCCTTGGCGAAGGTGCTGTATCACCGCCAGCCCCGGGGTACGCTGGTGGCCACACGGGCGTTCGACACGACCTTCGGTGCGCCGATGTCCGCCAATGGGCAGGAACTGGTGGCCCAGGCCCGCAAGGCGGTGCTTGGCCTGCTTGCGGCACACCCGTCCACATCCGACGTGCAATCCTGAGACGTTCCGACTAAAATGCAGGAGCGATTGAGGGCGGCCCGGTATGTGGCCGCCTTTATGTATTGGGATGGATGGTTCTTCTGGTGCCATGCCAGGAGCCCCAAGCAATGCGAGGGGTGGCGGGCATGCTGGGCCGGAAAGGGAACGATGCACGAGATGTCGATCGCCGAGGCCATCCTCGAGCAGGTGCTCGCGGTAGCCAAGGACAACAACTTCGCGACTGTCACGCACATCCGGCTGCGGGTCGGTGAACTCCGCCTGCTCGTGCCGGAGGCCCTCGCGGCCGGCTGGCAGGCCCTCTGTCAGGACACCATCGCCAATGCGGCACTGCTGGAGATCGCCGAGGTTCCGGCCTGCGCCCGCTGCCGCAAGTGCAGCCACGAGTACCACCCGGAGTGGCCCGTGTTCTTGTGCCCGGCCTGCAACCAGGCGAGTGTCGACATCCTCGCGGGCGAGGAACTACTGCTGGAGGAGATCACCGGGGACACAACCGAAGCAACTCAGGCTGCACAATGAAATAAGGCGTGCACTGAACGCGAATCGTTCGGTATACGTGGAGTACTTGCAGTGAAGATTCAGGTCGTTCAGAACGTTCTGCGTGCCAACGATGCCATCGCCGCGGCCAGCCGCGAGCACTTCAACAAGCTTGGCCTGCCCGTGCTCAACTTCATCAGCGCTCCCGGCTCGGGCAAGACCGCCTTGCTCGAACGGACGCTCGAGTGCCTCAAGGCGAAACGCTGTGCCGTCCTCGTGGGCGACCTGGCGACCAGCCGGGATGCCGAGCGGCTGGGCCGGCACTGTGAAAACGTCGTCCAGATCAACACGGGGAAGGGCTGTCACCTCGACGCCGCCCAGATCGAGGCGGGCCTGAAGAACATCCCCGTCGATCAGTTGGATTGGCTTTTTATCGAGAACGTGGGCAACATGGTCTGCCCTGTCGATTTCGATCTGGGCGAGCACGGCAAGGTCGCCCTTATCAGCACGGTTGAAGGCGAAGACAAGCCCGTCAAGTACCCCACCCTTTTCCAGAAGGCGACGTGCGTGGTGTTGACCAAGGTCGACCTTGCAGCCGTCAGCGGATTCGACCGGGATCAGTTTTACAGAGAACTGAGACAGGTCAACAGCGATGTGCCGGTGATCGAGGTGTCAAGCCGGACGGGTGAGAACTTCGATGCCTGGCTTGCCTGGCTCGAGCAGTTCCGCTTGGCCGTGAGGCAGCCGTGACGGCCGAAGAGCCCGGCCGCATTAGAGAGAGCGCGTAAACTCCTCCAACGTCTCAAACTCGTGCAAGCTCACGGACTCGCTTTGCAGCCAGCGGCGTAGGCACTCGTCGAATAGACGGGCGTCATCGGTGTCGAGATCGGGTCGGGAGGTGGCCACGCCCTGCGCCTGGGAACCGTAGTAGCCGATGAGATCGATTTCGTCGCCATGGGTCTTGGCGGCATGCGAGACCAGCAGGTCCGCCACTTGGAACACGTCTACCATGGTGCGGTCACTCCGTTGTCTCGGGGTGCAGTTGCCTATCGACAAACACCAGCGCATCCACCACGTGCTCCCGCCAGTATTTCCAATCATGCTCGCCGTGGAACTCCAGGTACTCGTGTGGCCGGCCGATCCGCTCCATCTGCCGATGCAGTTTGCGGTTCAGTTGCCGCAGGAAGTCCTCGCTGCCGCAGTTAAGGTGTAGCCCAACCGACCAGGCGGCCTTGCGGGCGACCAGGTAGCGCGGGTCGCGCTGCTGGCGGTACTTCTCCCCCCTGCCCTTCATCGGCCCGAAGATCCTCCAGGCCCACTTGCCCCAGATCAGCGTGCTGGCGGGCATCATCAGCCCCGACAGGCTCGCCGCGGCGCAGAACAACTTCGGGTGGCGCAGCGACAGCGTCACCGCGGCGTAGCCGCCCATACTATGGCCCGCGATGGCGCGCGACTCGCGTGCGGCCCGGGCGCGGAATCCTCCCTCGACCGCCGGCACGATCTCCTTGAGGAAGTGCCTCTCGAAATCCCCCGTGCCGTCGTACCACCGGGTGAAGAACGTCCCCGACCCGTACAGCCCGTCGTTGGGCATCGCGACGATCAGCGGCTCGATCCGCCCCTCGCCGATCAGCCGATCGAGCGTGGTCTGCACCCGCCCCCGCAGGAACCAGTCCAGTTCCGTCTCGCACCCGCCGTGCAGCAGGTACAGGATCGGGTAGTCCCGTTGCGTCTGGAAGTAATCCGGCGGCAGGTAGACCAGCACGTTGCGGCGCTGGCCCAACATCATCGACTGCACCGTGACGGTGCGGATGCGGTCCAGCGGATCCTCAGCGGACCCAACCACGGACAGTTTGCAGACGGTGCGTTTTGTGCGGCGCGAAGCAGCCATTGGCTATACTCAAGGCCTGACCCTGCTGCAGATCACTGCGGTGGGTTACAGGTCCTGCAAGCTTCGCGGCTCTTGCGGGCCTCGTCAAGAGGCACCGGGTTCCCGCCTTTGCGCAGCGTACCGCAGTTGGCGCGGTGGTACTTCTTGCCTGATGCGCTGACGTAGACAATCGTCGCCGCGTCAGTAACGCTCGCATCGCCCGCCGCGGGACCGGCACCGGCCGATTTGGCTTGCTGTGGTCGGCTGGCGGGCGCCCTCGCTACGGCCGGCTTCGCCTCGCCTTTGCCCCAGATTCCTTTACCGGACTGTTTCGCCTGGTCGCGCCAGTAGACGAGGACCTGGGCGGTCACAGCAGGGCCGGACGGTTCGGGGGCCATATCGGCATAGCCCTGCCGCACGAGTTCGAGGTTGACGAAAAGCTTGTCCGGCCACCGGTAGACGTACCAGCGGACGGCCTGCGGATTGGGTGCGGCGGTCGTCTGGATCATCCAGACCTTCTCCCCCGCCAGCAGGTTCCGCAGGAAGTCCCTGGCCGCCTGCTGCGCCTGCGGATTGTCCGACGGAACACTCAGGTTGGCCAGCCTCACCTGCATGTTGATGCTGCCCTGGCGAACGGTGAGCACGTCGGAGTGGTCCACGGCCAGAATCGTTGCGGCTGGCATGTTCGACAGATCCAGCGCAGCCGGCGAAGGCGGCTCCTCCGCAGGCGAAGCGGTAACCATCAGAAGCCCCAGGACAGGCCACAGCAGCGGATGCAACATCGACATGGGACACGCCTCCTGTTGCAGCTGAGACCTCGCGATCAGACAGGTTCAAGGATGATGCTCAAGAGGCTATAGCGTATCGCGATTGACAGAAAAAGCCAAGTCCGTTCCCTTCCGCTCCCACTCCAGCAGAGCCTCCTTCAACTGCAATCCCCCCGGCGCGCTGAACCCCCCGATGCAAGACGCCCCCACCACGCGGTGACACGGGACGATCAGCGGAAACGGATTCGCCGCCATCGCCCCACCCACCGCCCGAGCCGCCTTGGCCGACCCAGCCAAGGCCGCCAACTGCCCGTACGACCGCACCTCGCCGGGGGGGATCCGCATCGTCGCCTGCCACACCTTGCAGAAAAACGGCGGTAACCCCACCAGGTCCAGCTCGACACGGAAGATATCGATTTGCCCCCGCCAATACGTACGGACCTGCGAAACGAGATCGGGCAAGACGCTTCCGGAAGGTACCGCGGAGGGCCATGCCTCGCCAGCCACCTTGTCCGGATGCGTCTTGCCCGGCTGCGGCAGAATCACGCCGCGCAGTCTATCTCTACGCGCCCCAAGGGCCATCGGCCCCATCGGCGTGTCGATGATCGTGTACCTCTCAACGAGCGGGTCCGGCTGGTTCATGTGCGATATTCTGCACATTCGCCGGCATAGGGCAAGTCCTCGGCTCGCGAGGCTCTTCCTCCTGGCCGCTGAAATGCCCGCGACGCAGGTATTCCGCCGAGACCTGCCCCAGAACCAGCAACATCTGCCGCCCGGCCGCGGAACTTTCCAGGCCTACGAACTGCAGACCCAGGGCGACCCTGCCGCCCGCCTGTGGCAGCCGATACCGGAAGTTGGCGTCCAGGCAGATCTGCCCGACTTCCTTCAGCGGCGAGAACTCTGCCGCCACCGGTTCGCCGACCTGCATCTCGCAGTCCGCCGACATCTCGACGTCCAGCCGCATGCCGCCCGCCGAGCAGTCGACCAGCTGGCCGACCACGCTCGGCCACTTGCCGATGGCGACCAGGCGACGCTTCGCCCGCCCGCCGCGCCATACTCGCGCCTGCACGGCCAGCCCCGTCGGAACCGGGGCCCGGAAGTATGCCCGCCGCTGCACGGCCAGCACCTCCTCCGGCCAGCGGAGCACGATCGCCTGGTCCAGCTCTGTTTCGCTGGTGGTAACCACCACGCACATCGCCATGCACTTGCGATGTCCGCGGCGGAACGACAGGCTCACGCAGTGTCCCGGCGTTAGTGTCGGCACTGGCTGGCCCTCTTCCGGCAGCGGGTTCGACAGGGCGATCACGCCGTTCGCGCGGTCAGCCTTGGTGATCCGCGTCTTGAGGGTAGTCCACCGGTTGGCCAGCGGTACCGTGATTACGGCCGGGGTCTGCTTCTCCACGGCCTCCAGGATCGCCTCATCGCGCACGGCTGCTGCAAACGTTACGAGCTGTCCCATGATTATCTACCTCGCAAGTGTGGCCTGCTGCTGGGTCGCCAGGAACCGGCGGAGCTCATCCAGAGCTCCGGCCTGCCCGCTCTCGGGCATCTCCTGGAACTGGGCGCCGACGATCACGCTGGCGTTGTCGCTGGCCACCGTTTTGTTGCAGATGGAAACCTTGAACGTGAATCGCTTCGGCAGACCCGGCAGCTCGAAGGCCGCTTCCATCAGGTCGCCGACGTGGATGGTATCGCTGAAGTCGCGGCTGATCTTGAGGGCCAGGCCGCCTCCACCAATGTTGAACAGGCTCGCCTCGGCCGCCCGGTCCTGCTCCAGCCAGCGAACCGTTACGGCGCTATGCATGGCCAGGTGCGTGCGGATGAACTTGCGGCGCTCCAGGAGCTGCACCATCTTCGGCCAACTGGTGATCAGATGGCCCAGGGCGGCATCGATCTCCATGATGTGTACGCTGACCATGTAGACCGCGCCGTTGAGCGAGAACTCCACCTGGCAGTACTGCCCCGGGATGAACTTCTCAGCGAGAGCAGCCTGCTTGGCATCGAGGCGGAAGGTGAGACGGTCTTCACTGTCATCAAAGAGTTGCACGGACAGGGCGTCGCCTCCGTTCGCGTAATGCGGGTCCAGCCGCATGGGCGTGCCCGCGCGGATGGCTTGCTCGATTACCCGAGCCGACTGGCGATCATTCAACTCATGGCTGAATGGCATTTTCTGTCTCCCTGCTGCCGGCGGCGAGACTGCTTCAGGAGCGGCGTAGCGAAGAGCCCTCCCTGGAGCCCGATCCGGCGGTCTTGAACCTAATGGTGTGTCGGCCCAAAAGCCGGCGCACTTGACCAACGCTACGTTATGGAAGGCATAAAGCCAAAAAGGGCCACTTGAGACGTGTTGGTAGGCAAGATGTTATCGGGCCACCTGCCACAGCACGCCGATTTGAGGAAATAAGCCCGCGACTGATAGGGCCTACTGCTCGTTGGATGTCCCGGACAATGACGCATCCTCGGTCCGTTCGCTGCGCGCCGCTGTACTGGGCCGCAGCAGCGGCACCACTCCGCCAGGTAGCGCCCAGACCAGGCCGATGATCCGCATGGCAAAGGCCAGCCCCACTACTTGGCTGACCGAGCCGACGTGCTCCGCCAGCAGGAAGATCATCGCCGCCTCCAGCGTCCCTGCGCCCATCGGCACAATCGGGATCGCCGCGATCACCAGCGCCACCGGCAGACACACGAAGTACTGCTGCCAGGCAGGCTGCAAACCCAGTGCGACCGCGGCCACGCTGAACGATGCCATCGCGCCCGCCTGCAGGATGACTGTGAGAGCAACCGAGGCCAGCAGGATCGGCCAGCCTCGCCGCCCGGCCGACACTGCTTCGTACAGCCCCTGCAGGTGGTTTCCCAGTGGCAGCCGGCCAAGCAGCACTGTCACCCAGCGCCAGCCCGTGACCATGGCAAAGCCTGCGACCATGCCCACGAAAATGAGCAGGCTGACCCGGGCAGCGTATCGAGCCGTTCGATCCGGCCACGTTTGTCGAGGCCATGCTCGCCGACGACAACACGGCACCCAAGGCGTAACATG
>JANYLN010000186.1 GCA_025357795.1 Planctomycetota bacterium
GCGAGCGCGGCGTGAAGCTGGGCTGGATGGGCGAGATGGGCTGGGTGCAGATGCCGGGGGCGAAAGCGCCATTTCCGGCGCCACCTGACGGACGCGAGGTGGTAGCGGGCTGACTGTGGGCGGGTGGTGGCGGACCGGGGAGCGGGAATTCCCATACGGGGCGGGTGCCGCTAACGGTGCAACGGAACAGATCCCAGGAGCACATCGCTCACCGGATCGCGATGGACATGCAGCGCGAAGCTCCAAGAACACGGCCGGGAGCAGCCCACGGCGACACTACACCTCCCCAGGGCGGTTGCTCTGTAACGTTGCTACAGTCTCCTCACTAATGACTATTGAAGCTCTGACCCCTGTCCCGCTCGGAAATCCGTCGTGAGGCCGGGCTATAATCGGCCGGATACGAAGCTGGCGTCCAACCTCCGTCCCATCCGTGCCAACACTACGCTCATTGAAGCGAAGGAGACCGACCATGGAACTCGACAGACGCCGTTTCCTCAAGACGACGGGGCTGGCCGCGGGGGCTATCGCCTCGGGCGGCCTGCTGAAGCCGCTGGCCAGGGCCCAGCAGACGCCGCAGACGCAGCCTGGCGGGGAGGGGCCGGCCAGCCAGCCCGGCGAGCGGCGGGGTGACATGCCGTACCGCGCGCTAGGCAAGACCGGGGAGATGATCTCGATCGTGGGCCTGGGGGGCTGGCACATCGGGGCGGCCAAGGATGAGAAGGAGAGCATCCGGCTGATCCGCGCCGCGATCGACGGCGGGATCAACTTCATGGACAACTGCTGGGACTACCATGACGGCAAGAGCGAAGTGTGGATGGGCGCGGCGCTGCAGGGTGGCTACCGCGACAAGGTGTTCCTGATGACCAAGATCGACGGCCGAACGGACAAGGCGGCCGGCAAGCAGATCGACGAATCGCTGAAGCGGCTCAAGACGGACCGGCTTGACCTGATGCAGATCCACGAGGTGATCCGGTTGGAGGACCCGGACCGGTGCTTCGAGGAGAACGGCTGCGTGCGGGCGCTGCAGGAGGCCCAGAAGGCCGGGAAGGTGCGGTTCATCGGCTTTACCGGCCATAAGGACCCGCTGGTGCATCTGCGGATGCTGGAGACGGCGAAGGACCACGGCTTCCGCTTTGACACGGTGCAGATGCCCTTGAACGTGATGGATGCCCATTTCCGCAGCTTCGGCAAGCAGGTCCTGCCGATACTCGTCGCGGAGCAGATCGGCGTGCTGGGGATGAAGCCGCTGGCGAGTGGGGCGATCCTGGAAACGAACACGGCCTCGGCGATACAGTGTCTGCACTACACAATGACCCTACCGACCAGCACGGTGATCACGGGCTGCGAGAGCATGGAGCGAGTGGAACAGGCCCTGCAAGCGGCCAAGACCTTCCAGCCGATGAGTCGCGAGCAGATCGCTTCCCTGCTCGAGAAGACGCGTAAGGCGGCGCTGACGGGGCGGATCGAGCGGTTCAAGACCCATACGCAGTTCGACGGCACGGCGCATCACCCCGAGTGGATGGGCTGATCCGGCGGGCTATACGGGGGCGGCGAGGAGGATTGCCGGGTCCGCGTATGCAGCCGATGCTCTGCCTCTCCCAACTCGAACGGCGGACGAACAGCGAAGATTGTGACCCCCCAGGCAGTGTAGCACGCCGCCGGCCAAGGCAGCGATGGGATTTCACTGCGGAGCCCCCGGCTGGGCTTTCAGGACCTCGACCATTGCCACGAGGTTCTCCGGAGGGACGTCGCTGGGGACGGCGTGACTGGGGGCGAAGACATAGCCCCCGGCCTGGCCGGCCTGGATCAGTCTGCGGGCGAGGTCGCGGACCTCGGGAATCGTGCCGAAGGGCAGCGTCTGCTGGATGGACATGCCGCCGTGGAAGGCCAGACGGCCGTGGTAGCGGCGCTGGATCTCGAAGATGTCCATGACCTCGGGCTGGAACGGGTTGAACATATTGAGACCCATGTCCACCAGGTCGTCGAAGAGTTCCTGGACGCCGCCGCAGGAGTGCTGGCTGACGAACTTGTTGGCGGTGGCGGCGGCCTTGTACATGCGGGCGAGGCGCGGCTTGATGAATCGGCGCCAGAAGGCACCGCCCATGATCAGACCTCGCTGGCTGCCGTAGTCATCGCCGAAGTGGATGCAATCGACGCCGAGGTCGATCGCGTTGCGGACCAGGACGAGGTTGTGGTCGCAGATTGCGTCGAGCAGCTCGTCGACGAACTGTGGGCGCTCGATCATGTCCATGAGGAGGTCTTCGGTGCCGCGGAGGCACCAGGCACGTTCGTAGAGGCTAAAGCCGATGGAGAAGCGGGTGAATCGGCCGTTCGCCTGGGCGAGCCGCTGGGCGGGGCCGGCGTACCACTTCGGGTCGTTGGGGTCGGGGAAGGTGTAGCCCGTGAGGGTGGGCTCCTTGAGGGGCCAGTCGATCGGGATGCCTATATCCTTGTCGATCTCGCGGTTCCAGGTCGTGCCGTAATGGTCGCGGACGAGGTGCTCGCCGGCGGGCAGAAAATCATGGATGCCGGGGCCGACGGTCAGAAAGTGCGGCGTCAGGAAGCTCGACAGGTCCGCTGTGCCCAGGTGGGCCTTGAGCCGGTCGGCACACTCCGTCGTCAGATCGATCGACCAAGGCACGTAGGCCGGTTTGCGGAACTTCAGCGCATCGATCACAACGTCACGCTTGGTCATGGCACGATCTCCGACGGGGCGAGGGGCCCCGCCTGAACCACTGTACCCCAGCGGCGGGGGCGGAACAAGGAGGGGCGGCCTGGCCGGAGCGAGCGGGCCGCTACATCGGCACTTCCTGGACCTGCAACAGATCGGCTGGCACGGTCAGGTCCAGTTCGTAGCGGACGGTGCCGCAGGTGTGGTCAGGCCCCTGGGGGAAGCGGGCGACCTCGACGAAGCCGCAGGCCTGGTACATCCGCCGGGCGGGCAGGAAGAATGGGTCGTCCCCGGTTGTGACCAGGGCCTTGTGGAAGGACTTTTCCCGGAAGCGGCGGAGGACCTCGCGGATCTGAAGCCGGCCGAAGCCTTTGCCGCGATGCTCCGGCAGGACGCAGTTGTGGCCGATCACACCGAAAGCGGGGCCGACGCGAGGGTCCCACGAAGCGAAGCCCACGGGTCTGCCATCGGCGCAGGTGATAAAGATGCACCGGCCGATCGTGTCGGCGCACTCGAAGACGTGGCGGTCGAAGGCAGGCCACTTCTTGCTGGGGAGGATGGAACCGAGCCGACCATCGGCGATCAAGGGCTCGTAGCTGCGGGCCAGCATCGAGCCGATAACGCCCGGCTTGTGCGCGGTGATCGGCGTGAAGGCAATCGTTTCACTCATGACAGGTCCTGCACCAAGCAAAACCAGATGGGCCGTGACAGATGGGCAAACGCCCGGCCTACAGAACGATAACGGTATTCTAACAGATCGGCAGGCACAGGAAAAGATCTGTAGTGCATGTTTGGCGAATGGACACGGAAGTCCGCTCGCGGGCGGCGATGGTCAGGACCAGCGGATCTTTGCGGGGACGTTGCCTCCGGCCGAACAGCCACTAGCATGTACCATTGGTTTTTGCCGCGAATGGGCCGTCCAGCCGAAAAGAGTGAGAATGGAGCCAAGAATGTCGATCGAGCCGCTGTTTCGCACGAGCCAATACACGTTCCGGCTGCTGGGGGAGATGGGAACCTTCCAGGCGACCTTCGCCAGCCGGCAGGTCAAGGATGGGGTCGAGATCGTCACGCTGCGGCTGACCTCGCCGACGCCAGCGGTGCCGAAGGAGCTGCGGCTGGAGTGGCGCCACCCGGTGGTGGACATCCACGCGATGTGGAACCCGGGGGTTGGCACGGCGCGGGGGCTGGTTCCCGACTGGGCGGCGGGGTTTCGCAGCCAGGCGACGAGCCAGGCGCCTGTGGTCTGCCTGCACAACCTGGAAGGGCACAACCGGCTGACGTTCGCGGCGTCCGATGCGTTGCATGCGATCGAGAACCGCTGCGGGGTGCATGAGGAGTCGGCCGAGTTCGTGTGCGGGTTGCGGCTATTCCTCTCGCCGATGCCGCCTGTTACGGAATACACGCTCGACGTCCGGCTGGACACGCGCGACGTCTACTATCACCAGGTGCTCAAGGATGTGGCGGACTGGTGGGCGAGCCTGCCGGGCTACACCCCTGCCCCGGTGCCCGATGTCGCCAGACTGCCCATGTACGCCACCTGGTACAGCATGCACCAGAATCTCGTGCCCGAGGAGGTCGAGAAGCAGTGCCGGATCGCCAAGGAACTGGGGTGCGAGGCGGTGATCGAGGACGATGGGTGGGAGACGACGGACTCGAGCCGGGGGTTCGGCTACGCGGGGGATTGGAAGCCGCTGCGGATCCCGCAGATGAAAGAGCACGTCCAGCGGGTCCACGACCTGGGCATGAAGTTCGTCCTGTGGTACTCGGTGGCCCATGCGGGATACTTCAGCGAGACCTACAAGCGGTTCCAGGACAAGATGCTGTTTGACTTCCCCCCGCACAATGCGGGCATTCTCGACCCGCGATTCCCCGAGGTCCGCGAGCACCTGATCCATGTGTTTGAGCGCGGCATCCGGGAGTGGGACCTGGACGGCTTCAAACTGGACTTCGTGGACATGTTCACCTCGCCGGGCAACCAGCAGACCCCTGCAGACAGCATTCCCGGCCGGGACTATGCGGGCGTGCCCGAGGCGGTCGATCGGCTGATGACCGACGTGATGGCCCGCCTGCGAGCGATCAAGCCGGACGTAATGATCGAATTCCGGCAGAGCTACATCGGGCCGCTGATGCGCAAATACGGGAACATGTTCCGGGCGGGCGATTGCCCGAACGCCGCCACGACGAACCGCCGGGCGGTGATCGACGTACGGTTGCTGTGCGGCAACACGGCCGCACACACCGACCCGATCATGTGGAACCCGGCTGAGCCGGTCGAAAGCGCGGCCTTGCAGATGATTCACCCGCTGTTCGGGGTGCCGCAGGTCTCGATGCTGCTGGACAAGTTGCCGGCGGACCACTTCGCGATGGTGAAGTTCTGGCTGACCTTCTGGCGGGAAAACCGCGACGTGCTGCTGGACGGCGAGCTGCACCCGATGTACCCGCACGCGATGTACCCGGTGGTGACGGCCCGGAACACCAAGAAGATGGTCGTGGCGGTGTACGAGCCGTGGGTGGTGCGGCTTGGCCAACAGAGCGTGCCCGACGAGTTGCTGATCGTCAACGGCACGCAGGGCGACACCGTCGTGGTCGATCTGGCCAAACCGATCGGCAAGCGGCGGGTGCAGGTCTTCGACTGCCAGGGCAGGCAGGTGGTCAGCGAGATCACCCGGTTCGAAGAGGGCCTGTACATGATGCCGGTGCCACCGGCGGGGCTGATACGCTGCACGAAACAGTAAGGCCGGCGACGGTTGTCCTTCACGCGACTCGACATGACGCTCGCTACGACTGCAACATGGGAAACTCCGCTCCGCCTGCCGACGACTGCGCTGTCCGAAAAAGCAACCGGGGCCGCGCCTTGCGGCACGACCCCGGTGCGGACTATCAATCCGGGCGCAGGCTAACCGATGGCTGACTAGTAGTCCAGCCCGCCCTTGAGGGGCTTCTTGCGTTTCGGGGCCGGCGGGGGTGGCGAGGCCTGCTCGGCTTCCGACTGCGGTGCGCCAGTGTAATCAGGGCTCATGACGACCTGCTTAATCGACAGGGATGCCCGGCGGGCGGTCTCGTCGATATTCAAGACCTTGGCCTGCACCGTCTCGCCGACCTTGACGGCCTCGCTAACCACGCGGAGGCGGTGCTCGGAGAGTTCGCTGATGTGCACCAGGCCCTCGACGCCGGGAGCCAGTTCGATGAACGCGCCGAAGTCGGTGGCCCGCTTGATGACGCCGCTGACGATGGCCCCTTCCGGCCAGCGAGCCGAAGCGCCCATCCACGGATCATCGCCAACCCGCTTGAGCGACAGGCTGATCCGCTTCTTCTCCGGATCGACCGTCATCACGCGGACGTTGGGGGTCTGGCCGACGTTAATGACCTCGCTGGGGTGCTTGAGCCGCTTCTCGAAGGACATCTCGCTGATGGGGATAAGACCTTCCACGCCCGGCTCGAGTTCGACGAACGCGCCGAATTCGGCCAAGCGGGTGACCTTGCCCTGGATGACCTCGTTGACCGGGTACTTCTGGACGACGTTATACCACGGATCGGGCAGGACCTGCTTGAGGCCCAGGGCGATCTTCTTGGTCTGGCGATCGATCTTGAGGATCTTGACGCGGAGGGTATCGCCTTCCTTGACGATGGCCTTGGGGTCCTCGACGCGGCTGTAGGCCATATCCTTAACGTGCAGCAGACCGTCGGTGCCGCCGATATCGACGAAGGCGCCGTAGGGCATGATGGTTTTGACCTTGCCCTCGACGATGTCGCCTTCCTGCATGGTCTCGAACATCTGCTCGCGTTTGATGGCGGCCTCGGCCTCGAGGTAACCGCGACGGCTGACGATCACGCGTTTCTCGCCGCGGTCGATCTCCAGGACCTTGCAGCGGAGGCGCTGGTTGACGTATTGCTCGACGGTTTCGACGTGGAACAGTTCGATCATGCTGATGGGCATGAACGCCTTCATGCCGCCGATATCGAGTTCCAGGCCGCCCTTGTTGCTGCCGGTGACGCGTCCTTCGACGAGCTGGCCCTCTTCGAGGGTGTGCCAGGCGGCCGCCATCACCGCACCCTGGCGGGAGAGCAGCAGCACGCCGTTGCGCTTGTCGTAGCCTTCGATGGTCAGTTCGAGCGTATCGCCGATCTTCGGCAGCTCCTGGCCTTCGTATTGGCTGCCAGGCAGAAGGCCCTGGCTCTTGCCGCCCATGTCGACAAAGATGTCGTCGCCGTGGATGGCGATCACCTGGCCGCGTTTGACGCTGGAGGGCGCAGCGGCCCCGGGCGCCTGGCCGGCGACGGAAGGCGGAGCGGCGGCGACCTTACGGACCTGCTCCTCGGCATCGATCATCTCTTCAAGACTCATGCTGCCGAGGGCGTCCTCAATCTCGCGCTGGAGGGCCTCGTCCATGCTGGGCTTGGGCCGTATGCGTTCGTCGTCCTTCCTTTTCTGGGTTTCAGTCATTCTGCAATCCTCGATATGCTTCTGATTCCCCGGCCGACTGGCTTTCTCGCCAACCGTGACCGGAATTCAAGAAATCATACCGGCAGGGGCCATAAAGGCAAAGGGGGGGCGGAGGCGGGGTGACGTCATCGATCTGCTGATGCCGGCGGACAATTGGGGGGGTGTAGCGACAAGGCCCCTCGCCTTCCCGCCATTGAAGACACATGAGCAACGAATTGCAGGCTTGGGGCCATGGCCCGGACTGGAAACGCAGCCGTTCTGTGGTACAGTCTCTGCTCGTCACGACCGGCCTGGCTGGCGTTCGGCCAGCCCTGCGCCGCTGTGGGTGACCACGAATTGGCGGGGCCGGATCTTAGGGAGAATACTCATGAAAAAGACGACCAAGGCGAACGCAAAGGCGAAACCACAGGCGAAGGGCAAGGCAAAATCGCAGATCCAGGCCAAGCCGCAGGCCTCCAAGGCCTCGTTCCTGGCGGAGGCCGAGCGCGTCCTGGCTCTGAAGGTCGATGAGCGGACCAGCCGGCTGGGCGGCTACGGCGCCAGCGGCGAGGTCATCTACGAGGGTCACCCCTCGAGCTGCCCGTCGGTGCTGGTCGACAGTTGCAAGGACGCCACCGCCACCTACATGTCCAACGGCTCGATCGGCTTGGTGGTCAAGATCCAGGGCGGCAGCGAGATCCGCGTGCTCGACGGCTCGTTCGACCCGGTCGAGAAGCGCGAGATCAACACGCCCTCCAACAACGTCTGGCTCGATGTGCAGGCCGGCAAGAACCACCACATCGCCTCGCTGATCAACCCCAGCGCGAACGTGAACTGTGCTCCGGTCGCGATCAAGATCGTCAAGCTCGGCGACCCGGACCGCTCGATGTGGTATTGTGCGACCTTCAAGCCGGCGCCCGGCGTGGCCTACCAGACCGCCATCAAGTTTGCCCTCCAGTACACCGATGCCGGCCCCGCCTTGACGCGCGAGATCCTCGTCAAGAACCTCGGCAAAGGGAGCCTCAAGGGCAACCTCTGGACGGCCTTCACCCTGCACGGCACGCAGCGGTTCGTCTACAACAAGGAACTCTGGTATGACAGCGGCATGCCGCTCTCGCCGAAAGAGATCGTCGTCAGTTGCACCGTCCCCTACACCGATATCATCCAGATCAAGCGCGTCAGCAGCGAAGTAATGAACGCGACCCCCGCCGATGTGACGGCGGACTACGCGACGTTTGTGGGCAACACCGCGGCATACATCATCATGCCGCAGGCCGTGCTCGAGGGCAGGATGCTCAAGGGCGGCGCGGGCACCCAGCTCAGCCGGTTCAGCACCGCGGCGGTCACGGCGAGCCAGTTCGGCCTGGCGCTGAAGGCCGGCGAGGTCGCCACGGTTCAGCAGAGCCTGCTGTATGTGACGGACGGGAACATCATCCAGGAATACGGCAAGCAGGCGAGCTTCGCCATCCCGACCTACAAGGAGATGTCCAAGAACTTCAAGGCGGCCGCGGAGTACCTCGTCAAGGCAACGCCCTCGGCCAGGCAGGTCACACAGCGCAGGGTCCTGGAAGCCAGCCAGCAGCCCCACCCGGCCTTCGAACTCCAACTGCCCGCCCAACGCCGCGTCAGCCACTACGCCAACTCCCTGTGGACCGGCGTGAAGGAACTCTACGAGATGTGCCGCGCCCACGGGGCAAAACTGGCCAACGGCATCGAACTGGGCACCCGCGACCGCGCCCAGGACATGTGGCCCAAGATGAAGGAAGATCCGGGCATGGTCCGGACCGACCTGGTGCATGCCATGGGCCTGATGTACGTCACGACGGAGTCGTTCCCGACGGATCGGCCGCTGCATGTCGTCGAGAAACTGCACGGCATGTTCCCGCGACAGTACCCCAGCCGCTGGGACAATCGTAGCGAAGTGGTCATGTGCGACAACCGCCCGTACACCGACAGCCCGCTGTGGCTGATCAACTCTACCAATATGTACATTCGCGAGACGGGCGACTGCAGCATCCTGACCGAAGAGGTCACCAGCGTCCACCTGACCGACCCGCAGCGCCC
>JANYLN010000202.1 GCA_025357795.1 Planctomycetota bacterium
CGCCCATCCAGCCCAGCTTCACGCTGCGCTCGCCTGGCCCAGACCTGTTTGGTGGCGCCGTTGGTGGCATACCCGCCGGCTCCAGTTTCCCTTGCGGTGGCTTCCCGTTTCACTCTCCCCCGATCCTCAGCGACCCCCAACACGCATCCCCCTGACCCCCGCCGGCGAGCAAAACGCCCCCTCGCCAGTAAGCCGATCTCGGGCAAGCCCCCCCCCCCGACGAAGGGATTGTTCGCCGCGACCCGGTAGCGGCCGTTGACGCTGACCGGGCCTATGGCTGGCGCGGTCAGGTCCGGGGCTGGCGGATCGATCCGCAGGATTTTGCCGAGGATGTTGGTGGTGTCCTGGGCGTTGCCCTGCGGGCTGTGGCCCGGACCGCCGTCGTTTCCGCCGCCGCCGTCACCAATGCCCAGGTAGAGCAAGCCGTCCGGTCCGAGATGGAATGCCAAGCCCAGCAGGCCGCGCTCGTCGCCAAGGGGATTCAGCGGGACCAGCCGGTTCTGGATGTCCAGCAGCGGTTGGGCCAGCAGCCGCCTATCCTACACGATCTGGATCAGCCCAGTCTGCTCGACGATGAACAGCCGGCCCGTGCCATCGGTGGCATCCGCCAGGTAGACCGGCGAGGCCAGGTTTCCGGCGGCAAGCCGCGTCTCGATGCCGGCTGGGCCGTTTGGG
The DNA here is from genome assembly GCA_025357795.1 of Planctomycetota bacterium. GTDB lineage: Bacteria > Planctomycetota > Phycisphaerae > UBA1845 > JANYLN01 > JANYLN01. Next base: position 676 of record JANYLN010000202.1, read on the forward strand.
ATCGGTGATAGCGGATCAGCGGTCTGCGCAGGGGCCAGCGGCACGACAAGCAAATGACATGCCGTTCGAACGGCCATTGCCGGCGTCCACATGGCAGATACCCCCGCAAAACGGACCGGTTCCGCACCAGGCGAGGCATCTCACGCTTTGCTGACGGTCTACCTGATTATTCGGGTCAACCATGGCTGGTCAAATTGCGCCGCCGCCGGCTTGCACAGCCACTGTGGCGGTGGGTAATGTATCGTACGCGGTTGGCGGGAGGCACGGCGACCGCACGGGCTGGGCCCACGGCAGGCGGGCTATCGCACAGGAGCGACAAACATGGCCGGATACAATGACAGGACTCTGGAACAGCAGGCGCAGCGAATTCTTAATGACGTTGCTGACCAGGGGCGCAATCCCAAGGCTCTGATGGAGCGGTTGGCGAGCCTGCGGATCGAGATCCCCAGTTGGGGCTTCGCGGACACCGGCACGCGGTTCGGCAAGTTCCTGCAGCCGGCCGCTGCGCGGACCACCGAGGAGAAACTCGAGGACGCCGCGGAGGTTCATCGCCGCACAGGGATCTGTCCGAGCGTGGCGATACACGTGCTGTGGGACTTCCCGGCTGGCTGGGACCCGCAGGTGGCGCATCGCGCGCATGAGCTGGGCATGAAGATCGGCAGCATCAACCCAAACCTTTTCCAAGATCAGTGCTACAAATACGGCAGCTTGGCCAATCCCGACCCTAAGATCCGCGCCGTTGCGGTGCAACACTGCCTGAACAGCATCGAGCTGGCGAAAGAGGCCGGCAGTGGCCTGCTGAGCCTCTGGTTGGCCGATGGGACAAACTATCCCGGCCAGGACAGCATCCGCGACCGCAAACGCCGGGTGGGTGAGTGCCTCAAGCAGATCTACGCCGCCTTGCCAGACGGAATGACGATGCTGGTGGAGTACAAGCCGTTCGAGCCGGCCTTCTATCATACCGACATCGCCGACTGGGGCATGGCGTACATCTTCGCTCGCGAGGTCGGCCCGCAGGCTAAGGTGCTCGTGGACTTCGGTCACCACCTCCCGGGCCAGAACATCGAGCAGATCGTCGCCTGGCTGCTAGACGAGGGGATGCTCGGGGGCTTCCACTTCAACGATCACAAGTACGCCGATGACGACTTGACCTTCTCAAGCATCGACCCGTATGCGGCCTTCCGCGTGTTCCACGAGATTGTCTCGGCGGACGACCCGGATCATGGCCCGGCTGACATCGCGTACATGATCGATCAGTCGCACAACCTCAAGCCCAAGATCGCTGCGATGATTCAGACGGTCACGATGATCCATGAGTTGTTCGCCAAGGCACTGCTGGTCGATCGGCAGAATCTCGCCGAGGCACAGACCCGCGGCGACATCGTGGCGGCCGAGACCGCCCTGCGCGACGCATTTTTCACGGATACCCGCCCGCTGGTGGGTGCCGCACGGATCCAGATGGGCCTGGCGCCGGACGCTCTGGCTGCGCACGAGGCCAGCGGCTATACACAGCGGGCTGCCCAGGAGCGCGCGGCGCGGCATGGCATCAGTAAGGGTGGTTCTTACGCGTAGAGGCGAGCATACGACAATGACATTGACCCCTGAAACACTTGCCGGGCAGATCGAGCACACGATCCTTGCGGCGGAGGCGCAGCCCGAAGAGATCGACCGACTCTGCCGCGAGGCGGCGGCGCATCGCTTCTGCGGCGTGTGCGTCAACTCGCGGTACGTACCGCAGGCGGCAGCAGTGCTGGCCGGCACGAGCGTTCGCGTCGTGACGGTATGTGGCTTCCCGCTGGGAGCCTCCAGCAGTGTCAGCAAGGCGGCGGAGGCGGCGCAGTGCGTCCGCGACGGCGCGGCCGAGGTCGATATGGTCGCCTGGGTAGGCGGCTTGCTGGCTGGGCGGTACGAAGAGGTCAAGCGTGACATCGCCGTGGTCGTCGAGGCGGTGCGATCGATCCGGCCGGACGTAGCGGTCAAGGTGATCCTAGAGACCGCGGCACTGCCGGAGCGGGCGATCATCGCGGGCTGTCGCTGCAGCCTTGCCGCGGGCGCCAGCTACGTTAAGACCAGTACGGGCTTTCATAAGGCTGGTGGGGCGACGGTTGAGGCGGTGCGTCTGCTACGGGACAATGCCGGCACCATGGGCATCAAGGCGGCTGGCGGTATTCGCGATCTGGCGACGGCGCGGGCGATGCTCGAGGCGGGAGCCGATCGAGTGGGCACCAGCAGCGGTGTGAAGATCATGCAGGAACTGCTGACCAGCCGAGCATGACAACTGGCCATCGACAGTGGACAGTCGTTCATAGCCGCGGCTCTTCCAGTGGCACGGGGCAATGGGCCTTGCGGCCACAGGCCTCGCACTCGCGGCCACTAAAGACCGCATGAAGCATGTCCAGCACCGGGTCGATCAGTGAGAGTTCGTCCGTCCAAATGCCGGTCTCGAAGTTGCGCCGCCGCGCGCTCTTGGCGCCCAGGCCGGCGCCCGTAAGATTAGCCGAGCCCAGGTACATCAGTCGGCCGTCGGCGATGACCGCCTTGGCGTGGACCCGCGGGCAGCGACGCATGAGCAGCCCCTTGGGAATACCTTTCTTGAGTTCAGCCAGGAAGGGCCCGCTTGGCACGCCGCTGTGCAGCAGCCGGATCTCGATCCCGTCCTTCGACAGCTCGCGAAAGACGTTCAGGATACTCTGGGTTCGCAGTCGGCCGCGCTTGGCGCGGCTTGCGGAACCTTTGCCGACCGATCGTGCCGGCTGGCGGGTATTGATCGTGATGTGCAGATCCTTGACGTTGGCAGTAGCGATAAAGAGTCGGTGGCGGCACGCGGCGATGGCTTCGCCCAGTGCCCCAGCCAGATGTTGTTCATTCAGGATCAGCTGGACCATAGGAGGTTTATCGACCAAAACGAGCCGCCGAGCCGACCCTTGCGGCGAACCCTCAGCGACTCGACAATGTCGCAAACGCTGCGGCCTTGCGGACGTTGCCAGGCTGTACAACCCTGCGAGGCAGGGGGCTAACGGTACCAGGTGAATCTTGGCACAGCCAATTCAGCCATCCGAATCGATGGACTCCCTGCCGATCTGGGGCCTGTTCGTACGAGAGCCGTTCGCCGAGCGGATCGTCAGCGGGCGCAAGACCTGGGAGATACGCACGCGCTCGACCGATCGGCGTGGCCGAATCGGGATCCTTAGCCAGCGCGGCTTGATCGGAACGGTTGAGCTGGGCGACGTGCTGGGGCCGTTCACGGTGGCAGATCTGGTTTGGCACGTGGACAAGCACCGCGCTCCGCTGAGCCTGTTGGCAGCCTATGCCGCCGGGCGGGACCTGTATGCCTGGGTGCTACGCGCTCCGCTGAAGCTGGGCACGCCACGAGTTTTCCACCGCGGCCGGGGGCCGATGGTCTGGTTTAAACTCAGACAAGGCTGATAGTTAACCGCTCTTTCTTACGCCTTGGGGGCTTTGGGCCGCGTCGTATCGCCGATGCTCAGGTAGGAGCTGACCGCCACGCGGGTCGGGTAGTTACGGCGGCGGTAGATCCGGTCCAGCAGCAGCCGCAGGGCCGTCCGGCCCATCTCTTCAGGCCGGCTCTCCAGGGTGGTGAGTACGCCGCGACTGGTCCGGCCGCTGCCGCGAGTGATCAGGTTGATGTCGGCGGGGCAATTTATGCCGCGTCGGTGGAGGGCATCCATCGCGCGGATCGCCACGTACGGATCGAAGCAGACGAGGGTCTCGGGCAACTGCTCGAGCATGAAGAAGCGATCCATCGCCCGTTGGGCGACCTGGTCGCTGCCGGGCACCGTGGTGATCCACTCCTCGCGAATCAGCAGGCCGTACTGGCTGGCCGCGCGCCGCAGGTGCCCCAGGAACCGCCACACGTCCGGGTCGAACCTGACGATCTCCTCGCCGGGCTTTCTGCGTCCGAAAGCGGCCATGCCCAGGGTCCGGTAGCCGAGATCCGCCAAGTACCGGGCGGCGATGTAAGCCTCGGCCTCGACATCGACTGTGACGGCATCGGTGGAATCATCGTGGGGCCAGTAGTCCGCGCACACGCAGGGCATCTGGTTATCGCTAAAGAGTTTAAGGAAGCCGTCGTCGAACATGCCCGAGATGATCACGCCGGCGATCTGCTCGCGGTCGGGCAGTTCATGGAAGGTCCGGGGCACTTCTCCAGGGTTGTAGAGATACTTGACCTCGAGGCTCTGGCGCTGGTGTTTTGCCTCGGTCACTATCCCAGCGAGGATTTTGCCGTAGTGGCCGACGTTGTAGTGGACTGGCACGGCGCTGAATTGCAATAGCAGCAGGTGCTTGTTGCGGAGGTGCCAGACGTGCAGGGTTTCGTCGGCGGGCTTGGTCAGCAGGGTACCGTGGCCGCGGCTGCGTTTGACGAGGTCGTATTGCTTGAGCAGGGTGAGGGCTTGGCGGATGGTCGAGCGGCTGACCTGGTACTTGGCGGCAAGTTCTCGCTCCTGCGGTAGTAGCAGCGGTCCGGGGCCGAGGTCGCTGGTGACCTGTTGGATCAGTTCGTCGGCGATTTTGATGTAGAGGCTGGTGGGGGCGTTGGAGTCTTGCGAGCCGAAGTTGTAAATCTTGTCTTTATGCAGTTTTATGACGGCATCAGTGCTCATAACTGAGCGCTCCTGCTTGCAGATTTGTTCCTTTGGTTCGAACCTAATGTAACATGGTGGGTGGGTTGGCATCAACGTCCCGCCGTAAAAATAAGTGGGTGCATGATCGTAACATATGTGTGCCACTAGTATTATGTGCGTCTTGGCATGCTGCGTTCCGGGGGCCTTATGGGGGACAAGGCCTGGGGCGGCTTTCTGGGAGTGGTTACAGGAGTTATGATGCCTAGAGAGAGGTGGGCATGGGTATTCTGGAGTGCGACTGTCTGCCACCAACGGCGCCACCTGGCCATCGCTGGCAGGAAGTGCGTGGCGTGAAGATGGGCGGGATGGGCGGGAGCGGTAAGGAAAAATGGAGCCGGCGGCTCTGCCACCAACGGCGCCACTAAACGCTTTTTTTGGAGCGGTCCATGGGACAGAGGAACCTGCTGGAATTTTTCGATAATCCACACCCGGGTCGTAATTATGAGATCGTGCACATCGCGCCGGAGTTTACGTCGGTGTGCCCGAAGACTGGGCAGCCTGATTTCGGCACGGTGATTGTCCGGTACATTGCCGACCGGAAGTGTGTGGAACTCAAGAGTCTCAAGATGTACCTGCAGAATTACCGCCAGTGCGGGATCTTCTACGAGGACATCACGAATGTCCTGCTGGACGACCTGGTGGGGGTGCTGGAGCCGCGTTGGATAGAGATCGTGACGAAGTGGCGGCCTCGCGGCGGGCTGCGGTCGATCATCCGGGCGCAGCAGGGCAAGAGGCCGGCCGACTGACGACAATCTGTATCAGTCGCCGCGGTAGATGCAGCTGGAGGTGCAAGTTTCCTTGACGACCAGTTGGGACAGGCCGGGCAGGCGTGGCTTGAGGCGCTGCCAGATCCAGCGGGCGAGGGTTTCGCTGGTGGGGTTCTCCAGGCCGGGGATCTCGTTGAGGTAGTAGTGGTCGAGCTGGTCGAGGATGGGTTTGACCGAGCAGCTGATCTCGCCGAAGTCCTGGATCCAGCCGGACTGGGGATCGGGCCAGCCGGCGACGCGGACCTCCAGTTCAAACGAGTGGCCGTGCAGGCGGCTGCACTTGTGGCCGGGCGGCACGTTGGGCAGTCGGTGGGCGGCTTCGAAAGAGAACGTCTTGCAGATCTCCACGCGTATACTCCGGACTACAGTTAGCGGTCAGTCGTTCACGGATAGCAGGTCATCTGGTTCTCAGGCAACCCTATTCTCACGGAATTTTGAGCAGTTTATGCACTTGGAGGCTGAGCCGCCACTGGGGGTGTTCCAGGCAGTATTCGACGGCGAGGCGCAGGTTGCACTGGAGTTCCGGGCCGTCCATCGGCTGGAGGAAGTAGTGCTGGAACTCCAGGTCCTCGAAGGGCAGCGGCAGGGGGGGGCGGTCTGGGTGTGGCGGCTCGAAGCGGGCCGGCGAGAGGCCCGACTGGGGGAAGATCAGTTTGAGTTCGTGGCCACGGCGGAGGATGAAGTCGGCGCCGGCTTTGGGGCTGACGCAGATCCAATCGATGCCGGGGGGCGGCAGGCGGGTGCCGTTGGTTTCGATGGCGACCTCGAGGCCGCGGGCGTGGAAGGCCTGGACCAGGGGCTCGTCCAACTGGAGGAGGGGTTCGCCGCCGGTACAGATCACCAGGGGTTTGGCGCGGGGCGAGGCGGCGGACGGCCAGGCGAGGGCGACGGCGAGGGCGAGGGCCTCGGCGGAGGCGTAGAGGCCGGCGGAGCGGCCGTGGGTGCCGACGAAGTCGGTATCGCAGAACTTGCAGATGGCGGTGGCGCGGTCGGCTTCGCGGCCCGACCAGAGGTTGCAGCCGGCAAAGCGGCAGAAGACGGCGGGCCGGCCGGCGTTGGCGCCTTCGCCTTGGAGGGTGTAGAAGATTTCGTTAACGGTGTAGTTCATAGGTAATGGTGATTATAACGTCAACGGTTCGTGGTCCGTCAACCTTTCTTCAATGGTCATGGGACTACGAAGCAAGACAACGGCAACAACGCGCGGCTCGCAAGCGAGCCGGCTAAATGGGGGAGGCGGAAAAGGCCCCCGACCCCTTTAATTCTTCCTGACACCTTTATTTAGGGGGCGGGGTCAAGGCGGCCGAGCTGGCGGAAGCCTTTGCGTCGCAACTGGCAGGAGTCGCAGCGGCCGCAGGCGCGGCCCTGGTCATCGGGATCGTAGCAGGAGCGGGTGAGGGAATAGTCGACGCCGAGGGCGAGGCCCCTCTCGATGATCTGGGCCTTGGTCAGGCGGATGAGGGGGGTGTGGATCGCCAGTCGCTGGGTGCCTTCGATGCCGGCCTTGGTGGCGAGGTTGGCCATTTTCTCGTAGGCCTCGATGTATTCGGGGCGGCAGTCGGGGTAGCCGCTGTAGTCGATGGCATTGACGCCGATGAAGATGTCGGAGGAGCCGAGGACCTCGGCCCAGGCGAGGGCGAAGGAGAGGAAGATGGTGTTGCGGGCGGGGACGTAGGTGATGGGGATGCCGTGGGTCATGTCGTCGGCGGAGCGGTCCTTGGGGACGGCGATGTCGTCTGTTAAGGCGGAGCCGCCGAAGAGGCGGAGGTCGATGTCGGAGATGACGTGGCGGGCGGCGGCCAATTGGCGGGCGACGTTGGCGGCGGCGGCGGTTTCGAGGTGGTGGCGTTGGCCGTAACGGAAGGAGAGGGCGTAGCACTCGAAGCCTTCGGCACGGGCGATGGCAAGGGTGGTGGCGGAGTCAAGGCCGCCGCTTAAGAGGACGACTGCTTTTGGTGTGTGCGGCATTTCTGGTTACCTGTTCGGCACTGTTTGGCAAGCAGCGGGCGGGGCGGGGGTGTCGCCTGGCCCGGTCTGCAGATCACAATAGTAGCGGGGTTTGGCGGGGGGGCAACGGCAGGGCCAACCCCGGCGGCACAATGGGTATTTGAACCTCCGCATCGGGACGCATTTGGCGCCGAATCATCCGCGGGGGGTTCAGCCTGCGTGGCGTTGGAAGGCTTCGGGGAGCGTATCCAGCAGGTCGGTGGCCATGAGGCTGTACTGGCCGAGGCGCTCGGCGGCGATGTCACCTGCCAGGCCGTGAAGGTAGGTGCCCAGGATGGTGGCGTCGAGGGGGGAGAACTTCTGGCCTATCAGGGCGGCGATCACACCGGTGAGCACGTCGCCGGTGCCGCCTGTCGCCAAGCCCGGGTTGCCGGTTGAGTTGATGTAGATCTGCTGGCCATCGGTGACCAGGGTGCGGGCGCCTTTGAGGGCGACGACGCAGCCCAGGCGTTCGGCGAGGGCGCAGGCGACCGCCTTGCGGGACTCGGGGTCGTTGGTCAGTTCGATGTCGATCCGGAAGGCGCGGAGCAGGCGGGTGGCCTCGCCGGGGTGGGGTGTGATGACCAGGGGGCCGCTTGGGTGAGGCGCATCGGCGAGCCAAGCCAGGTTGGTCAGGCCGGCGGCGTCGAGTACGAGGGGCTTGCCGATCTGGGTGATGGCGGTCTTGACCATCTGCGCGCAGGCGGGGGAGCGCCCCATGCCGGGACCCATTGCCAGGACGTCGTGCTCGGCGGCGTGGTGAAGCAGCTGCGTCCGGGCTGACAAGGCAAAGTCGCCTCGGGGCGTTTCGTCGGCCAAGGCGCTGGTGGCGCAGGGGGCGAGGGTGATTGCCATTGGCTGGGCGCTGGCGGGTGTGAGGAGCCGGACCAGGCCGGCGCCTGCGCGGTAGGCGGCGTTGGCTGTCAGCGAGATCGAGCCTGGCATCTCGCGGCAGCCGCCGACGACGAGGACGCGGCCGTACATCCCCTTGTGCGAGTCGAGCGGCCTGGTGGGCAACTGCGGCAGCGCACTGACGGTCTGGGAGGGGCGGGCCTTGCCGGGCATGGTCGGTACTCCTTGCTGTCAGCGTACATTGCGTCTGCGCGTCTTATAGAACGGTGATACGTTATTGTGTGATTATAGCGGAGGACGCAGGGGCGTTCGAGGCGTAGGGTTGGGCCAGAGCGTTTTGCGATTATCTCCAGCGGGAGCGACAGCATGGTCCTGCAACAGCGCAGGACCCATGGCACCCAGCGCTCATGCCGGACGCTACACATAAACAGAATCCGATCTAGCAGGTCTTCTTGCCGTTGCTTTGGCGGGCGATGATCGCGGCCTGGTAGCCGGCGGCGAAGCCGTTGTCGATGTTGACGACGGAGACGCCGGAGGCGCAGCTGTTGAGCATTGCCAGGAGGGCGGCGACGCCGCCGAAGCTGGCGCCATAGCCGACGGAGGTGGGCACGGCGATGACGGGGCAGTTGACCAGGCCGCCTACGACGCTGGCCAGCGCGCCCTCCATGCCGGCGACCACGACGAGGACCTTCATGGACTGCAGGGCCTGGCAGTGGGCCAGGAGCCGGTGCAGGCCGGCCACGCCGACGTCGTAGAAGGCCCGCACGGACTGGCCCATGATCTCGCAGGTGACACGGGCCTCTTCGGCGACGGGGATGTCGGCGGTACCAGCGGTCACCACGCCGACTTTGGGGAGGGCGCGGCGGTTGCGGTTTTTCTGGCGGAGGGTGATTGTGCGGGCGGCCTCGTTGTACTCGGCCTTGGGGAACGTCGCGCGGACGCACTCGAACATTTCGGAGGTGGCGCGGGTGGCCAGGACGTTTCCGCCGACGGCGGCGAGGCGTTCGAAGATTGTTGTGACCTGCTGGACGGTCTTGCTCTGGCAGAAGATCACTTCGGGAAAGCCGCAGCGCAAGGAGCGGTGGTGATCCAGGTGGGCAAAGCCCAGCGACTCGAACGGCAAGTTTCGCAGTCGCGAGAGGGCCTCACTGATGGCCACGTCGCCCGTCTGCACGCCCTTGAGCAGCTTCTTGAGGGTCAATTCTTCCATGCCAGTCATCACTCATCAACAGCCTGTCGAATCCCGGTTCCAGCGGGGTCAGTCTACCGGGTTACGGCTTGGGCGGCAACGAGGGGCCGGTTTCGGCTGGCCCGGCAGGGTCCGTGTGGGTAGCATGATGTGTGCGGCGCCGGCACTTGCGACGATGCGGCCGGGGCGAAGGCAGGCTGTCAACCGGGCGGAGGATGACTCGCCATGGCAGAGGACAAGGAACGCGTGCAGCAGGCGGCTGATGCGCTGAATGCGCTGGGCGCGTCGAGCAGCGAGTCGCAGGCGCAGCCAACGGAGCCATCGGCTGATGCGGCGCCGCAGGACGTGCTGGGGCTACCCGTGCCGGCTCCCGTGGTGCGGCGTCCGGTGCGTGTGACAATCAAGGCGGCCAAGCCGAAGAAGGTCAAGGTGGCGAAGCCGAAGAAGGTCGAGCCGCCTCCGGTGGCGCTGACCGCGTTGCAACGGGCGATGCTGACCCGCAAGATCGGCTTGCGGCGGACGGTGATCCCGATGTTGCTGACGACGGGGCTGGCGATGGTGGTGCTGGGCTGCTGGGGGGTTGTCGTGCTGGTTGGGGACGGGGGTCCGCTGGAAGGCGGCGTGCGCTTTGAGACGAGGCATCTGGCGAGGCTGATGCTGCTGGCGTGGCCGATCGCGGCGATCCTGCTGGGCGGCGCAGGGTTTTTCATGCACGAGGTACACCGCTACTACAAGGGATACGGGACCGGGCCGCTGTCCGCGGGAACGTCCAAGGTCTGAGTACAAGAGGTGTGTGATGCGACCTGAGGTGATCGAGCTGGCTGCGAAGGCTGGAACAGCCGGACGCGGTGAGCGCGTCGTCGACGTGGCGGCGGGGCACGCTATTCACTATTCAAGCTCTGACCCCATAGCGGGGGGGTATCGGGCCCTGTCGCGGCGCGGTCCGATTGGCTAGAATCAACTTGATGGCAAAGACACGAAAAACACTCTACCTGATCGATGGACATGCGCAGATCTACCGGTGTTATTACGGGCCGTTCGGCAACCTCAGCGCGCCGGGTGGCGAGCCGACCAAGGCGACGTACGGCTTCGTGCAGATGCTGCTATCGCTGATCAAGAACAAGAAGCCGGACTACCTGGCGATGGTGCTCGACAGTGCTGAGGCGGAAGTGTTCCGCGTGCAGATCTCGGCGGACTACAAGGCGCATCGGCCACCCATGCCCGAGGACCTGCCGCCGCAGATCAAACGCATCGTCCAGATCCTCAACGAGGCCGGCGTGGCGGTCCTGGTCAAGCCGGGGTACGAGGCGGACGACATCATCGCGACGTACGTCGAGCGGCTGAAAGGCGACGACGTACAGATCTACATGGTCAGCAAGGACAAGGACCTGGACCAACTGCTCAGCGAGAAGGTCTGTATGTACGACGTGGGGAAGGACATGGTCTGGAGCCCCAAGGAACTGCTGGCGGAGAAGGGGTACACGCCGGACAAGGCGGTCGAAGTGCAGTCGCTGTCGGGCGACAGCGTGGACAATGTCGAAGGGATTCCGGGGGTGGGGCCCAAGACGGCGGCGAGGCTGATCATCAAGTATGGCAGCGCCGAAGAGGTGGTCAAGCACGCCGACGAGCAGACGCCCAAGCTGCGAGAGAACCTGGTCAAGTACGGTGAACGGATCAAGACGACGCGCCAGCTGGTGACGCTGCACCGCGACGTGCCGATCGAGGTGGACCTGGAAAAACTGGCCTTCCGGGGGCTGCGGCGGGAGCGGATCGAGCCGCTCTTCCGGGAGCTGGGCTTCGAGCGGCTGCTGCGGCAGCTGGAGGCGGCGCCGCTGCCGAAGATGCCGGCGAGCCTGTTTGAGGATGAGGAGGCGCCGGCGGGAGCAGCACTGCCACTGGCGGGGCGGGAGGAGGTCCAGGGCGAGGCCAGGGCGGCCAGTGCCCCGATGGGCGACCTGTTCAGCCACCTGGAGGTGAGGCACACCAGCGGCAAGTACCAGCTGATCGACACTGGCGAGAAGTTCGAGGAGTTTTTCCGGACGCTGGCGGGGGTCAAGGAGTTCTCCTTCGACACGGAGACGACGAGCCTCTCGCCTGTCGATGCGGACCTGGTGGGCATGAGCTTCAGCTGGCAGTCGGGCGAGGGCTACTACATCCCGGTGCGCTCGACGGCTGGGCAGGTTCTGCCGGAGAGGATGGTCCTGGAGAAGCTGCGGCCCATTCTGGAAGACCCGATGATCCGCAAGGTCGGGCAGAACCTCAAGTACGACATGACGGTGCTGCGGATGGCGGGGGTGAAGCTCAAGGGGGTGGCCTTCGACACGATGGTGGCGAGCTTCCTGGCGGATGCGGAGCGGCCGAGCCATGGCCTGGATCGGTTAGCGCGGGAGATCCTGGGGTACCAGACGATCCCGATCACGGATTTGATCGGCAAGGGCCGCTACCAGATTCGCATGGACCAGGTGCCGACGAGTCGGGTGTGCGATTACGCGGCGGAGGATGCGGATGTCGCCTGGCGGTTGCGTGAGCGGCTCGAGCCGATCCTCGTCAAGAACGGCATGATGCAGCTGTTCAACGAGGTCGAGATGCCGCTGGTGGAAGTGCTGGCGACGATGGAGTGTCGCGGCGTCAAGATCGACACGGGCGTGCTGCGCGAGATGGGCGGGCGGCTGGACAAGCGCATCGAGGATCTGCGGGCGGAGATCCAGACCATTGTGGGCCATCCGTTCAACATCGATTCGACGAAACAGCTGGCCGAGGTGCTATTCGATCAGTTGCAGCGGCCGGTGGTTCGCCGGACCAAGACGGGGCGGAGCACGGACGCGGCGGTGCTGGTGGAACTGGCGGCGGCGAGCGATCATCCGATCCCCCCGCTGGTGCTGGAGTACCGCGAGCTGGGCAAGCTGAAAGGGACGTACGTCGATACGCTGCCGACGATGATCAGCCAGCGGACGGGGCGGGTACACACGAGTTTCAATCAGATCGGGGCGGTGACGGGGCGGCTCTCGTCGAGCGATCCGAACCTGCAGAACATTCCGATGCGGACGGAGTTGGGGCGGCAGATCCGGCGGGCGTTCGTGCCGGGGGAGCCGGGCTGGCGGTTGCTGGCGGGAGACTACTCGCAGATCGAGTTGCGGATCCTGGCGCATGTCACGAAGGACCCGGGGCTGGTCCAGGCGTTCCGGGAGGACCGGGACATTCATGCCTTCGTCGCCAGCCAGATCTTCGGCGTGCCGCTGGAAGAGGTGACCGGCCAGCAGCGCAGCCGGGCGAAGACCGTCAACTTCGGCATTATCTACGGGCAAGGGGCGTATGGGCTGGCGCAGCAGACGGGCATGAGCAATGCCGATGCGAAGGACTTCATCTCCAAGTACTTCCAGCGGTACCCGGGCATCCGGGGGTTCATCGACGAATGCATCCGGTTCGCGGAACAGAACGGCTACGTGCAGACGCTGATGGGGCGACGGAGGCCGATTATCGAGATTCGTTCGCGCAACCCCGGCATTCGGGCCCAGGCCGAGCGGCTGGCGGTCAACTCGGTCATCCAGGGGACGGCGGCGGACATGATGAAGAAGGCCATGGTCGCGGTGCAGCGGCAGATCGAGGGCGAGGCGGACACGCACATGCTCATCCAGGTGCATGATGAGCTTGTTTTTGAATTGCCGGCGGCTAAGGTGGAGGCTCAGACGGACATGGTGCGTCGGCAAATGGCTGAGGCGTTGCCACTGGACGTGCCGATCAAAGTTGACCTGTCGTGGGGTAACAATTGGCTGGAGGCGAAATAGAACTCAAAGAGCCGCTGTCGGCGAGCGAACGGGCTCGACTGGCCAGCCAGCCCTGGCGCGCGATGCCGTTGGATGAGGTTGCGCGGATTGAAGATTTAGCGCGGGACTGGCCGGGGATGTTGCGGCTGCGGTGGGCCTTGTGGCTGAACGTCGCGGTGCCGGGGGCTGGGTTGATTGCCCTGCAGCGGGCCCTGCCGGGGCTGGCTGTGGCAGGCAGTTTCGCTTTGTTTGGTGAGGTCGCCCTGCTGGGGCTGCTGATTCTGCCGCGGACGCTGGGGGGTGTAGCGACGGTCGCCTGTTCGCTGGCGGGGCTGGTTTGGGCAGTTGGGCAGATGTTTCTGCTGCGGCGGATGAACGAGCTGCAGGATGTGCAGTTGCGGCTGCATGCGAGCGTGCGGATCGAGCAGGCCCGCGAGGCGGTTGCGGCGGCGGAGTGGCGGGACGCGGGGGACCTGCTGGCTGACGCGGCGGGGTACGACGACGAGCAACCGGATCTGAATTGGCTTTTGGCGAAGGTGAGCACCGCGGTGCAACCGTCTGATAAAGCGGTGTGGCAGTGGCATCGGCTGGACCAGGTCGATCAGCGGGGTCGGTACGCCGCGGAGATTCGAGAGACGATTTTAGTTTTGGGGCAGCAAGAGGCAACGGACGGGGCGGGTCTAGAACGGTCGTAGCAAAGGGGGTTCGGGCAAGATGGTGCGCGGCTTGGCCTTGAGGTTGGCCTTGGGACTGGGTGGCCAGACGGGGGTTTGCAGAGGCACCGGGGGGTGCGGGGCAGAGCGCCCTATTATTGGTGCGACAATTCCGCGTGCATGTGTCGTCGACGCAGGAACGAGCCTATACTCACGGATATTTCCGAACCTGATGTGGTTGAAGTTGGCGGGGTCCGTGTCGGCAGTTGGCTGTAATCCGATGGTTGCGGTTGGCAAGGTCGTACGATCCGTCGAGCGACTCGGGCAAGCGAGTCGGGGGCCGTGCGGGCGTGCCGGGGCGCCGCTAAGAAAGACCCGCTCGATTCCCACCCGATGCAGTAATGTTACTACGATCCGAAGCGCGAAAAGCCGGGCCGATAATGAAGGTTCAAGCAGCATGTATGACCGGAGGCGAAGATCCTGAGGTGTCAGTTGCTGAACACGCCAAAGGATGCCGATAGCCATCAAAGAGAGGGGTCGTGCTCCTCTTGAAGGTAGGGCCGATGCGCGCTACAATGTGCGGTAGAAGCGGGCAAGAGCGGAATGCAGTTGATGGTCCGTGCCCTCCCCAGAGCGACTTTCGTACTGGGGCTTCGTGGTCCCCAAAGACCAGCGTAAGCCTCTTCGACGCCCTGCCCGCGGGAAAGCCCCCATACATCCAGGTTTTTTGCTTGCGCCTGCGCGGTCTATCGTCGAGAACCGCGGCACGTGGGCGTGGGCCAGCCGGACTAATCGGCTGGGAGACCGAGAATTGCCTGGGGGCCCGGCAAAGTCGCCAGCCGATGGGCTGCGACTGTTATGGTGCGGCGGATGCCGGACGAGACAGGGTTGGGCCGCAGGAGTTGTGTAACGCGGCGGGTGTACCGGAAATGAATGAAAAGGCCGTCAAGCAGGGACGGCCCTCATTACGAAAGACTAGAATGAGTAGGGCAGACGGCAATGGAGATTTATCCGATGTTTGAACGCTTCACAGATCGAGCTCGCAAGGTGATGGCCCTGGCCAACCAAGAGGCCCAGCGCTTCAACCACGAGTACATCGGGACCGAGCACATCCTGCTGGGCTTGATCAAAGAGGGCACGGGCGTCGGCGCCACCGTGCTCAAGAAGATGAACGTTGACTTGCGGAAGGTCCGACTTGAAGTCGAGAAGATGGTCAAGAGCGGGCCGGAGATGGTGCCGATGGGCAAGTTGCCTCACACTCCGCGAGCCAAGAAGGTGATTGAATACGCGATTGAGGAAGCGCGCAACCTCAATCATAACTACGTAGGCACCGAGCATCTTCTGCTAGGCTTGCTGCGCGAACGAGAAGGCATCGCCGCTAAGGTGCTCATGAACCTGGGCCTGAAGCTCGAGGAGGTCCGGGAAGAGGTCTTGAACCTCTTGGGGGCTGGCATGGAAAATCAGGAAGAAACCAATCCGGCGGGCGAACTGCCGGAGGCACAGAAGAAAAGCAAGAGCAAGACTCCCGCGTTGGACTCGTTCGGGCGGGACCTGACGGAACTGGCGCGTCAGAACAATCTGGACCCGGTCATCGGGCGTATGGCCGAGATCGAGCGTCTGATCCAGGTCCTCTGCCGGCGGACGAAGAACAACCCGGTGCTACTGGGTGAGGCGGGCGTGGGCAAGACGGCCATCGTGGAAGGCCTGGCGCAGAAGATCATCGGCAACGATGTACCGGAGTTGCTGGCCGACAAGCGGATCGTCGTACTTGACCTGGCGATGATGGTCGCGGGGACGAAGTACCGCGGCCAGTTCGAGGAGCGGATCAAGGCGGTGATGAACGAGGTCCGCCGGGCGGGCAACGTTATCCTGTTCATCGACGAGCTGCACACGCTGGTGGGTGCGGGCGGCGCGGAAGGGGCGATCGATGCGTCGAACGTGCTGAAGCCGGCGCTGTCGCGTGGCGAGATCCAGTGCATCGGCGCGACCACGCTGGACGAGTACCGCAAGTACATCGAGAAGGACGGTGCGCTGGAGCGGCGGTTCCAGCAGATCATCGTTGAGGCCCCCAGCAAGGATGAGACCGTCGAGATTCTGCACGGGCTGCGGGACCGCTACGAGGCGCACCACAGGGTCCACATGACCGATGCCGCTCTGAAGAGCGCGGTGGAGCTGTCCACCCGGTACATTACCGGCCGGTGCCTGCCGGACAAGGCGATTGATGTGATCGACGAGGCGGGGGCGCGGGTGCGGCTTCGCAGCATGACCAAGCCGCCGAACGTGACGGACGTCGAGAAGGAAATCGAGCGGATGCAGGCCGAGAAGGACGAGGCCGTCAAGGCGGCGGACTACGAACGGGCGGCGGAGCTGCGGGACAAGGTCGAGTCGCTACGGATGCGGCGTGACGAGATCGTGCAGAAGTGGCGTGACAGGGCGAAGGAAGTCGACGGCATTGTCGACGAGGAAGTGATTGCCGAGGTCGTGGCGCGGATGACGGGCATCCCGCTGAAGCGGCTGGAGAAGGACGAGGCGCAGCGGCTGTTGAGCCTGGAGGAAGAGCTGCACAAGCGGATCGTCAGTCAGGACGAAGCGATCAAGGCGATCAGCCGGGCGATCCGGCGGGCGCGGTCGGGCCTGAAGGATCCGAACCGGCCGATGGGCTCGTTCATCTTCATCGGCCCGTCAGGCGTGGGCAAGACGGAGCTGTGCAAGGCGTTGGCGGAGTTCATGTTCGGCGACCCGGACAGCCTGATCCAGATCGACATGTCCGAGTACATGGAGAAGCACAACGTCAGTCGGCTGATCGGCGCGCCTCCGGGCTACGTCGGGTACGAGGAGGGCGGCCAGCTGACCGAGCGGATCCGCCGGCGGCCGTACGCGGTGGTCCTGCTCGACGAGATCGAGAAGGCGCACCCGGACGTGTTCAACATGTTGCTGCAGATCATGGAAGAGGGCCATCTGACCGACTCGTTCGGGCGGCGGGTGGACTTCAAGAACGTGGTCATGATCATGACCAGCAACATTGGTGCGGACCGGATCACGAACCAGGCGAGTTTCGGGTTCGAGAAGCGTGATGAGGACGCCAGCTACGAGAAGATGAAGGACGTGCTGCGCAGCGAACTGGAGCGTTACTTCCGGCCGGAGTTCCTCAACCGCGTCGATGAGGTGGTGGTCTTCCACAAGCTGACGCGTCCCGACCTGACGAACATCGTGGTGCTGGAGGTCAGCAAGGTCGCCAAGCGGCTGAAGGAACACGGCGTGGTACTGGAGTTGAGTCTGGCGGCCAAGGAGTTCCTGGTCGAGAAGGGAACTGACGAGAAGTTCGGCGCGCGGCCCTTGCGGCGTGCGATCGGGCACCTGGTCGAGGAC
>JANYLN010000205.1 GCA_025357795.1 Planctomycetota bacterium
CTTGTTGTCTCGCCCCGTCTCGAAATAGAGGATATCGGTACCGGCCCGTTTCATTCGTCGGTCTCCTTGAAAGAGGTGGCGGCTACCAGGATGAGCCAGACGGATTCTCGCCGCCAATGGCAAGGGCGCCAAGGCGGCGCAAGACAGAAAGCGGCCACGATTCACCGGCCGCTCTGGTCAGGATGTCTCAGCAATCAGGCGAAGCGATTCTTGATCCGAAGGGTGCTCGACCCACCGTCCAGTGGAATGGATTTGACGGCCAGGGCGATTCGGTAGTCTGGGTTGAGGGCCTCCCAGTAGCACTGCAAGAGGCTTTCGGCTGAGCCTGCGCCGCCTCGAACGTGCTGCCGGCCGCGAGTGCCTCGTAGAGCGTGCGGGTCTGATCGCCGTTGCCGACCGGGTATCGGCCGGGCAGCTCCAGTAACGATCAACGCTTACCAACCATTCTCAATGCTGATTATGCAGCAGACTCATAACCTCCGCCCGCGTCCTCGCATCGCTGCGGCAGATACCTCGCACCGCCGAGGTAATCATCACACTGTTGGGCTTTTTCACCCCGCGGCAGGTCATGCAGGCGTGCTTGGCCTCCATCACCACCGCCACACCCTTGGCCTGCAGGCTCTTGGTCAGCAGGTCCGCAATCTGCATTGTCAGCCGTTCCTGCACCTGCGGCCGCCGGGCGAACGCATCCACCACTCGTGCCAGCTTGCTCAGCCCCACCACGCGTCCATTCGGCAGGTACGCCACATGGGCCTTGCCCTCGAACGGCAGCAGGTGATGCTCGCAGAATGAATAGAAAGGAATATCGCGAAGCACGATCAGCTCGTCATACTGCTCCGAGAAGAACGTCTGCACGTACCGCTCCGGATCGTCGTACATGCCGGCGAAGACCTCGGCGTACATCCGGGCGACCCGCTTGGGCGTGTCGCGCAGCCCCTCGCGGTCCGGGTCCTCACCCACAGCGATCAGGATCTCGCGCACCGCCCGCTCGATCCGGGCGTGATCGATCGGCCCCGGCTTTGGCTCTTCTTCCTCTGGAATTCGCGACATTTCGTCCACTTTTGTGTCCATCAGAACCTCCACAACCGTAATCGTCGGCCGATGATCCCCAACAGCATATGCGGGCCGATCCCGGAAACAAGCCCCGCCGGGCCGCCAAGGCCGATACGGCGTGCCCGTTTTTCCGGGCAAACTCGGAAAAGGAGCATGGCAACCCTTGCTGGCGCTATGAAGAACAGCGGTCGGGTCTACGTTTTGGATGCGTCGCCCGGATTTCTGGGTACACCCGGCCGATAGGCCATCGCCCCAACTCCTTCCTCCCTCGCTGGACCGGGTGCCCCGCACGGAGGACACACCGAACGACGGCGTCAGCAGTTGCCGGATGCCTTGTAGTCGTTCGCGTTGCTGCCGGATTGGCCGATCGCTACAATCCGCAATTCAGGACTTTGCTTGAAGGGATGATCCATGGCCGTCACGCCGCAGATGATCGCAGGGAAACTCCGCACACAGGTGTCCGGTAAGGTCTACGACGACCCGCTCCACCTGGCCTTCTACAGCACCGACGCCAGCATCTACCAGATCACCCCGACCTGCGTGGTCCTGCCCCGTAGCGTCGCGGACATCCAGGCGACTGTGCGCTTCGCCGCCGAAAATGGCATCCCCCTCGCTGCCCGCGGCGCAGGCAGCGGTCTGGCCGGCGAGAGCCTCTGCCGCGGCATCGTCATGGACACCACCGAGCTGTTCCACGACGTCGTCGAGCTCGACGCTGACGTCGGCCTCGTCACCTGCCAGGCCGGCGTTGTCCTTGAGCGCCTCAACGCCAGGCTCGCCAAACTCGGCTGGCAGTTCGGTCCCGACCCCGCCAGCGGCACCCGCGCCAGCATCGGCGGCATCACCGCCAATAACTCCACCGGCGCCCACTCCATCAAGTACGGCTACGTCGAGGCCCACGTCGAGTCGATGAAGGTCATCCTCGCCGATGGCCAGGTCGAAACCCTCCGCGCCGTCCCCGTCAGCCGGATCGACAACCTTCGCCGCAGTTCGAACCGCGCGGACCAGCTCGCCGTCGCGGTCCACGACCTGCTCGCCCCGCAGCAGGCCGCCATCGCCAACCGCTGGCCGAAAAGTCAGCGCAACCGCTCGGGTTACAACCTGCACCGCGCAATGATGGACGGCTTCGTCAACCCCCACCGGCTCGTCACCGGCTCCGAAGGCACCCTCGCCGTCATCGGCGAGGTCACCCTTCGCCTGGTCCGCCCACCCAAGGTCAAAGCCCTCATCCAGCTACACTTTGCGACCCTCGATGACTCCGCCCGCGCTGCCGCGGCCATCTTCTCTTGCAGCCGGCCGCCTGCGAATTGATGGACAAGCCTCTGGCCGACATCGCCCGCGCCGCCTACCCGCACTTTGCCAGGGCTCTACCCCCGCCCGACGTCGCCGCCAGCCTTATCGTCGAATACGACGGCGATACCCTCGACGAGGTCAAGGAGAAACTTGCCAAGGTCCCCCCGGCCATCGACTGGGCGGTCAAGTGGAACCTCATCACCGACCCGGCCGAGCAGAAGATGGTCTGGTCCGCCCGCAAGGCCGCCGTGCCGCTGCTCTTCCGCATGCCCGGCAAGAAGCAGCCCGTCCCGTTCATCGAAGACGTCGCGGTGCCGGTCGAGAAGTTCCCCGATTACATCCACGGCCTCAATGCCATCCTCGAGCGCTACGGCACGCCGGTCTCCTACTTCGCCCACGCCGGCCACGGCGAGTGCCATACCCGCCCCTACCTCGACCTGCACGACCCGGCGGAGATCGACAAGATGTGCGCGATCGCCAAGGAGACCTATCAACTGGTCTGGAGCCTGGGCGGCACGATCAGCGGCGAGCACGGCGAGGGCCTCTCTCGCGCGGCCTACATCAAACACCAGTACGGCCCGCTCTACGACCTCATGCGTCAGGTCAAAACGATCTTCGACCCGGCCGGCACCCTCAACCCCGACAAGATCATCTGTGACGACCCCGATATCAGCCGCAAAAACCTCCGCTTCTACAATAAGGTCCGCCCCGAGCGGACCCGCACGAAGCTGGTCTTCCGCGGCGACGAGTTCGTCGAGCAAATAGAGAAATGTAACGGCAACGGCGAGTGCCGCACCCGCGAGCCCGGCGGCACGATGTGCCCGATCTTCCGCGTCGTCGGCGAGGAAGACGCCAGCCCCCGCGCCCACGCCAACATGATGCGCAACTACATCAATGGCATGTTGGACGAAGACATCCTCGCCAGCGACGCCTTCAAGCGCTGCGCCGACTTCTGCGTCAACTGCAAGATGTGCCGCGTCGAGTGCCCCTCCGCCGTCGACGTCCCCAAACTGATGCTCGAAGCCCGCGCCCAGTACGCCGCCCGGCGAGGCCTGACCCGGGCGGAAAAAACGCTCTCCCGCGCAAGGCCCGTCAGCATCCTCAACAGCTACACGGCACCGATCGCCAACTTCCTGGGCCGCTTCGGACCGTTCCGAGCTCTGCTGGAAAAGCTCGGCGGCGTCGACACCCGCCGGCAGCTTCCGAAGTTTAGCTTCGGCTCGTTCCTCTGGCGCTACAAGGCCCTCGCCAACGGCAGCTACTGGTCCACCCAGCCGACCGACCGCGTGTCGTACTTCGTGGACCTCTTCGCCAATTACAACGACCACTCGCTCGCCCGCGCGGTCATGGCCGTCCTCCAGCACAACGGCATCGACGTGAACCTGCCCGTCCAGACGGGCTGCGGCATGCCCGCAATCGACTACGGCGACATCGACTCCGCGAAGAAGGACATCGCCCACAACCTGCAGCACCTCACCCCCGACGTCCGCGCGGGCCGCAAGATCCTCTGCAGCGAGCCGACCGCCGCCCTGTGCCTGAAGGAAGAGTACCTCTACCTCAACGACTCGCCCGAGGCGCACGACCTGGCGGCCGGCACGCACGAACTGTGCAGCTACCTGCTCGACCTGCACAAGCAGGGCAAACTCAAGACCGACTTCCAGCCGGTCAACATGACCTTCGGCTACCACGCCCCCTGCCACATCAAGGCGATGGAGATAGGCTACCCCGGCGCGGAACTGGTCAAACTGATCCCTGGCACAAAAGTCACGATCATCGACCGAGGCTGCTGCGGCATAGCCGGCACCTTCGGCTTCCAGAAAAAGAACTTCGACGTCTCCATGCAGATCGGCGCCGGCCTCTTCGACGCCCTCAAGGCCCCCGAGATCCAGTACGGCCTGTCCGAGTGCAGCACCTGCAAGATGCAGATGGAGCAAGGGTCCAGCAAGTACTGCTATCACCCGGTCAAGGTGCTCGCACTGGCGTATGGGCTGAGGGTCTGACCGCCAGGCCGGCGCTTCAGGCTAACGACCCGCCAAGGTTCCGCGGGGGAATCGCTGGATGCATCAGGTCCTGCGCGCGGGGCGGCAGTGGCACGTGGCTGTCCGAAATGCCATGTCTCGATGAGGCAGCACAAACCTCTTTGGCCGGTGCCGCTTGCCGGTGGTGATCGGTGACACATGTGGCGTTCGGTCAACACACATTGTTGCCAAAAGGCAACATCACCCCCGGCAGCAGGAGGCGCGGCAATCGTGAAGTCAACGCCGTTGAAGTGCCGATGATCTGCCTCTCGCATGCAGTGGCGGACCCCCCATCCGTAGCTGACGGGGATGTCTACACATGCCACACTTGGCCGCCATAGATGCTTGCTTCCGCGGGGTTTAGGCGTGACAGGAGTAGTAAGTGTGGCACACCCAACCCCCTTGCCCCGAGCCTTGTCAGGCGGCAAAGGCGACCTCTCTGTCCGGGCCGTCCCCGCAAGCATTTGGCCGCAGACCCGAGACGTTGGCACGCCAATTGCATACCCGTTTCACCGTATGGCAGAAACATGGTCCCCGTTTCTTTTATTTCTTGGAGGATGGCCCGTGAAAGTGTTTACGGCAGTTACAATCGTGTTATGCATGTATGGCGCGTCGCTGGCTGCTGTTAGCTATGATGCCGGAACGCTCACGTTGACCTACAACGATCCGGCCGACCTGGACGCGGTCATCGACCCGATCGGCCTGGCGGACGTTCAGCGGGAGGACGGCATGACCAAGGGAGCCTTCCAAGCGCTGAATCCACAGGTGATTGGCTTCAACACCTACCCAGCAGGTCAACCGACGGTCAACTTGGGTAAGGTGGTCGCCAAGTACAATGCCGCCGATACCGTGACATTCACCTTCCCGGCCGTCATGTACGAGTGGCCGGGCAGGACCAGTAGCGGCCGGAAGGCCTTCTCCGGCACCCTGGACAACCACTATTTCAGCGGCAGGGAGAGCTTCGTGGGCGCCACCAGCAGCTGGTTCGATGCGACCATCTCCACCGGCACCGGGCCGGGCGTGACGGCGTTTGGCATGTGTGTCCATGGCCGGGACAACCTTCCGACCTCCGCCAGTCAGGCCCTCTTCTCCCTGTCCGATGGCTCGCAAGCCACCGTTAACATCCCCGAGTTCGGTCAAGGCAAAGCGGTCATGACCATCTTCGTCGGCTACCAGGCGCCGGCCGGCCTGACCATCAACCAGGTCCAGGTCCTCCGCCTGGGCGGCGGCACCAGCTACCTCGGCATCGACGACCTTGCATTCGTGGTCACGCCGGAGCCGACCACGCTGGGGCTGCTCGCCCTGGCCGGCCTGGTGGCGG
The DNA here is from genome assembly GCA_025357795.1 of Planctomycetota bacterium. Taxonomy (GTDB): domain Bacteria; phylum Planctomycetota; class Phycisphaerae; order UBA1845; family JANYLN01; genus JANYLN01. Next base: position 5,683 of record JANYLN010000205.1, read on the forward strand.
CACGGCGTCGCCGCGCCTGATCGAGACCGAGCGCACCTTGTAGTGGAAGGGGCCGCCGTCGAGAGGACGGCGGCCCTTTTCTATTGCCTTGCCAGGCAGTAGGATAGGCGCGAGTGGACTTGGCGACACACCGGGCACAAGCGTTTCACGGAGTTTCTCGTGCGGTTCATCCGACATCCCAGCGAAGACACGCCGCGCGGCCACACCAAGGACGCCATCGAACGGATGATCGTGACCCGCGGCCACAAGGTCGGCGACAAACTGCTGACATACCGCGAGTTGGCCCTGCATTTCGGCATTGCCGTGCGGACCATCGAACGGGTCATGCGCCAACTCGCCGATGAAGGTATCGTCCAACTGCTCCATGGCAAGGGGGCCTTCGTCCGCAAGGTCCCCCCTGGCAGTGGCAAGCTCACGGAAATCGGCCTGGTCTACCCGGCGTCGCGGATCCACCTTCTCCAGACCAACTACCTCAACCAGATCCTGGTTGGGGCGATCACGGCCTGCGACCTCGGGCAGATCGACCTGCAGATCGTTGCCTTCCGCGCCACCAGCAAGGCCAGCGTGCCGGTTCCGCCACGCGACATCGCCCTGCGGGTCGACGGGGTGATCCTGTTGGGCGTGATCAACGAGGCCTACATCGCCGAGTTCGTGCGGGAACCCGTGCCGCTGGTGCTGGTTGACGCGCAGACGCAGTCGCCGATCCATTCTATCAGCGTCGACAACGCCGCGGCCGTCAACCAGATCATGGATCACCTTCATGCACTGGGGCACCGGCGGATCGGCTACGTGGACGCCCGGTCCAGCGACGACTTGGCGAAGCCCCCGGAGCCGCTGTGGGTCGACTCGGCCGACACGCGGGAGCGGCGGGAGGCGTACCAGGCGGCGCTGTCCCGGCTGGGGCTGGACTACCAGCGGATCTACCCGGCCATGGATGATGACCCGGCGAGGCTTGAGGCGGTCGTGGCGGACCTGCGACAGGATCGCCAGCGGCCCACGGCCGTGGTGACCTACGACGACGGGGTCGCCGTCCAACTGGGCCAGGCCCTGACCAGGGCGGGCCTGCGGGTCCCACGCGACCTCTCCCTGGCGGCCGCCGTAGGCACCGATAGCGGCACCCTCGTCGGGGAGCATCTACTGACCTGCGCGGCGGCCGCCTTCGCGAAGATGGGCCGGCACGCGGTGGAGGCCCTCCAGAGGCAGGCGGCCGGGCGGCGAGCGGCCCAGCCCCGGCTGGAACGCGTGGAGTGCACCCTGCGGATCGGCACCAGCACCGCCCGGCCGCCACGCCGGTAGCTCCCCCTGCGGCGGCAGCGCGCGGCCGCCAGCCCTGGCAACCCCTCCAGGCCACTTTTTCGTTGACGCCCCTACCAATGCAATGATATACTGCGCATGTGTAGTAAGTGTAGACACCATGTCTACACCCGCGTATCGTTCGCGTGGCCCGGACAGGAACCATTCACTGCCCCGGGACGGTTGTTGTTCTGTATGTCAAAGGAGGAGGCAAGGATGAAGTCGGCATGCCTTTCGATCGTGGCTGTCATGTGTCTGCTGTCCTGCATCGTTCACGCCGCGGACTTCACCTGGGACGGCGGGGCCTATGTTTCCGGCACCGAATCCACTCGCTACTGGGATCGTACTGCCAACTGGAGTCCTGATGGCGCGCCTGCGGCTGGCCAGACAGCCTTGGTCAACATCAACAACAAGTACGCCGTCGCCAACGCCAACCTGACCGGCTCGCCTGCCATCGAAGTCGCCACTGGCGGCATGGTCGCCCACAACAACGGTGCGACGCTGACCACGCCTGTCACGCTCTCCGGCGGCACGTGGCACATGTGCCCCGACCTGACCACCTATACGTGGGGCCCGGACCGCACCCTCAATGCCGGCTTGACCGTTACAGCGCCCTCCTTCCTCAAGGGCGGACGCGGCAATAATATGAAGATCAACGGCCCACTGTCCGGCAGCAGTCTACTCACCTTCCAGGCAACCGACTCTTATCAGGGCGATGGCCCGGAGTGGTATTTCAGCGTCGCCAACAGCCCCTTCTCCGGCGGCGTCCTGATCGAGGCCGGCAACAGTCCCATCGTCTGGGTCTATGCCAGCCAGGCCCTGGGTACCGGGGACATGACCGCTCGTTCAACCAGCACCCTGGTCTTCGGCGCAAATCAGAACTACACCGGCGCCGCACGCACTCCCGTGCTCACCCTCGAAGGCGGCGCCACCGGTATGACCGACCATCTGGCCAATGCCACGATCCCCTTCAACGTGATCGTCCAGAGTCAGGGCGGCACCCTCGGAGCCGGCACCTGGGCTGACAGCTGCACCTACAGCGGCTCAGTCACCCTCAACGGTCCGCTCGCCCTTACTGGCTCACGTGCCGGCGGCGGGGCGACCAACTTCACCGTCACCGGTCAGATCACCGGCAACTACCCCATCACCGTCAACACCACCGACCAATACCAGGGTGGCAGGGGTATCGTTACCCTCGCCAATGCCAACAACTCCTACGCCAGCACCACGATCCAGATGGGCTACCTCATGGCCACCAGCGAAGGGGCCTTGTCCACCGGCCCCATCACGATCAACAACCCGGACAACTGGACCAAGCTCTACCTCGACAAGCCGACCAACGCCAATTGGACCCTGACAAATAACATCACCGCCAGCGGCCCCATCCAGATCGAGGACGGCTCTGCTAGCTACACGCTCAATCTCGCCGGTTCCACCCTGACCGTCGGCACCAGCGGCACTACCGCTGCAAGCCTCTCCGTCGCCGGCAACCTCGCCTTCGCCAAGAACGGCTCCACGCCCGCCACCCTGAACATCAACGTGATCGGTTCTGGTTCGCCCATCGTCGTGACCAACGACGTGCTGGCTGTCAGCAAGAGTGTCACGGGTCTGTCGAACGTCAACCTCAATATCTCAATCACCGGTGC
>JANYLN010000216.1 GCA_025357795.1 Planctomycetota bacterium
TGATCGCCTACATCAAGGCCAATTCGTAAGCAGTAGCAAGAATGGTGTTCTTGGAGGACCGTCTGTTACTGTGTCAGGGACATCGACAGGATGTCCCCAACCGAGATTCGGGGAGGCGGATTCGGAGCGGATTCGGGGCCATCACGAAAGCGCCGGTCAAAGCCGGTAGAGAGTAGCGGATGCAAGAGCCGCACGAGGAATAGCGAACCGTCTCGACCCCGAGTCATGCGTCGGCGGTGGTAGCATCGCGGGTGAAGCGTTGACAGGGGCACACGCAGGCCAGCCATTGAGCTCCGAAAGCACCACTCCTGGCGCGAGCGACCCTGTGTGATGAAAGGGAAGGCCACACGAAGGACGACGCCCAACGCGAGCCGTTTTTCGACGCCACGGAGTCACAGACCGTGCGCATGCGTGGAAACTCTCTGCACGGAAACCGGGAGACCCTGGAGGCTTCTGCACCACCGAACGCCCGCAAGGTGGACGGCGGGGCGGAACGGCCCGAGAAGGCCAATGGCCGGACGTCGGGCCTGCACGCCTTCGGGGAGTCGGACGGCTCCATAGTACCTGCGAAGCGGGCGAACAAGGCCGGAGCATCGGCGGCAGAGGCCGTGGAGGGAAGGGGGCCGACCCAGGGAAACGGACCACAAGCCTTGCACGTACCGGACTCATTCACACTCCGGCTGATGGTGTCCGGTGCGATCCGGCAGATGCTCATAGAACGCCGAGAACCGGGCAATTGCCGCATGGCGCATCGGACAATACCAGACGGAGCGTGAATCAGAGCCGGAACAGCGTGGCAGCGGACTGTGGGGCGTACGAGCAGCCATGATGAGCGGCTGATCGTCAGATATCCGAGGTGAGAGCCGTATGAGGTAATGCTTCACGTACGGATCTGTGCGGGGGGCCGCCCGCAAGGGCGGTCCCTACCGCGACTGGGGGGTGATTCGTACAGAGGTCCACGGTTTGCGCAGCCAGCGGTCCGGGCGGCCAGAAACCAGGTCGAACCAACGAAGCTGTATGCTGCTGTCAGTGCAAGGGAGCGGCCCGTGTGGTTACCGTGCGCGGGGGCAGGGACCCCCGCTGTCGCAGTAGACAGTACGTAACTGCTCACCGCTCAATGTTGACGTGCCTGGCGCCTTTGGTTACATGGCCGATCCGCCAGCACTGCATCTTGCGCCGGCGTAGTTGCTTGAGAATGCTCTGGGTGAAGGTCGGGCGGACGATCATCACATAGCCGAGGCCCATGTTGCACGTCTGCCAGAGTTGGTCGGTGGATACGCCGCCTTGTTCGAGAAAAAAAGAATAGACAGGCGGAAGGGGCCAGGCCTTGGCATCGATCTGCACGAGGCGGTCCTCCGGCAGGATCGGCAGGAGGCAATCGGCCATGCCCCCTTCGCGTATGTGGGCCATCCCCAGGATCACTCGTTTGCGCCGGTAGTAGCGAAGAATCCGCAGTACGGGGGTTGCGTAGCTGACCGCGGGCTGGAGCAAGGTATCGGTAACGCTTGTGCTGAGTTCATCGACATGCGTGTCTGACGAGGGCCTGCGCTGCTCGAGCAGGAGCCGGTCGGCCAGGTCGTACGCGTGGCCATGCAAACCCGCCGAGGCAATGCCGATCACCTCGTCATCCGGCTCGATCCGCTCGCCGGTGATCATCCGTTTGTGGTCGCACACGCCGACGGCGAAGATCGCCAGATCGATCGGGCCGCTGCTTGATGCCGGCGTGATCTTCTCGCCGCTGAGCAGGGCACAGCCTGCTTGCCGGCAGCCTTCGGCCAGACCTTCGATCACCTGGAGCTGGCTGGCGGGTTCGAGGGCTCCGGCCAGGTGGTGCAACAGGAAGAGCGGTTCGGCCCCGACGGTGAGCATGTCATTGGCGCTGGCGGAGACGGCGTCGATGGCCAGATCCTTCAGGCGATCCGTCCGCAGCGCCAGATCGACCCGGTCGCCCCGGGCGCTGTGGCAGGTGGCGACAAGGACGGGGTTGCGGTAATGCCGCTGGAAGATGCGTTCGTTGTAGTCCAGGCGGAACAAGCCCGCGAAGGCCCCGGACAGCTTCATCACCCGGGGGCCAAAGGTCGACAACATCTCTCGCCGGGCCAGGTCCGTCATCAGCGAAACCGGGTCCGTCTCCGTCCGACCGTCGGTGGTCCCGTCACAGGCCATGCCAGATGCCTCACGGTACAACACACAGGCTGGTGCGGTTCCTGCCGTTTGGCAGCCCAAGACGCAAGTTCTGCATGGTCTTGGGGCAGCGGGCTGAGCACCGCCGGTAGATGCACCTTTGTTCGTGCCATAACTTATTATAGCATAAGGCGTTCACCCCAATGGGTCCGGTGGACGTGCTACAGTCTTGCAGTTTGTGAGCATTGCGTATGTGCGCGGCGGCTCGATCAGGCAGGCGGCAGGGGCCCGGCCAGAGTCGCGTATTCCTCAAGGACCGAACGATCGCCCGAGCAGATCAGTTCCACGTCCCGGCGGATGTTGCTGAGATGCGTCTGAATGAACCGCTTGGCAACAGCCTTCTTCCGCTCGCTCCTGGTGGCTTGGCCGAGGAACAGGTAGCCGACGATGATCGCGATGGCGCTGTCGACGAGCTTGCGGCCGTAGAGGTCCATGTACGTGGCGCCGCACTCCTTGGTAAAGGCGATCGCCTTGGCGATGAGCTGACGGCTCTGGCCGAGGCTGGCCGCCAGCGAGGCGAGCTGGGCGTCGCTGTAGGTTGCCTGTTCGAACTGCTCGGCATACTTCTCGAACGCGCCGGAGCAGACGCCGCGGACGGCGGCCACAACCTGGAGCTGGCTGGTGCCTTCGTAAATCGTCGTGATGCGGGCATCTCGCAGGTGCCGCTCGACGGGGTAATCCTTCATGTAACCCGATCCGCCGAGGACCTGGATGGCGTCGGAGGCGACCTTCACGCACATCTCGGATGCGTAGTACTTGCTCATCGGCGTGAGCATGCCGTTGAGCCGCTTGAGCGTACGGGCGAGTTCCTTGCGTTTCTTCACCTCGGCTGGATCAGTGGGAGGGTTCGTCTCGAGGACCCGCAGATTGTTGTACTCAAGGTCGCACACGCGGCTGGTTTCATACGTCAGGGCCCGGGCGGCCTCGAGATGGATCCGCATATCGGTAACCAGTTCAGCCACCGCCGGCAGACGCTCGATCGACACGCCGAACTGCTTGCGGGTATACGCGTAACGACGGGCAACGCGGAAGGCCGCCTCCGCGATACCCAGCGATTGGGCCGCGATCCCGACGCGGGCGCCGTTCATGAGGCTGAAGACGTAGCGGATCAGCCCGAGCTGCCGTTCGCCGACCAGCTTGCCGGGGGCGTCATCGAAGACCAGTTCGCACGTCGGCGAGCCATGGATGCCGAGCTTCTCCTCAAGGTGCCGCACCCGGATCCGCGAGGATCGTTCATTGAGGAACAGCGACAGGCCGCGGCCGTCCTGGGTGTTGGGTTCCGAGCGAGCGAGCGTCAGCAGGATATCGCCGCAGCCGTTGGTGATGAAGCGTTTGACGCCGTTGAGCCGCCAGGCGCCGTCTTCGTCCTGCCAGGCGCGGAGGCTGACGGCCTGCAGATCCGAACCGGCATCCGGCTCGGTGAGGACCATCGCACCGGTCACCTCGCCCCTGGCGAAGCGGGGCAGGTACTCATCCTTGATCTGGTCGGTGGCGAAGGCGTTGATCGTCTCGGCGATGCCCTGCAGGCCGAAGATGTTCATCAGCGACGCATCCGCGCGGCTGATGATCTCGTTGGCCATCGTGTAGATGAGGTTCGGGCAATTCAGGCCGCCGTACTTGCGTGGCAGGGTGAAGCCCATGAGGTCCGCGCGGGCCAGGTCCTTCAGGTTCTGCTCGACGAGGGGGTGGAGCGTGACGGTGCCATCCTGGTTGTGGGTGTTGCCCTCGCGGTCGATCTGCTCAGCGCGCGGAGCGACGTATTCCCCCGCGATATCGCCAACAATGGTCAGGATGCGGCGGAAGTTGTCGATCGCGTCGGCGGCGTCGCGAGGCGCGTACTCGGCGCCCGGGCCGCCCTTGACGCGCGCAAAGTCATCTTCCTGGAGCGTAGCGATCTGCGCCAGGTTTATATGATTGAAGAGAAAGAGGATATCATCATTATCCGCGAAAAAGTTGGGCATATCAGATTCCTATCTAACCGCGGAGACACGGAGAACAGCTTCTGGTTCCCAACACCATCCGCCTGATTCCGCGATTCAGTGCAACCGTATGGAACGCGTTCACCCGCGCTCCCGGATCGACTTGATCATCATCGGGATGATCTTGTTGATATCGCCGACAATGCCGTAGTGGGCGACGCCGAAGATCGGGGCATCCTTGTCCCAGTTGATGGCGACGATCTTGGCGGACTCTTCCATGCCAGCGCGGTGCTGGATGGCGCCGCTGATGCCGCAGGCGATGTAGAGCGCCGGGCGGACCGTCGTTCCGGTCTGGCCGACCTGGTGCTCCTTGCCGATGAAACCGCTGTCGATAGCTGCGCGGCTGGCGCCGACAGCGGCCCCGAGCACGCCCGCCAGGTCATGGATCAGTTTGAAGTTCGCCTTCGACCCGACCGCGCCGCCGCCGGCGACGATGATGCGTGCGGCCTTGAGGTTCACCTTGCGCGCCTCGCGGTGGCGCTCGATGAGTTTGATAGCCATGTCGAAGTCGTTGAACTCGATCTTCTCCTCGAGAATCTGCCCGGAGCGAGAGGGATCCCCCTCGCCCATGCGCATGACGCCTTCACGGACGGTCGCCATCTGCGGCCAACGGTCGTGGTTGACGATCGTGGCGATGATGTTGCCGCCGAAGGCGGGCCGGATCTGGTGAAGAAGGTGGCAATACTCCTTCTTGGTCTTCGGATCGGTGTAGTCGCCGATCTGGAGGTCCGTACAGTCGGCGGTCAGGCCCGCGCGGATCTCCGAGGCAATGCGCGGCGCCAGGTCTCGCCCGATCGGCGTGGCGCCGTACAGGACGATCTGCGGCTTGTCCCTGGCGATCAGCTGGCAGGCCGCCCGCGCATAGGGCTGCGTGCGGTAGTACTCCAGCCGCGTGTCGTGGACGTAGTAGACGTTGTCCACGCCGTGCGCAATGAGCAGGTACGACAGCTCGCGGACGTTCCAGCCGACGAGGACCGCGCCGACCTTCACGCCGAGTGTGTCAGCGAGCTCGCGGGCCTTTCCGCACAGCTCCAGCGACGTATCGCTGAGGTGCCCGTCCTCCTGCTCGGCAAAGAGCCAGACCTCGCCTTTTCGATTGGGTTCGATCATGGTAATTCGTTGTCTCTTGTTTGTTGTTCGCTGCCGGTCGCATGGCTTGGGCCAAGGACCACAAACCGTGATTCATCCAAGCGTATGATCCACGATCAGCTCATGGACCATCTTCGCGACGCCTTCCGCGGTCGGGGGGACCGACGTAAAGCCTTCCTTTGTCAGCACGATCGACTGCACACGGTGGACCTTGGTCGGCGATCCGGCCATGCCGCACCACGTCAGGTCCGCCTTGATGTCATCCAGGTCCCACTGCTCGATGACCATACCCGCGGCGCGGACCGCCTCGAACAGCCTGGCGGCCTGGGCCTGCTTCTGGGCGTCACTGGCCTGGGGCATGTCCTTGCCGACCTGGCCGCCGACCTCGCCTACGGAGCGGGCCCTCTTGAACCGCATGACGCGCTTGGCGGCCGGGGGACGAGGCTTGTTGGCGGTGTCGACCACGGTCACGAGGATCGGAAGCCGCCCCTCGAGGATCTCCCAGCCGTTGCCGACATTGCGGCGGACGCGGATCGTCTGCCCGGAAAGGTCGACCAGTTTCTCATAATAGGTGATCTGCGGGATGCCGAGCTTCTCGGCCATCTGCGGGCCGACCTGGGCGGTGTCGCCGTCGATGGCTTGGCGGCCGCAGAAGACCAGGTCGTAGCGCCCGATCTTGCGGACGGCCTGCGAGAGGATGTAGCTGGTCGCCAGCGTATCGCTGGCGGCAGCGCGGCGATCACTGATGAGGATCACACGATCCGCCCCGCGGTAGAGGCATTCTCGAAGCACCTCGCACGCCCCGCCCGGGCCCATCGTCACCGCCGTAACCGTCCCGCCAAACCGGTCGCGCAGGTCCAGCGCGGCCTCCAGGGCGTGAAGGTCTTCCGGGTTGAAGATGGCCGGAAGGGCGGCGCGATTCACCGTCCCGTCGGGTTTCATCGCATCGCCGGTAATGTTACCGGTATCGGGGACTTGCTTCACACAGACGATCGTATCAAAGCCCACAGGGCATTCTCCCTCAATGACCGCCACTTGCGAACAAAAATGGCGCGCATCACATCGCCAATTTAATGGCCCCCTCTTGTACTGACCATCGTCGTGGGTGTCAAGAAAGGGAGGACGCATTCCTCTCATTTGGCGCCCTTACACGTCGCCATTAAATCGCGACTTGAACGCCTGCGATCCCGGCGGGCATCGAGCATGGCGGGGTAGACACCCATGTCGAATTCGGTCAGGAAGGCTCCGAGCATCAGCACGCAGTCGCTCTGTTCGACGCGATGGCGAACCTCGTTGCTGCTGGAGAGGGCGCCGGCGTAGACGCCGAGGACCTCCTTTTCCGACAGGACGCTCTTGCTTTCCAAGGTGCTGACCAGGGGCGTACCGATGTGCCGGGCCAGTTTGCGCACCCGATCCGCGAGGCGCAGGCGGGGTTGTGGACGACGGACGCACGGCAGCAGACCTCGGCGAAGCCGGCTCCGGGCTCGTGGGTCATGGCGATCGGCTGGATGCGGCCATCTCGCTGGAAGATGTCGTAGAGGCCGATGACGAAGTCGCCTGGCAGGCCGAAGGTGTGGCGGACTCTCTGTTCATGTAGCGTGGTGATGAGGCTTTCGCCCCAGGGTACTCATGTCGAAGTTGTCCTCTGCGTTTCCGATTGGGTGACAACGTGTTGGCGCCATCCGCCTGGAACATTGTAACGCGGTCGAGGCCGTCGGGGCGGGAGAGTGGGTCAACTTCGCGGCGCGCGATGGGGGAGTGTTGGGTTCGGGGTTAGTAACCCACGGCAACAGCAACGGCAACGACAGCCACAGATAAGCGCAGGGCGGGGCTTGCCCGCAACCGCACAACAACGACGACCACAGCCGAGGGCGCGGGGGGCGATCTGGTCGAATGACCTGTTGGCGGGACTATTGACGTTGTGTGTCAGTGGGTGCCTGTTCCACCTTTTTGAGATCCTGGGTGGTGGTCCGTGTCAGGTCGGCCTCGATGAACCGGCCCTGGCTGGGCAGGACCATTGTGAATTGTCGCAGGTGGGCGAGACGGGCCTGTCCATGTGCCAGTTGCAGATCGAGGACATGGCCGCCCAGTCGCCGGTCGCGGCTGAGGAAGTGCATGTGCCAGCCTGGCATGTTGATCCCCTTGGCGTAGTCAGGGCAGCGCAGGGCGATGAGGGTGCCATCGATGTCGCGGGCTTCGAAGACCGACTGCTGTTTGGCGACCTCGAGCAACGGCTTGTAGGGCGGCTGTTGGCGCGGGACGCTACGGGTCTTCATGCGGGCGAACCTCGCATCGATCCGCATGAGGTAGAAGATGTTTGGCGTGGGCAAATGGATGTCGATGGCTGTGGCCAGGCCGACCATGTTGAGCGGCCCTGCCAGGTCCACCTGCTGGTCGGCGTGAAACGGGGCGACCGTGGCGAACGGGGTCGTCTGGCAGGGGGGCACCGTAAGGACCAAGCCATCGGCGCGGATCTGCCAGGCGCGGCCGTCCAGCATGATCATCTCGCCATCGAGGGCGTCGAACGTGCCGATGCCCGTGTCGCCTTGGCGGCTGAGTTCGTCGAATGTCACCGTGCCATCGTAGGCGCCTTCCATCAGGGCCTGGAGCGTGGAGACCTGGTAGAGCGCCGCCGGGTGTCGCTGAGGCTGGCTGCAGCCGGCGATTACGAACAGCAGGAGCAGGGTGCTGGTTTGCCGAAGGGTTGTACGTGTGCGTATGTTCATCCGTCGTTACCTCCAGAGGTTGCCTGGGACGATGCTGTTATGTACATCGGACAGAGAGGATCAATATCTTATTATGGCTTGGATTGGGGCGAGGCGGACACCTTGATGCGGAGAAGGAGGACAGACTCCTGGACTTGCGGCGGCACGCCTGCGGACGACGCGGGGGGCACGGGCAGCCGGGGCCATGCCGCACGACCATGTCCCTTCGGCGGCTTTCTTTTCGACGCTGGGTTACTTAGAATGCCTACCCTTGTTCGCGGAAATATTTCGAGCGGTCTTCCGGTCAGCAGGAATCTACTTTGATGGCCACAGCGGAAACGATGCACACGCCTGAGATTGCGTCCCAGCGGGACCCATTGCAGGTGGCGGTGGATACGTGCCGGTACCTGTTGGCGGGGGCGGCTGGGTGCTACCTGGTCCTCTATATTGCGCTGGCGTGCATTCGGCTGGTGTACCCCTACGAGTTGGAGTGGATGGAAGGCGGGTGTGTCGATCAGGTTCGCTGGATTCTGGCGGGCAAGTCGCTGTACGTCGAGCCGTCGGTTGCATTCGTCCCGTTTTGTTACACGCCGCTGTATTTCTGGGTTGCGGCGGGGCTGACCAAGGTCATGGGCGTGGGGTTCGTGCCGCTGCGGCTGGTGTCGCTGGTTGCATCGCTGGGCTGCTTCGGGGTGCTTTTCCAGTTCGTGCGGCGCGAGACGGGCAGCGGGCTGTGGGGCCTGGTCGCCGCGGGCTTGTATGCGGGTACGTATCGGCTCAGCGGGGCGTGGTTCGACCTTGGGCGGGAGGACTCGCTGTTCATGATGCTCCTGCTGGCGGGGATCTACTTCGTTCGCTTCGGCGAGGGGTTCTGGCCGCTGCTGCTGGCGGGGGGGCTGATGGGGTTGGCGTTCCTGACGAAGCAGACGGCCCTGCTGGTGGCGGTGCCGCTGATCGTCTATGTCTTTGTCGGGAGGCGTCGCTGGCCTGCGATTGCGTTTGGCGGATCGTTCGTGCTGATTCTGGTGGGGACGACGGTGGCGTTCGACATCGCCACGCACGGATGGTACAGCTATTACGTCTTCCGCGTGCCGGCCGGCCACGACAGTTTGCCGGCGATGGTGGCGGGCTTCTGGACAGTGGACCTGGCGCGGCCGCTGGCGATCGCCATGGCGCTGACGGTGTTCGCGGTTGTTTCCCGGCTGGCATCTGGCGTCAGGGGCGAGTTCGCGTTTTACGTGGCACTGGCAGCGGGCACGATCGGTGCGGGGTGGCTCGGCCGGTTGCATGGCGGCGGCTATGACAACGTGCTGCAGCCTGCGTACGCGATGCTGGCGATCGGGCTGGCGGCAGGTGCGTCGGTCCTGCAGGCCGGATGGCAGGGCAGGGAGGGGGAACAGGTTGCGGAGGTCAGCGGGGCCGCGAGGGGCGGTAGTGCTCCTGGTGGGCGGTTGGCGAGGAGCCTGGCGTTGGGACTGCAGTGCGTTGTGCTGATTCAGTTCGCCCTGCTGGCGTACTCGCCTGGCGCTCAGATCCCGAACCAGGAGGATGTCCTGGCGGGCGACGGGCTGGTGAAGAGACTGCAGGAGATCGAAGGGGATGTGTGGATCCCGTACCACGGGTTCCTGCCGGCGATGGCGGGGCACGAGGGTTTCGGCGCCCATGCGATGGCGATCAACGACGTGCTGCGCGGGCCGGATGGCGAGGGCAAGCAGCGGTTGCTTGGGGGGATCCGCCAGGCGATCCGCGATCGGCGGTTCCGGGCGATCGTGCTGGATGACGAGTGGCTGTTCAAGAAGGAGATCCAGCAGCACTACGATGCGGCCGGGCTGGTGTTCCAGGAGAAGAACGTCTTCTGGCCTGTGACGGGCTGGCGAACGCGGCCGATGCTGATGTGTTTGGGCAAGCCAACGGTCCCGGCCAGTCAGCCCGTTGCCACGCGGTCGGGCAAGGGGTGAGAGGGCAAGAAAAAGGGGACCCGCTTGTTGGGCGGGTCCCCTTAGGAGTTTCAAATCTGTCGGCGGGCGTTTTAGAGGGCGGCCACCCGCTTGATGAGGTCGGCGGTGCGGTTGGAGTAGCCCCACTCGTTGTCGTACCACATGGTGACCTTGACCATATCGTCGGCCAGGACCATGGTGTTGGTGCTGTCGAAGATCGAGCTGTGGGGGTTGTGGATGATGTCGGAGGAGACGATCGGATCGGTGACGTACTCGATGATGCCCTTCATGGCGCCGGCGGCGGCTTCCTTGATCAGGCCGTTGATCTCATCGGCGCTGGTCTTGCGGGCGGCGATGAAGGTCAGGTCGGTGATCGAGCCGGTCGGGACCGGAATCCGCAGGGCGTAGCCGTGGAGCTTACCCTTGAGGGCGGGGACGACTTCGCCCAGGGCCTTGGCAGCGCCCGTGGTGCTGGGAACGATGTTGACGGCGCCGGCGCGGCCGCGGCGTTTGTCCTTGGAGGGCATGTCCAGGATCGCCTGATCGTTGGTGTAGGCATGGATCGTGGTCATGAGGCCCTTAACGATGCCGATCTTCTCGTGGAGGATCTTGGCCACCGGGGCCAGCGAGTTGGTCGTGCAGGAGGCGTTGGAGACGGTCTTCATGCTGGCGTTGAGCTGGTTGTCGTTGACGCCGAGCACGATGGTGGCGTCCGGGGCATCCTTGGCCGGGGCGGACAGGATCACGCGTTTGGCGCCGGCGGTCAGGTGGCTATCGAAGCCGGGCTTGCCGTCGGCCTGGCGGTTGGTGAACCGGCCGGTCGACTCGAGGGCGACATCCACACCGAGCTTGCCCCAAGGCAGTTTGGCGGGGTCCTTTTCGCAGAGGATGGGGATTTCCTTGCCGTTGACGAGGATCGCGGCGCCCTTGGTGCAGACGGTGCCTGGGAACTTGCCCTGGGTGCTGTCATACTTGAGCATGTAGGCCAGCATGTCAGCGTCGAACATATCGTTGATAGCCACCACGTCGAACTCGCTGGCCCGCTCGGCCATGACGCGGAAGACCAGACGGCCGATGCGACCGAACCCATTGATTGCAACCTTGACTGCCATTTGTATCTCCTTCTGCTCCAAATATCCTGTTCTAGCGCCAGAACGTAGCCTAGAAGACCCGTACCGAATCGAACGCGGAAGAGTAGTGCAAACTACAGCCTTGGTCAAGCACTGGGTGGGCGAGGCTTGTGAAAAGAGGCACGAACTTGCAAGGGCATAGTGGCTGTCGAGTTTGGTACTGCAGCGAGGGGCGTGTGCAAGGGGGGCAGGGCAGGTCAATGGGGCCTATCGGCGAGTTCGCGGGGCAATATTGACAGTGAAGAGAGTCAATCGGCTGAAAATGGAGGTGCGGAGGAGGAGGGAAGAACTGGGGAACAAGGATTTGAACCTTGACCAGCTGGTCCAGAGCCAGCCGTGCTACCGTTACACCATTCCCCAGACATCAGTATGCACTCCTATGTAGGCTCCAAAGCCGGCCTTGTCAAGCCTATCGGAGGCGGCAGAGTGCACAAAAGCGTTGGAAGCCTAGAGTCTGACTCATGATACCGGAATTTGGTAAGCTCGCTGCAGGGCCGCCTGCACCTGCTCGGGGCGGCTGATGCAGAAGAACAACTGCGCGCTCAACAGGCTTGGCAATTCCTGCCGGGCCTGTTGGGCCAGGTGTTCGGGTACGGCCAGGACCAGGTTGTCTCCCCAGGCGCGGACGGCGACGACCTGGTAGTGTTGGGCGAGGGCCGGGGGGACGGTTTCGGTTGCGGCGCTGTCCACGCCGAGTTCATCCAAGTCTATAACTTGATTGCTGGCAGTAAGTTGTAGAGCCCATGCCTGCCAGACATCCTGGGGTGTGGCCCAGCCCCAGGCGACGGCGATCTGTCCGAAGCGCTGGCGGCTGAGTTTCTGGTGTTCCAGAATTTTGTCTACCTGCCAGCCTTGCAGCACTCCCATATCGACCAGGATCTGTCCAATTAGCTGTGCCATACGAGTCTCTCCTGCCGGCCGGTTGCCACAAGGGCGCCCTGCGACCGCCTTGCTTCTGCCACACGGAAGAATGTTTGCTAAATCTACTAAACAATCGGGCGTGAGGCAAAAAACCTACATGAGTGGGGGGATGTTTCCGACGATCAACACCACAGCACAAGTAGTGGCGTGGAAGTCACCGCCGGATCATGACAATGGGTAGCGTGTTGCCTGGCATCACCGTCACGTTGTTAATTGGCAACATTTTGATTGACATGAGGGCCCATTTTCGCGTAAGTTTTACTAATATACGAGCCAGTGTGTGTCGTTCGCTTCAGTCGATGTTGCTTTTTATCGACAGGAGTGTGGAAGGGTGGAGGCAATCTGTCTGTTCATGCCTTGTCGCAAAAGCATCATCGCCGAAATGGAACGGGTGTTGCATGGGTGACGCTCAGCGGTCCGTTTTCCAGTTGCCGCAGGACAAGCATGCCCCGGTTGGGGCAGTAGCGATGTCGCTGCGAGATATTGCGGAGCATGTCTTCCACAGTTTGTCGCTGGGCGTGATCGTATTTGATCTAGAACTGAACGTCATCCTCCGCAACCAGGTGGCCACGGTGCTGCTGCCCCCGGGCAAACGGATCTCCGAAATCCTGACGGAAGCCACGGTCGAGAGCAAGTATCAGAATTGGGAGATCGAGCTGCACCAGGCGATCGACTCCCGTGGCCAGAGCCACTATGACGGCGTGACCTGTCGGGTCTCGGCGTCCGAGGCGCGGATGCTCAACATGGTGGTCACCCCCCTGGACGACGCGGCGAACGGCCGAACGATCGGTGGTCTGATGGTGATCGAGGACGTCACGTCGCGGTTGAGCATGGAGCGGCGGTTGGCGGTCTCGGAGCGGCTGGCGGCGGTGGGCAAGTTGGCGGCCAAGGTGGCCCACGAGCTGAACAACCCGCTGGACGGCATCATGCGGTACATCAACCTGGCGATCCGCGTCAGCGAGACGCCGAGGGTGCCGGTGGAGCCGGAGAAGGTCGTCCGCTACCTGACCGAGGCGCGCAAGGGGCTGAGCCGGATGGTGCAGATCCTCGGCGAGCTGTTGGAGTTCTCCCGTAGTTCCTATGGTACCTACGAGGAGGCGAACGTGAACCGCTACGTTGAGGATGCGGTCAACGCCATGCAGGACAAGGCGGTACGCAACGGTGTGAACGTCGTCTGCAGCATGGAGGGGGTGATGCCGCCCCTGCGGGTCGGCAGCAATCTCTTCCAGGTCTTCTGCAACCTGATCAAGAACGCCGTCGACGCCATGCCCAAGGGCGGGACCCTGACGGTGACCACCCGCATGATCAACCGCGAGGTGTTCGTCGCCTTCGAGGATACCGGCACGGGCCTGCCGGAGAACGTCGAGCAGATCTTCCAGCCCTTTTTCACCACCAAGCCCTCGGGGCAGGGGACGGGGCTGGGGCTGGCGATCTGCAAGGATATTATTGAGAAGTATAACGGCCGGATCCTCGCGGAGAACCGGCCGGGCGGCGGAGCCCGCCTGACCGTCGTCGTGCCGATCGAGAGTGGCACGATGATGGCGGCGAAGTAAGGGCTTTGCCACAGGAGTAGCATGAAAGTAGAACGCCGTACGTTCGCGAGGTTGTCGGGAGAGCAGCCAAGGAGTCTTACTGTGCCTGAGTCCAAAGCGCGGATTCTGGTGGTGGATGATGACGACATCATCCTGGATTCGCTCCAGGAGTTTCTTCGCCTGGAAGGCTACCAGGTCGATGTCGCCCGCACGTATGAAGAGGCCGTCAATGCCCTGGAGCGAGCGGACTTCAACGTTGCGCTCACGGACGTGAACATGCCGGGTTCCAGCGGCTTCGAGCTGCTGCGGATGTGCAAGCAGAAATTCCCCGAGACGGTGGTGATCATGATCACCGGCTACGGCACGATCGACAGCGCTGTTGAGGCGATCAAGATGGGGGCTTATGACTACCTCACCAAGCCCATTATCGACGACGAGCTACGCCTGGCCGTCGAAAGGGCTCTTCAACAGCAGTCGCTGATCCGGGAGAACCGCACCCTGCGTCAGCAGCTCGAGCACCGCTACCAGCTGCAGAACATCGTCGGCCAGGATTACAAGATGCTCAAGGTGTTCGACCTGATCGAGTCGGTGGCGGACTCCAAGACCACCGTCCTGATCCTGGGAGAATCGGGTACGGGCAAGAGCATGATCGCCCGCGCGGTCCACGCCCACAGCCGGCGGTCCGATCGGCCGTTCGTCGAGATCGCCTGCGGGGCGATCCCCGAGAGCCTGCTGGAATCGGAGCTCTTCGGCCACATCAAGGGCTCGTTCACCGGTGCGATGGTCGACAAGATCGGCAAGTTCCAAGCGGCGGATACCGGCACGATCTTCCTGGATGAGATCAGCACGGCCACGCCGGGCCTGCAGATCAAGCTGCTGCGTGTGCTGCAGGAGCGACAATTCGAGGCGGTCGGCTCGAACGAGACCCGGAACGTCGACACCCGCGTGATCCTGGCGACGAACACCAACCTCATCAAGGACGTGGCCGAGGGACGGTTCCGGCAGGACCTGTACTACCGCATCAATGTTGTCACGATCCTGCTGGCGCCGCTGCGCGAGCGGATCGGGGACATTCCGCTGCTGGCCGAGCACTTCCTGCGCAAGTACAACGCCCAGAACAGCCGCGAGGTCCTGGGCTTCACCGAAAAGGCGATGGAGTACCTGCAGCGGTACAACTGGCCGGGCAACGTTCGCGAGCTGGAGAACGTGGTTGAGCGGGCGGTGGTGCTCTCCAAGAGCAAGTACATCGAGGTGTCGGATCTGCCGGGCAACCTGACGGACCACGTCCAGTCGGACAAGACCCCCGAGACCAACTACAAGCCGGTTTCGCTGAAGCGGGCCCTGGAGGATCCAGAAAAGCGGATCATCGAGCTGGCCCTGCGGGCGAACAACTGGAACCGCCAGTCGACGGCGGAGGTCCTCAAAATCAACCGCACGACGCTTTACAAGAAGATGAAACGATACGGCCTGCTGGAGCCATCGGAGCAGGTGCACAGCTAGAGCCGGTCCGATGGGGACGCGAAACCTGGAACACCCGGCTTGACCGCCGGGTGTTTTTCTTTAGGGGGCTATCGAGCGGGCGGGGCGGGGGCGTCGGGCTTCGTTGGGGACGGTGCCACTTGGCGGGCCAGGCGACGGCGCGGCTCCATGAGGCGCTGAAGTGGGTTCGGCGGGGCGAACTGGAGAAGTATGCGTTTCCGGCGGCGAACCGGCGGTTCCTGGAGAAGCTGCGGTGAGGCTGCTCGGGCCTGGCGAATTCACCAAGTGTAAGTGCAAAAGAACACGCCGCAGGGGGCGGACGGTTCTATGCCGATTCCGCCCGGGGCAGGGTGTGGTTGCGGCCTGGGCGGAGCCAGCCTGTCGGCTTGTCCTGTTCGGCGAGGATCAGCCTGGCGGCGATTCGCGGGTCCTGGGTGAACATCCGGCGGACGAGGTCCGGGCAGTTGCAGTGCCGGCTGCGGTGCAGCAGCACGATGTGCGAGGGCAGGGGGGCCCCGTTCTTCTCGGCGCGGTTGAGGATGTGCCGCACGGCCGCGAAAGACTGCTGGTTCGACAAATGGCCTGAACCGCCCATGACTCGTTGCTTGAGGACCCACGGCCGGTCGCTGGCCATCTGCATCTGCGGGTCGTAGTTGCTCTCCATCGCCAGCAGGTCCAGCCCGTCGAACATCTCGAACAGCTGCGCCGGCACGCTGCCTAAGTCGGTGGCGTAGCCGACCTGGTTGCCCTCGTGCCCGAGGACGAACCCGTGCGAGCCGGCTGTGTCGTGCGGCAGGCGAATCGGCTGGACGTGCAGGCCCTCCAGCGGGGCGATTGGCTGGCCGTTGAATGGTTGGAGCAGCGAGCGAAGTTTCGCTGCCTGGCTGAACAGGCTGTCGCCCGCCTTGGCCAGGATCGTCTCGACGAGGCTTTCGTGGCAGTACACGCGAATCGACTGCTTGACGATGGTGTTCAGCCAGTTGCGGTTGAAGTGATCGCCGTCCAGGTGTGTCAGGCAGATGGCCTGGACGTCCTCGACGGCCACGCCCGTGCCCGCCAATCGCTGGACGGTGATGCGTGGCCCGAAGCCGATGTCGATGAGCATTATGCCTCGGCCGACGCGCACGACCGTGCTGTTACCCGATGAGCCGCTTCCCAGTATGCAGAGTTCCAGTGACATCCGTGTTCGTGCCTGCTTCCTTGTTGTGCGCGCGGCATCTTACCGGGTCCGGCCTGGTAAGCCAAGGCGATGCCATCTTATCCAGCGTAAGCGATTGCCGGCATATCATTTCTGTAGCCGGTCGCTTGATTCGGGCGTCTGCCGCAGCGGCTTGGGCTGTGGCCACTAGACAGGACGGAGCGCTATGGCACTATTCGACGTGCAACTGCAGGAAGACCCCCATGCCGCGATCGACAGGGTCAAGACGCTCATCGCCCAGCACGGCGGCCGGCTCGAGGGCGATGCGTCCGGCGGCTCGTTCGAGGCGATGACCCCGGCGGGGATGCTCCGCGGCGCGTACAACATCGTTGGCCAACTCGCGAAGATCGACATCCATGACAAGCCATGGACGCTGCCGGACTCGATGATCGAGAAGGTTCTGCGGGAGTACTTCACCAAGCAGGAGTGACGGCTGGGGACCGGAAGCAGTGACCTGCCTGGCTCGAACAAAGCCGAGCAGCGTCGCCCCATCCAGCCGCAACCGGCCCCTTGACCGCCTGGGGAACCGTGTTCAACCTTGCCGGCTACGTTTCTTTGGCTTGGGCGGCTTGCCTTGGGCCTTAGCCTTTTCCTCTTTCACCCACTGCTGTTCCTGTGTCGCCCGTTTGCGGGCCTCTCCCAGTCGTTCGCGGATCTGGCGCTGCTGCTTGCGCTCGGCCTGGACCTTCGCCCGACGAGTTGCATCGGTCTCGCGGACGCGAGGCATCCCCTCAGGACCGGCGGCGATCACGCCGATGTCGCCACGGATCGGCAGGCGCTCGTCCACGGCTGGCAGATCAAACGGCCGGTGGGGTTCAACCTGGTACCAGTAGGCCGTTGAGGCCCAGTCATTGGCCAGGTGGTTCGCGTGGCCGTGCTCCATCGTCACCAGGATGGACTTGCGAAAGTGGACCGGGTTGGTCAGATGGAAATTGTAGCTGACCTGGTAGCCGGGCACGTCATGCTCGAAGAGGCTGGAGCCGTTGAACAGGAACGCGTTTTTCTGCATGCCCCAGGCCTGGTTGAAGTAGTCCTCGCTGCCGGTGCCGTGCAGGTCCGGCGGCCACTTGTAGCCGTCGATCCAGATCATGTCGTCGCCTTCGCCCCACCAGGTATTCTGGAGGTTGGTGACAGAGAGGTTGCAGCCGATGTAGTGGCCGCGGCCCTGGGCGTCGAGGAAGACGTAGTTGCCGTTGCCGTCGAGGTTGGGGATGTCGACTTCCTGCGTGTTGACGCGGATGCCGTGGCCCCAGCCGTCGGTGGGGTTCTCCCGTCGCCATTGGGCGTGCAGGTAGGCGACGTCCTCGTCCAGCGGGCGGTCGTAGGTCTCGTAGTCGATGTAGAAGTATTGGGCGGCCGCCCATTCTCCCTCGTTGGCCAGCTCGATTCTCGCGTGTTTGGCAAAGGGCATCGGCAGGTAGCAGTTCAAGGCCGCACCGGCGCCGAACTTGCCGTGCTGGGCGGTGCTGGAGGAAAACGGCAGGCTGCTGAAGTTCGAGGCGATCGAGTGGCCCAGGCAGAAGAAATCGCCCAGCGGGACATGGATGCTCGGGTTCTTCTCGCCATCCCAGTACATTTTCAGGACCAGTTTGCGGTACATGTCGGGGTCCTGGACGACGTGGTCAGCCATGCGGGTGATGCGCATCGACTGTGTCATCCAGATGTGGGTGATGCAGCCCGGGCCATCGATCTCGGCCAGTACGACGGATGCGTCTGGTGGGATCTGCCAGTTGTCGCGATTGCGCCCGCTACGGTCCCAACTGCTGGCGCGGCCGGTCCGCGCGTCGCGCAGTTTCGCCAAGTTGCTCAGAAACCCGGTGCCGAAGCCGTTCATTGTGTGCTCCCGTTCTTGGCCAAGAGTGGTGGCAGCCGTGCATTGCGAGCCGGCGAGTGCCGGGTTGTGCGCCTCACAGGATAGCGTACAGAATGGCCGAGCAAAAGCCTGCCGGGGTGTTTGCAGGGGGAGAGACCTGCTACGCATGGCCCGTCCGCCGCGGCTGCGC
>JANYLN010000217.1 GCA_025357795.1 Planctomycetota bacterium
CTTGACCACTCCGTCCTTGCCGCCGGAGACCAGCCAGTTGCCGTCCGGCGTCATCGCCATGGAGGTCGAGGCCGTTTGCACGGGAGAGGCGTGGGTGTTCTTTCCTCCCGGCGTGGCGGCGAGGGGTTCGGTCGCATCGACATGGGCGACGACCTTGGCCTGGTGCTGGCTCAGATGCAGACCGAAGATGCCGGCTGGGTTCAGACCCTTGGTGAGCACCGTCGCTGCCGTCGAGATATAGAACAGGATGAAGATGGGGTGGGTGAAGCACTCCCGGAAGTAGAGCTTCACCTGGTCCCCAAACTTGGTTTTCTCCGTCACGTCCGTGACCGGCGGATACTGCCCCTCCTTCACCCGCCAGCACATCAGTCCGAAACCGACGAAATAGAGAAGAGCGATGCCGACGTGGACCAACTTCAGATGGGTCAACTGGTGCGGGACAATATACTTGTTGATCGCGATGCCGGCGGCAAAACCCACCATGCCGGAAATTCCCTGGAACCGGCCGATGAAATGACGCGGCACGACATCGGGGCAGAGGTAGTAGTACACCGTGCCCACGAACTCGTTGAAGAACGAGAAACCGATCGTCAGAAATCCGATCACTATGAGCGCGGCCGTGAACGGGGAGACGAAGGAGTCCTCGGTGAAGGCGATCTTGCAGTACGTGACGATGTCGTCGGAGAAACCGATGGCGGCGGCGAAGACGACCAGGAAGGGCGCCGTGAACAGCATGTACGGGATGCGCCGGCCGAACCGGCTGCGGGTGCGGTCGGACTTGAAGCTGATGATCGGCGTCATGAACGTGCCGATGATCATCGGGATGACGTTGAACAGGATGTTGACCTGCAGGTTGCTGACGTGGAAGTTGTCCTGCAGGTAGAGACCCAGGATGCCTGGCCCGCCAGCCGATTCGAAGAGGTTGAAGCAGAGGTTGCCCCAGATCAGCCAGCTGAACAGGATGAAGAGGCTGGCCTTGGTGTACTGCAGGGTGCCGCAGCGGTAGCGTTCAGCGTCCAGGGTGGCGGCCGGATCGACCGTCTTCATGTCCGGTGCGGCTGACGATGCGCTCATGAAAAGAGCCCTCCGCCGGAGATTGTCGTTGCCGGCGATTTCCTGTCAACGGCAGGACACCCAGGCAAGCGAGATAAGCCGATATTCAGCGGCCTGCGTCTGATGTCCCCGCTGGAACGAATTGAGTCCAGGCGCAGCAGGGGCTCTTGGGGTGCGAGGGCCGGCCCGGTCTGGCCGCAGGGGCGTGTTTCTGACGCCAGAGGTGATCCGAAACCGCTGTGGCCGGGGAAGTCGTGCACCTGTTGAGCCGGTCGAAGCCAGGGAAGGGTCTTATGGCTACGCGTTGCGGTTGGCCTGGTACCGGGTGTAGGTCTGGACGGCCCACATCCACTCGCGGAGGCGCTGGAGGGTTGTGCCGGCGGAGACCGAGCCGGCGGTCGTGATTAGCAGGCCGCCGTCGGCGCCTACGGCGGCGAAGTCGCGTTTGACCTCGGCGACGACATCTTCGAAGGTGCCGTTGCGCAGGGTCATGGGGGCGATCTGGCCCTGGATCTCGGTGTGGGGCATTGCCTGGCGGATCACCTGGGCGGGGATGGTCGGGCCGAAGTTGACGGCGTGGAAGTTCAATCGGGCGAGGATGGGCAGCAGGTGCCGCATCTCGCTGTCGCTGTGCTGGTAGCGCCAGTTGTCCGGCTGGGGGGCGAAGGTGTCGAAGACCTTCTTCATTACGGGGTAGCAGTGCTGCTGGTAGAGCCCGGGGGAGAAGAGGCAGCAATTGTCATCGAGCCAGGCGTAGCCGCGGAAGGTCACGTTGGCCTGGGCCGCGACGATGTGCTGGTAGCGGACGAGGATCTCGCCGAGCAGTTCGTAGAAGCGGCCGATCTCGGTCGAGGCCCGCAACCCCAACTGTTTGGGGTAGCTGCGCCGCATCCATAGCGGCGTCGGTCGGTAGAATGGTATAAATGAAACATCCACACGGCCCGGCGATGTCCGCGGTCGGCCGCCAAGGAGAGAGCATGCGTCAACTATTGCTGTACATGATACTTACGATTGCGATGGCCGCCGGGGCCACCTCGGCTCAGGAGGCCCCCGGCACACAGGAGGCCGAGCGTCAGCGGGCGCAGGGCCTTATGTCTATGTGGAATCCGCAAGTCATGATCGACCAGAGCGTCAAGCAGGCCAAGCAGCGTTACAAGCTGACGCCTGAGCAGGAGCAACTCGTCCGGAAGATGACGAGCGAAGGGGTTACGGCCTTTCTGGACAAGCACGAGTCGGAGGTTCGCGATCTGGTCAAAGACTTTATCCAGGCTCGTCTTGCGGGCAGTCCGCCGACGCCCGTCCGGGTGCAGGAGTGGTCGCGGCGGGTCGTCCCGCTGTTCGAGGAGGGCAAGCAGGAGATCCTCAAGGGCAACCGCCAGTTCCGGGAGGTTCTGACGGACGAGCAGAAGAAGCTTTTCGACGAGGACCAGAAGGTTCTCCAGCAGCAGATCACCATGAGCCAGGAGCGGCTGACCCGCTGGACCGAGGGGCAGTTCAACCCGGAGACGGACTGGATGAACCCGTCTGGCCGGCAACGTCCCGGGGCCACTCGGCCGGTCCAGCCGGAACTGGACCGCTGGGACCTCTATGTCCGCGGCTTCATCAACCGGTTCAAGCTTGATGCCGCCCAGACGGGCCAGGCGATGTCCATTCTGACGGAGAGCAAGAACCGCGCGACGGAGTACTACTTCAGCCGGAAGGCCGATATCGAGGCCGCCAACGCTCGGATACGGGAAGTCGTGGCTGATCCGGCCCGTAGGGAGCAGGTTCCGACGGCTCGCAAGGAGCTGGAGGACTTGAACCAGCCGGTTGACAACCTGTATGCCGAAATGCAGGAGCGGCTCAACCAGATTCCGACGGAAGAGCAGCGCAAGGCCAACGAGGTCGAGCAGCAGGCCCGCCGGGAACGGTGGCGCGAGCGGATGCGCCGGACCGGGGGCGACACGGTCGTCAGCGCGACCAGCCAGACGCAGCCTAGTGCGAGCCAGTCGGCTGCGGAGGGTGATTCGGCCAGCCAACCGGCGGTGGGCGGCAGGATCCCCACGACCCGGCCCAAGCGGATCCATGGCCCGAGCGCTTCGCAGCCTGCGAGTCAGCCAGCGACCAGCCAGCCGTAGCGGATCGTGCGTACGCCGGGAGTAATCAGGCAAAGTTGTTTCAGGACGGTATATGGACCCGGCTGACAAACCGATCGTAACCAAACAGGACATTGTCGAGGGGCTTGGCCAGATTGGACTGGCAGGCGGGGACCTCGTGCAGGTCCACAGCTCGCTGAGCGCGTTGGGCCATGTGATCGGCGGGGCCGAGGCCGTGGTCGATGCTCTATTGGAGGTGGTCGGTCCGGGAGGTACGGTCATGATGCCGACCTTCCTGCACGGCAGCTGCGATGTTTTCGACGCGTGGCACTCGCCTTCGCGGAACGGGGCGATCAGCGAGGCCTTGCGGCTGCGGCCCGAGGCGCGTCGAAGCCGGCACCCCACGCACCCGTATGGGGCGATCGGCCGAGAGGCGGACTGGCTGACGGAGGGGGTGGCCCTGGAGTTGACGTTCGGGCCGGAGAGTCCGCTGGGGCGGCTGTCGATGGCGGGTGGCAAGGTGTTACTGCTGGGCGTGGGCATGGGGGCCAATACGGCGGCGCATGTCGGTGAGACGCTGGCGGGGGCACACTGCCTGGCTTATATGGAGAGCCGGCTGCAGGTGATCACGGACAGCGGGGAGGTTCGGACCGCGCGGGGCATCGGGCAGTGGCGGCAAGGTCCGTGCCTGATCGAGTGGGATGCGATCACGGGCCTGATGCTACAGGCGGGCATGATCCGCAAGGGCTACATTGGTTCGGGCGAAGTCTACCTGATGCCAGCGGTGGGCGTGGTGGATACCGTGGCGAGGCTGGCGGCGCGGATTTGCCCGATCTGCTCGACGCAGAAGGGGAAGCCGCGGCACAAGGAAGGCGCGGCCATCGGCGACTGGAACGGCGGGAGCCGGCAGGCCGTTACAAAAAAATAAACCATCCCGCCTGCTGGACACATCCACAAGTCAAAGCCTGCCAAAGAGATTCGATCGGGATCGTCCGTCTCGCAAATGCAGCCCTGCCGACGCTGCCTGTTGGCAACTCTGTCCGGGCGTCAGAAGGCCTGGTGGCCAATAGCCAGGCGTACTACCTGTCGGCGGAGAGGCCCAGGGGTCGGCGGGCCCCTGTGAGTATGTATGGGATGCGGCCATACGCGCTTGCCGGTGCCGGTGTTAGGTTGGAGGTGGGGCAACGGGCTGCAAAATGCTCGCCAGCACGGTCTTGAGTGCAGTGTTTTCCGGTTTGACAGTCTGCTAACATATCTGTAGCATCGAGGTCCCAGAGAGACGTAACGATCCTACTAGCAGGAAAGAGTTTCCAGTGACATCCGTTGCCGTAATACCTGCCCGGTATGCCTCTACGAGGCTGCCCGGAAAACCGTTGTTGAATCGGACCGGCAAGTTCCTGATTCAACACGTGTATGAACAGGTCTGCCGAGCCCGGCGACTCAGCAAGGTCATCATCGCCACCGACGACCGCCGCATCTACGAGGCGGTCGAATCGTTTGGTGGCTGTGCGGCGATGACGAGCGAGGCGCACCAGAGCGGCACGGATCGGGTGGCGGAGGTCGCCGCGGGGCTTTGTGCCGACATCATCGTCAACGTGCAAGGTGATGAGCCCGAGATCGAACCGGGGCGGATCGACCGGCTTGTCGAGTTGCTGGAGACCGGGCGGGATTGCGATATGGCGACGCTGGCGTGTCCGTTCCCGGAAGAGGCCGACCCGGCGGACCCGAACGCGGTGAAGGTTGTGGTTGATTCCGACGGGCGGGCCATATACTTCTCCAGAAGTCCGATCCCGTACCCCCGGGACGGTAAGAGTCTGTTGGAGCATCGGAGCGAGTTTCTGCTGCACATCGGCATTTACGCGTATCGCCGGGACTTCCTACTTCGATTGGCCAGTTGGCCGGCGGGTCGGCTGGAGCGCATCGAGAAGCTCGAACAATTGCGGGTGTTGGAGCGTGGGGTAGGTATTGCCGTAGGCGTGGTGGAGCGCTCCGCGGTTGGGATCGACACACCAGGGGACTACGAGGCATTCGTCAAGCGAATTCAGACCGTCGGCCGGTAGGCCCGAGGGTCTTTGAGCATATTGAAAGCATTCAGCCGGATCGGAGACAAACGTGGACGCGGGAAAACTGTTGGCTTCCATCAGTGATGCCTCGGCGGAGACGGAGTTCTACACCCCGATGCCGCATGGCTACGTGCTCGGCAAGACGAAGTTCGTCATCGTCTTCGGTACGGTCATGAGCGGTCTGGGCAAGGGGATTTTCTCCTCCTGCCTGGCGCGCTGCCTGAAGGACAAGGGGTTGTCGGTCGCGCCGATCAAGTTGGAAGGCTATCTGAACGTCGATGCCGGCACGCTGAACCCGTACCGGCATGGCGAGGTCTTTGTGCTCGACGATGGCATGGAGACCGACATGGACCTGGGGACCTACGAGCGGATGCTGGACCAGGACCTGACGAGGGCCCACTTCACTACCAGCGGCCAGATCTTCACACGAGTGCTGACCAAGGAGCGCAAGGGTTCCTATCTTGGCCGAGACGTGCAGATGATCCCGCACGTGACGGGCGAGGTGAAGTGCAAGTTGCGCGAGTTGGCGGTGGCCACGCGGGCGGACGTGATCTTCGTGGAGATCGGCGGCACGGTGGGGGACCTGGAGAACGCGTACTACATCGAGGCGATGCGGGAATTGGCGTTTGAGGAAGGGCCGAACAGTTGCGCGTTCGTCTCGCTGACGTACATTCTCGAACCGCGGACGCTGGGCGAGCAGAAGTCGAAGGCGGCGCAGCTGGGCATTCGGCGGCTGATGGCCGCGGGTATCCAGCCGCACATCATCGCGTGCCGGGCCCACAATCCCGTGACGCACAAGGTTCGCGAGAAGATGGCGGTCTACTGCAACGTGGCGCTGGACCGCGTGTTCAGCATGCACGATTGCGAGAGCGTGTACCTGATCCCCGAGATGATCCGCGGGGCGGGGTTGGACACGACTGTCGCCGGTCTGTTGAAGATTCAGGATCGTCTCAACAGCGACAGCGAATCGTCCAGCTGGCAGGCGTGGGCGGGCTATATGAACCGCCTGCGGACGGGCATCGCGCCGGTCAACATCGGGATTACCGGCAAGTACACAGCGCTTCGGGACAGCTATGCGAGCATCATCCATGCCCTGGAGCACGCGGGGGCGGCGCTGGGCAGCCGGGTCAATATCAGTTGGGTCGATACGACGGAGATCAGTGAAGAGAACGTCGGGGAAAAGCTGCGCGACGTACACGGCATCATCGTGCCGGGCGGATTTGGCGTGCGTGGGGCGGAGGGCAAGATCACCGCGATCAACCATGTCCGCCAGAACGGCATGCCGTACCTGGGCCTGTGCTACGGGTTCCAGTTGGCGGTCGTCGAGTATGCCCGCAACGTCGCGGGGCTGGAAGGCGCCAACACGACGGAGATCGATCCGGATTGTCTGCACCCGGTGATCGATATGCTGCCGGACCAGAAGAAGATCGAAGGGCTCGGCGGGAACATGCGGCTGGGCGGCTATGACGTGCAGGTCAAGCCGGGCACGATGGCGTACGAGATGTTCGGCGAATCCGAGATGATCCGCCTACGGTTCCGGCACCGCTACGAGGTCGATCCGCGTTACATCGAGAAGCTGGAGCGGGCGGGTATGATCTTCTCGGGCCGGTCGCCGAAGTACCCGATCATGCAGATCCTGGAGTTGCCGCGCGACGTACACCCGTACTTCGTGGGCACGCAGGCGCATCCGGAGTTCACGAGTCGGCCGCTGTCGCCGGATCCGCTGTTTGTCGGGCTGGTGCGGGCGGCGCTGGACCGGGCGTACCCGGATGGTTTGCCGGCGGGGGTGGCCCAGGCGATTCGCGAGATGGAGGCCGCCAAGCGGCCGCTGGCGTCGCAGAATACGCCGATGCGGAATCGTCAGCCGGCGACGGCGGGGTGAGACCGCGGGGCAATGGCTCAATGCCCGTGAACGGGACGTATTGCCGCTGACGTGCCAAACGATTAACCTGCCTGCGAGGGCAGGTTTTTCTTTACGTGGATTTTGGAACATCGAGGGAAGTTGCCATGTCGAGGCAAATCGTCGAGCCGTCACGGACTGTTCCTGTTGGGATCGAGGCGGATGTGATCGTCGCCGGGGGCGGGCCGGGCGGGTTGTGCGCGGCGGTGGCGGCGGCGCGGAACGGGGCGAAGGTGGCTCTCATTGAGCGGTATGGGTTCCTGGGGGGCATGGCGGCGGCGGGGACGGCGGCGGCGCTGTGCCTGAAGAGCGGGTGCAAGCCGGCGGAGCTGCGGGGCGAGCAACTGGTTG
>JANYLN010000256.1 GCA_025357795.1 Planctomycetota bacterium
GCCTGGACCACCACATGCCAGTGGTTGGGCATCAGACAGTAGCTCAGCAGCCGCGGGGCGTCCGGCCGCGCCAGCGACCCACCCAGCACCCGCTCGAACGTCTCGTAATCGGCGTCCTTCTCGAACAACGGCAGCCGCATCACCCGACGATTCAGTACGTGATACGCCGTGCCCGACTCGGTGATTCGTGGAGATCTTCCCATTGCCACAGAATACCAGAACCGCCCTAGCTGTCAAGACAATTCTTCCTGACACCTTTGCGGCCTCGCCAGGGACGGCTGAAATGCCTGACTATTGTTGCATGGTCCCCCCCCCCCCACTAACAACGGCCTGAATTCCCCGTATAATGCCCCCCCTATGAAGCGATTTGAGCCCGTAGTAACCCCCGAGCCGCTCAGCCACGATTACCACGTGATGGTCAAACCCATCGGCGGGATCTGCAATCTCCGGTGCGCCTACTGCTACTACCTGCCCACGGTGGACATGTACAAGGCCCAGCCGGGCCACTCCGGTGACTTCCGCATGTCCCTGGAGACCTACGACCTCTTCGCCAAACAGTACCTCGACCGTCCGCTGCAGCAGATCATGTTCGCCTGGCAGGGCGGCGAGCCCACCCTCATGGGCCTCGACTGGTTCCGCCAGGCAATCGCCATCCAGAAGAAATACGTCCGCGAAAACCAACTCGTCGAAAACAGCTTCCAAACCAACGGCACCCTCCTCGACGACACCTGGTGCGATTTTCTCCGCGAGCATAACTTTCTCATCGGCCTATCCGTCGACGGCCCCGCCAGCTACCACGACAAATACCGCCGCACCCCCGCGGGCGAGCCCAGCCACGAAAAAGTCCAGCGCGGCCTCAAACTCCTCCGCAAGCACGGCGTCGAGTTCAACTCCCTCGTCGTGCTCAGCCAGTCCAACGTCCACGACCCCGACGGCGTCTACCGCTTCCTGACCAACGCCGGCCTGCGCCACGTCCAGCTGATCCCCCTGCTCGAATATGACAGGCACACCTTCGAGCCGATCCCCCAAGCAATCACAGGCGAGCAGTACGGCCGCTTCCTCTGCCGCATCTTCGACCTCTGGTTCGAACACAATATCGGCTACATCTTCGTGCAGATCATCGAGCAGACCCTCGCGACCCACCTGGGCGTCTCCCCCTCACTTTGCATCCACATGCCCACCTGCGGCCGGGCCCTCATCCTCGAGCACAACGGCGACCTCTACGCCTGCGACCATTACCCCTTCCCGACCGACCTGCGCGGCAACATCCACGACAAGTCCCTGCATGAGATGGTCAACGCCCCCGAGCAACTGGACTTCGGCCGCAACAAGAAAACCAGCCTGACGCAGATCTGCCGCGACTGTTCGTACCTGCCCAGCTGCAACGGCGGCTGCTGCAAACACCGCATCCTCCCCGTCGAAGGCGAACCCAATCGCCATAACTGGTTCTGCCAGGGCTACCGGCTGTTCTTCGAGTACACGTTCGACCGCATGGCCGCCATCGCCATCGCCCTGCGCCGCGGCCTGCCCCCCCAGCACGCACGAGATGAATTCCTGCGGGCCAAAACCCCGCAGCCGATCCTGCTGGACGCCTCCGGCAGGCCCATGTCGCGCTCGGTCCCCTCACCGACCGCGGCCAGGCCCGATCGTAACAGCCCCTGCCCCTGCGGCTCGGGCCTGAAGTTCAAGAAATGCTGCGGCTGCAAGGTGTAAACCGTCCTCTACACCCCGCAAACGCTGCTGGCCTCACCAGGCCCCAAAAGACGCGAACCAACAATGCTCTTCATAGCCCCACAAAACCCAGGCCACTCCACCCCCGCCGACCCCAGCCGCCCCCGCCGCTGGACCGGCCCCGCCGCACTGATCGCCGGCGCCGCCGTCCTGGTGATCTTCGCCCTCTCGCTGCTGTTCATCTTCACCCCCGATCCCAGCCGCCCCATGCTCGACCAGATCGATACCCTCATGGTCGCCAGCGACTGGCGGCAAGCCGAGGCTCTCTGTCGCCAATGGATCGCCGAACGCGCCGCCGCCAGCCAACCCTATAGCGCCGCCTCCTCCTGGACCCGCCGCGCCGACCCCGCCGCCGAACTCGCCCTGCGCCTCGGCATCAGCCTCTCGATGCAGGACCGCTTCGACCAGGCCCGCTCGGTCCTGGACCAAGCCCTCCTTCGCCAGCCCAAAGACGCCCGCCTTGCCCTCAACCGCGCCCTGATCGACTATCGCGCCGGCAACTTCGACGATGCCCTCGCCCGCCTGCGGCAACTCGCCCGCGACGCCGATTACACCCCTAACGTCAACTACCACATAGGCCGGATCTACGAGGCCCGCGGCCAGTACGACAACGCCCTGCAGGCCTACCGCGACGAACTCAACATCTCCTCCTCCGCCGGCGCCTGGCAACGCTACCTCATCCTCAAAAAAATGCGTGGCGCGACCACCTCCCGCCCGGTAGCCATCCCGTCCATCCCCAGCAGCCAGGCTTCCCCCCGCTGAATCCGCCCCCCCAGGTTAGCCCCTCATCGCCTCCATGCGGGCGGGCGATTGCTTGTTGCCAGCTGGCACGGTCGATACACTCAGGCCCATGCCGGACGACCTTGAACAACTGCAGAAAGCCGTCACAGAGGATCGCCAGCCTTGGCGCACATCGCGCAAGCTCGACTGGCTGCGGCTGCTCGCCCGGCTGAGCCGCCTGGCGATGGTGTTGGGCGTCCTGATCGTCCTGGGCGTGGCCGTCAGCGCCATCTGGCCACACATCGATCAGATCAAAACCACGGCAAACGATCTGCTGCGCCCGAAGCCGCCAACGTCGCAGCCCG
>JANYLN010000280.1 GCA_025357795.1 Planctomycetota bacterium
ATCCCGCGCCAGCGAGCTCGGCAACAACACGCGCGCACACCGATGCCACCCTGGCCAGCGCCTGGATGTCGCAGGACGATCTCCACCAAGTCCTCCAAGGCGGATCGCTGGCAGCCCACTTGCCCGCCACAGCCTCCGGCATCGACCAGGATCGCAAGGTCAAGTCCCTGCCCGCCCCCCCAGGCAGCGCAAGCCTGTTCCTCTACGCCGTCGGCACGCTGGGGGCCCTGCAGATCAGCCGCTCGGCCCGTCGCCTGCAACTGGCGGAGACGCCCGTCTGGCTGCACATGGGGGGCCCGGATCAGATCGGCCGCGCCGTCCGCTTCGACCCGTTCAGCATGATGCAGCCGCTGCCGGGTCTGTTCACATTACAGATTCCGCTCCATCCTCTCCTGCCACGGACCTCGCGGCTCAACCCGCCGATCCGCTGGCGATCCCAAGGCGCATCTTGCAGCACCGCGCCGCGCGGTCCCCCCAGGCTTCCCCACCAACCGGCAGCACAAGCTCTCCGGCTGGCACAGCCAGCGTTTCGTGACAGATCGCGCATTCCAATGGCACGCAGTGTGCAAACCCTTGGAGAGTAAAGATGAAAGTAACAAGAGTCGTGATGCTGCTGGCCATCCTGGCGGCAGTGTCATATGCGGCACCGCTTCCGCCCAACGTAACCCTGACCAAGCCGGGCGTCGGGCTGCCCCCTCCCAACTACACCGTCGGGCTGCCCTCCTACTTCACGCCCGCCAACCTCGTGAAAACCCTCGTCGCCCCCATGACGATCGACTTCGTAGGGACCGTCACCACGCAGGTCTACACCAATAACGTCGGCGGCTACACCTTCGCCTATGTGTTCCAGAATAATGGCACAGGCGCAGCCCCCGACCTCGTCCGGGCGACCTTCGACCCAGCCAACTGGGGCAACGTGACCATCACCGATGCCGGCGCTGACGGCAGCGGGCTTTCCACCCCCGCCGGACAGGCGCCGAACTGGTCCAACGGCGATCCCTACCTCATCGCACGCGCTGACCTGGCCAGCGGAACCTACCCCTTCCTCCAATGGCGAGTCGCCAACGTCGGCACAGTCATCGCCCCAGGAGACCGCTCGTCGGTGATCTGGCTGGAGACCGGCACCGCCAGCTTCACCTTCTCCAGCCTCGGCCTGCTCGATGGCGGCAGGGTCGGCAAAGCCCAAGTGCTCGTAGTACCCGCCCCGGCGGCAGCCCTGCTGGGTGCCTTGGGCCTGGGCATGATCGGCTGGCTCCGTCGTCGTTAGTTGCGCAAGAACCAGCCTGCTGTGCATAGCACTGCCCCTGCCGGATCGTCGTGCCCGGCAGGGGCCGTGTTGCCCTCCGCCCACCGCGCCCCACCACCGCGCCAGCAACGCCCTGACTAGATCGGATGCAGTTTATGTATAGCGTCAGGGATTGGGTGCCATGGCCCTGCGCCGTTGTAGGACCATGCTGTCGCTCCCGCTGGAGAGAATCTAAAAAACGCTCTACGTACCACACCTGACTCGTATCCAGGCGCGCGGCCCACAGGCGAGCAGTGCCCTCGCCGTTGCTGTTGCGCCTTCTCACCCCTTCCAGCCCCCCGATTCCACCCCCTGGGTCCACCTCCGGCTCGCCGCTCCGATCACCCAAGCGCATATAATGTAACATAGGGGTCTTGCGCATCACATTGCTATTTTACTGGAACGCCCCCATGCGGGTGCGCTGGGAGGAATGGGAAGGATGAACCTGCCTAATCGATCGGGCCAGGTGAACTGGAAGGTCGTGGCTGTCCTCGCCGTCGTTGTCGCCGTCCTGGCGGCTACCTCCGTCGTCGGACACTACGCCCGCAAACGTACCGCCGCCACCCGAGCGGTCATTGACGGCCAGGCCGCCTACGTCCGCCAGGACTGGCCCACCGCCGCCCGGAACTTCTGGCAATACCTCCAGAAGTACCCCGATGACCCGGAAGTCCTCGCCAAGTACGCCCACGCCCAGTCCCAGGTCCGCCCGCTCGATGGCGGCGCCATCCAGGCGATCATCGCCTCCTATCGCCGCCTCGTCCGCTTCCAGCCCGACAACCAGGAGGCCTACGACCAACTCGCCAGGCTCTACGCCGGCATCCGCGACTACGACAACCTCGCCTACATCGCCCGCATGCGCCTCACCCGCCAGCCCAACGACCTCAAGGCCTCCGTCTGGCTGGGCCGCGCCCTCGCCGCCCAGCACAAGCCCGAA
Source organism: Planctomycetota bacterium (assembly GCA_025357795.1). Taxonomy (GTDB): domain Bacteria; phylum Planctomycetota; class Phycisphaerae; order UBA1845; family JANYLN01; genus JANYLN01. Next base: position 2,220 of record JANYLN010000280.1, read on the forward strand.
CAGGTCCGCGAAGTCCTCCAGCCGATCATCGACAAGTGGTCGAACATCCCCCAGCGCTACCCCGAGTACATCGACGCCTGCTCCCTCCTCAGCGAGATCGCCGCCCAGTCCAATGCCTCCCAGGCCTACCTCGACGCCCAGCAGTGGCTCGACCGCGGCGTCCAGTACGACCCCCAGGCCCCCGAGGCCCTTATCAACCGCGCGCGCTTCCGCCGTACCCTCGCCGCCGTCCCCCGGCAGAACCGCCAGGCCCTGCTGACCGCCGCCCGCCAGGACCTCGAACAGGCGGACTCCCTCCGCCCCGCCGACCCGCGCCAACGGTTGATCCTCAGCGATGAATGGATGCGGCTTGGCCAACTCGACCGCGCCGCCGCCGAACTCGACGCCGTCCGCGACGTCAAGCCCCAGGTCATCGAGGAGTATTTCTTCGACCCGACCGACTGGCGCATCGCCCTCTACCTCCAGGCCGCCGAACTCACCCTCCGCGAGGGCAATATTGCCGCCGGAACCAGGCAGACTGACCAGATCCTCGCCGACCTCAATGACAAAGGGCAACGACTGCCGGCCCTGCCCACAGCCGTCCGCGTCTACATCGCCGCTGACCGCCTCAGCGACGCCGAACGCTGCCTCAAGGAGTACCAGGACAACAAGCACCTGAACATCTCGACCCTGCAGTCCGAGGAGACCGCCGGCCTGCTGGAGGCCCTGCTCGCCCGCGCCCAGGCTCGCCCCTACCGCGTGATCGAACTGCTCGAGCCGATCACTTCCCGCAACCTGACCAACCCCGCCGCATGGCGCCTCCTCGCCGAGGCCTATACCCAGACCGACCAGGTCCGCCGCTCCATCCGCGCCATCCGCCAGTACCTCACCGCCCAGCCCGACGACGTCGAGATGGCCCGCATGCTCATGCGAAACTACGTCCGCCAGCAGGACTGGAGCCGCGCCATCTCAGCCGCCCGCACCCTGGAATCGCTCGACTCCCAGGATCTCGAAGCCCAGCTGCTGCAGATCGAGGATGCCATCAACCGCGCCATCGCCGAATCCCCGGGCCAGCGACAGCAGCGCTTCGCGCCCCTGGATGCCAGGCTCGACGTCCTCGCCCGCGAACATCCCCAACTCATCGACGTCTGGACTCTCCGCGCAGCCGTCGCCGCCAACGTAGGAGACACCGACCGCGCCGAGCGCGAACTCCAACACGCCCAATCGCTGGGCCTCGACCCACTGAGCCTGCAGCTCCACCGCGCGCACCTGTACTTGAGCCTCCGCCAGGCTGACAAGGCCATCGCCACCCTGCAGCAGGCCTGCCAGCCGACCACCACCCAGTTGCAGCCCTGGCTCGAGTTGTCCGACCTCCAGCGAACCCGTGGGCAGATCCAACAGGCCCGCCAGACCCTCCAGGCCGTCCTGGATGCCGTCTCCAGCCCCAGCGACAAACGCGATGTACAGA
>JANYLN010000286.1 GCA_025357795.1 Planctomycetota bacterium
GCACCGGCGAAGTGAAGCCGCCGACGATGAGCGCAGAGTGCAAAGGCCACTGCGACGCGAAGGCCGAAGCGCATGTCACCTGCACACCGGCGCACGTCGGCGCGCGCGTGGACGGCGGCGTGGACGCAGCGCTCCAGATGAAGTTCAAGACAGCGCTCGAGAAGAACTTGCCGATCATCGCGAAGATCGCATTGTCGATGGGACCGCGCGCGGTCAAGCTCGCGGGCGGCATCCAGGAGATCGTGACGGGCGTGCAAGGCACCGTGAAGGCGGCAGCGAGCGACCCCGTGCTCGGCGGGCAGCTCGTCGCGTGCGTGGCGGCGCCGTTCAAGGGTGTTGGCGACGCGATGGCGAGCTTGCAAGCCAACGCGAAGGTCAGCGTCGACGTCAAGGCGAGCGCTGAGTTCAAGGCGGGCGGCAGCGGGCATTTCGACATACTGCTCCGTTTTGCGACAGGCGGTGGCGTATCGAAACGCTTCGGCCCGACTGAAGCCCTCTCCTATACGATCAGCGGCCCGGCGTCGCTGACCGCCGCCTCGTTCGGTGCCCTCTCCTCGTCCGGCAGCAAGCCCGGGCTTCCCATCGCGGCGCACGTACAGGGCATCGGCCAGAACGGGTGTTACAGCGGCTGGGTGACCTCGGTGCCGGAGCCGGTCTCACTGGCGCTGTTGGGGGTAGGCTGCGTGGCGGTGCTGCGGCGCAGGCCGCGCTGACATCTCCTGCGAAGTTGGATACGGAGGAATCACGAGGGACGCCCGATGGGGCGTCCCTCGTTTCGTTGAGGCATTCGCATAGCGGCGGCCCTGAGGGCTGGGCCCGACATCCGTCCAGGACGTCACATCGCTCCGTACTTCAGGCCGGCCTCGATGTAGCGGCGGGCGTTGGCCAGGAGCTTGGGTGTGTGCCGCTCGTGCGGGGTTGCGCTGGGATAGAGGACCAGCCTCTTCTTGCCGGACTGCTCGATGGCGCAGCGGACCAATTGTTCGATCTCGTCCGGGGTGCGCATCTCCATGTCGAGGAATTCCATGTTGCCGAAGAGCACCATCTTGTCGCCTACGATCTTGCGGGCGTCGGCGAAGGCGATGTCGCCCTGCGGGGGCGGCTCGACGGGGTCGGTGGAGTCCACCCCCATTTCCAGCATGGACTTCAACAGCGTGCCGACCTTGCCGTGACAGTGCACGTGGATCAGGGCGTTGGGGTCGCGGCTCTTGATGTGCCGCTTGACCTTGCCGTCGTAGGCGACGACCCACTGGTCCCACTGCCTGGGGCTCATCATCGGCGGGCAGGCCCGTTCGACCCCGTTGAAGTGCCACATGGGGCCGGCGCCCTGGTCCATCAGGTAGTCGACAATCTGCAGCGTGCGCTCCAGCCAGACGTCCGCGAGGGTTTTGATGACGGCCGGTTCGGTCAGGAGCCACTCGAGCATCAGTTCGTAATCCATCACGCCGCAGAGCATCGCGACCATGGAGTTGATGTTCACGCCGCCGATGGCGTCACGGCCCATCTCGGCCCGGCACTTGCGGTGGGCGTCGAACTTGTCGGGTGCGGGCGGGTTGAACTTGTACGGGACGCTGAGCATCTTATCGACGTCTTCGAGCGTGCGAATGGGCTTGACCATGTCCCAATTGGTCTCGACGCCGGCGTCCTCGTCGTAGGCCCAGGTGAGATCGCCCTTGGGCGTGTGCAGGACATAGGTGTGGCGGGTGCGGATCTCGCTGAGTCGCTGCGGCGAGAGTTTCTCGATGTACTTATCGGAGGCTTCCAGAAAGCGCTGGTAGCCGTAGGGCGAGAAGACCCGCGCCGGGGGCACCGGGCTCCAGAGCGGGTGCGGGTCGCAGTGCTCCTGGACCAGGCGGGCGATCTCAATGAAAGCGGGGTCGCTGCGCCAGCCGCCCGGTTTCTCCTGGTCGATGTTGCGCATCGGGTGCCAACTGATCGGGCTGCAAATAGGAATCCGGTCGGCCTTTTCGCCTCGATAGCAAGCCATCAGTCTTCTGGCCGACGTTCGTACGTCACCCATGCCCTGGCTCCTTTGCTTATGCATCTGGTCCATACCACGCGTCTTTATCTTGGCGGTCAGATCCTACCAGAAAGGCGTGCGCGCTTCGAGGGGGCGGCGAAGCAGACAGGAGCGAACCGCCTGGTCATATCCAATCACGACGACATCGCTGACTAGGCGGCTGGGCGGACGCGGTATTCGCGGCGCGGGTCTGGTACGCGCCAGAGCAGGGCGGCCGAAACCACCAGGAACAGGGCGGTCAGGCCCGCCACCCACGCAAAGCTATGCGTGGCGTGCCAGGCGGCGTAGCTGAGCAGCCAGGCGATCAGCGTGGCCGGCACGTTGATGCAGCCCAGGATCGCCAGGTAGGTTGCACGAGACTGGCGTGGAGAGATCTCCAGGCCGACGGTCTGCTTGCCAATGCTCAGCCAGGTTTGCGCGCAGCCGAACAGGAAGAACAGGGCCAGGAACTCGACCGATCGGCTGGCCAGCGGACCCCAGACACAAATGGTCAGGAAGGCAGTCTGGCTGAGTACCAGGATGACCTTGCCGCCACAGCGATCGCCTGCGGCGCCGCCGACGAGGTTGCCGGCAATGCCGCCGACGGTGTGGAAGATCAGCAGGAAGCCCAGGTACTCGGTCGGTTTACCCAGGACCTCCAGGGCGTGAATGCCCAGGAAGGGCATCATGATGTAGATGCCCGCCATGCAGGCGTCGGCCAGCAGGTACGTGGCGAAGCGGCGATCGGCACGGATGAGGCGGGGCATTTGCCGCAGGCTGTCGCCGAACGTCTCGGCGTGGCGGACGGGCGGCTTGGGATAGGGGGTCTCGCGGATGAAGAGGAAGACGGCCAAGGACACCGCCAGGAAGCCGAAGGTGATCAGGTGTAACAGGCCGAAGCCCGCCGGGCCGGGGTGGTGTCGCAGCACGGCCGCGACCACGCCGCCGGCGCCCAGACCGATTGTTGCGGCCATCATGTTGCGCGCCGCGAACAGCGAGGAGCGGCGTGCGGGCGGCACGGTCTTGGCGACCAGTTCCTGCCAGGCGTTCACACCAAAGCCGGCGATCAGGCCGCTGGTCAGGGGCGCTAGGGCGACCGCCGCCAACGCCGCGACGCGATGGTGGTCCGCCAGCAGCAGGACCAGGCCGGCCGCCAGCAGCGGCAGCCGCTGGAATACGCCGATGAGCGTCACGTAAGGCATGTGGCGGCTCATGCCCTGGATATAGTGGGCCATCAGGATCTGCGGGAAGATGTAACCGAACATCGACAGGACGGGCATGAGGGCCACCAGCCAGTCGGGGCCGCCGAGCGTGGCGACCATGGCCGGGCCGATCGTCTCGGCGGCGATGAAGCGAAAGCCGCCCATGTACAGGCCGCCCTCGATGCTGTGGGAGATGTAGTTGCGCAGCAGGTGCCGCTGGACCAGCAGGCTATGGTATTGGTCGAGTCTCGCGGAGGGCGAGCGGCGCGCGGACGTCGTTTCCATTGCAGTTGCACTCGTGGGATTTTCAGCCCGGCGGCTCCAGGGCATCCAGGGCAGCCTCGGCCCAGTACTTCAGCGTGGCCGGGTTGCCCGCCAGCGAGTGGATATCACTGAGGTTCAGGCACATCGGGTGGCCCTCGGCCTCCTTGACGAGCCGGGCGATCTCCGCCTGCATCTCCTCGCGAGAGGCGTTGAACACCACCTCGGTCGGATGGACGTGTACCTCGAGCACCACGCTGCCCTGGTACTTGGCAACGGCCTTTCGCACGGAGCTCCACGGCGAGACGTGGTGCCGCCGAAGGTTGGGCAGTCTGGCGATCGAGTCGAGTTTCTGGTCGAGGCACTCGCAGCCGTGGTAGTAGACGGTCTTGCGGCCGTAAAGTTCCGCGATGCGGCAGTTGTAGACGTTCACGAACTGCTCGTACATGTTCGGTCCCAGGCCCGAGGAGGTCTGTCCCGAGACGTAGGCCCACTCATCGGCGAGCTCCGGTTTGCGCGTGGCGAAGTCCTCGGGCGGATAGGCGCAGATGTGCCGCCAGATCGGGATCATCTGGTACTTGCCGGACGGATCCACCGGGGCATTGATCCAGCCGCAGGCCTCGCGCCGCTTGTGATCCGCGATGATCGCGCTGGTGATGAACTCCATCAGGCCGTGCAGCAGGTCGGGGTTGTCGTACGGGTCCATCAGAATATTCTGCAGGCCGCGCATCTCCACGGCTGTGTCGAACGGGGCGTCGGTCATTCGCGGGTAGCGCGGGTGGACCGTCAGCTGGCCGGCGACGAGTTCCGCGGCTTCGGACAGCCGTGCTTCGGTCGCCTTCTCGTCGACTTCGGTGGCGGGCTGGCGGAGCTTCGACAGGTCGATCTTGTCGGCGAACGGGGCGATGATCTCCTTGGCGCCCAGCGGATCGTCCGGGCCGTGCCACTGGATCGGCACGCCCCAGTCGGAGCCGATCACGGTCGCGGCCGGGATGAACACGGCCGGCCATAGCACGTGATCGTCCGGAATGTTCTGGGCGGCCCAGGCGCGTTTCTTGAGGTCGAACTCGATCTGGCGGGCCAGCGGGCCCTTGCAGTGCAAGTGGTTGACGCCGAACATAAGGTCCCACTGCGGGGCGGGGATGCCCTCGAAGGTCACGCACACGGGGATCTTGTCGACTGGCTGGAGGGCGTTGAACTTCGCCCACAGTTCTTTCTTGTATTGCTCCTTCTGGCGGCTGGACAGGTCCAGGACTTTATCGACAAGCGGTTTCAGAATCTCTTTATCGGTCACAGTGGAAATCCTCTTGGGGTCACCTGCACAGCGGGCGCACTATTCCGCTGAGAATGACCGCCGTGGGGCGATCTGTCAATGTGGAGCCAGCGTAGTGACAGAATGAAACAGGGCAATCGCATGTACACCTAACAACAGGCGAACAGGATAGTCCATTCCCATAGAAGATCTGCTTTTCAGGGGTTTTGATACCCCAAGTGAGGTGGTAAGCCCATGAAACTCTGCCGCTTTTCTTCACATGCGTTGCCCTGCAGAATGAAAGGACGATGCGGGGCGGGGCACATCTGGCCCCGGGAGCCGATTCACATGACCAGGCGGCGCGGTTCTCGCGGCCGCGGAGCAGCGGACTCGTGAGCCGAGGTGCCGCTGCAGTTCGTCCTGGTCGACGGCAGGCCCGACCTGGGGTTCTGCGGGCGGATCCGCATGGTGCGGCATGAGTTCCTGCCGGACGGCGACACCTTCAGCATTATCCATCCATCGGCCGGAGCGTCTTGGCGGGCGATTGCTGCAACAGCTGCTGTCGCATCAGATTGATCAGACCGCCGGCAAAGAGCATGTCCATCTGTCGGGGCGACATGTCATGGTGCGTGCTGAAGCGGCGGTTCTTCGTGACGTTGGTGATCTGCACGAGGTTGCCGCCCTGGATCTGCTTGCGGAGGTCGGTCATCCGCAGGACGTCGCCCTGGCTGATCTGGTCGTACTCAGCCGGGTCGTCCAGCGTCAGCGGGATCACGCCGAAGTTGACGAGGTTTTGCCAATGGATCCGGGCGAAGCCGATCGCGATCACCGCCCGCAGGCCCAGGTAGCGCGGGGCGATGGCGGCGTGTTCCCGGCTGGAGCCCTGGCCGTAGTTGCGGCCGGCGACGACGAAGTGGCCGCCCGCGTTGCGGATCTCGGCTGCCCGCTTGGGGTAGGTCACGTCCACCATGTCGAAGGAAAACTCGGCGATCTTGGGGATGTTGCTGCGGTACGGCAGCACGCGAGCGCCCGCCGGCATGATCTCGTCGGTGGAGATGTCATCGCCGACCTTCAGCAGCACGGGCCGTTCGAACCTGTCCGGCATCGGGTCGAACATCGGCAGCGTATCGATGTTCGGGCCCTTTTCCAGCCGGACCTTCAGGGCCTCTTCCAGCGGGATCGGGGCTACGAGCATCTGGGTGTTGATGTTGGGCTCTTCGGGGTCCTTGATCCGCGGATACTCCATCTCGAGGGTGCGTGGGTCGGTGATCACGCCGGTCAGGGCGCTGGCGGCGGCGGTCTCGGGACTGACCAGGCAGACCTTGTCCTCGCGTGTGCCGGAGCGGCCCGGGAAGTTGCGCGGCACGGTCCGCAGGCTGATCTTGCCGGTGGCCGGGGCCTGGCCCATGCCGATGCAGCCGTTGCAGCCGGCCTGGTGCGCGCGGGCCCCCGCGTGCAGCAACGACGTCATGTGGCCGTCGCGGATGAGGTTCTCGAGGATCTGCCGGCTGGTGGGGTTGATGTCGAACGAGACGCGGTCGGGGACCTGCTTGCCCTTGACGATCTGGGCGACGACGGCGAAGTCGCGGTAGCCGGGGTTGGCGGACGAGCCGACGTAGGACTGGTAGATCTCCATGCCCGCCACCTCGCGGACGGGGCGGACGTTGCCCGGGCTGGACGGCATTGCGATCAGCGGCTCCAGGGCCGACAGGTCGATCTCCTCGTGCAGGTCGTACTGGGCATCTGCATCCGGCAGAAGTTCAACCCAATCGTCCTCTCGGCCCTGCGTCTTAAGGAAGTGGCGCACTTCCTGGTCCGACGGAAACACACTCGTCGTGGCGCCGAGTTCGGCGCCCATGTTGGCAATCACGTGGCGGTCCATCGCCGACAATGTGTCCAGCCCCGGCCCGTAGTATTCGATGATCCGGCCGATCCCCCCTTTGACGCCGTGCCGGCGGAGCATCTCCAATATGACGTCCTTGGCGCTGACCCAGTCGGGCAGCCGGCCGGTGAGTTTCACGCCCCAGATCAGGGGCATCTTAAAGTGGAAAGGCTCGCCCGCCATCGCCATGGCGACCTCCAGTCCACCGGCGCCGATGGCAAGCATGCCGATGGCGCCGGCGCTGGGCGTGTGGCTGTCGCTGCCCAGCAGCGTCTTGCCGGGCTTGCCGAAGCGCTCCTGGTGGACCGGGTGGCTCACGCCGTTGCCAGGCCGACTATACCACAGGCCGAAGCGCTGGCAGGCGCTGCGCAGGAACAAGTGGTCGTCCGCGTTCTTGTGATCTTCCTGGACGAGGTTGTGATCGACGTACTGCGCGGACAGCTCCGTCTTGACCCGGTCCAGGCCCATGGCCTCCAGTTCGAGCATGACGAGTGTGCCGGTGGCATCCTGGGTGAGACTCTGATCGATGCGGATGCCAATTTCCTGGCCGATGACCATCTCGCCTTCGAGCAGGTGCGAGTGGATCAACTTCCGGGCTACGTTCAAGCCCATGTTGTACTCCTTGCGCAATGCGAAGCCAGATGCGTTACATTGGGATTATAGGCGATGATGGGTACTGATTTCGAGTGCTGACTAGAAGTGTATCGCCCTTCCCGCCACCGCCATCGCCGCCTCTTTGAGCGCCTCCGGCAATGTGGGATGCGCATGACACACCCGTGCCAGGTCTTCGCTGGTGGCGCCGAACGCCATCGCCGCGACCGCCTCGGCGATCAGGTCGCCCGCCCGCGGGCCCAGGATGTGGACGCCCAGGATGCGGTCCGTGTCGGCGTCGGCCAGCACCTTGACCTTGCCGTCGACCTGGCCCAGCGTGCGAGCCCGGCCGTTGGCGCGGAAGGGGAAGACGCCTTTCTTGTACTTCACGCCGGCTTGAATGAGTTGCTCCTCGGTCTTGCCGACCCCGGCGATCTCGGGGTTGGTGTAGACCACGCCGGGGATCACGTCGTAATTGACGTGGCCGTAGCCCGTCCCCAGGTACTCGGCGCAGGCGATGCCCTCTTCCTCGGCCTTATGGGCGAGCATCGGCCCGCGGATGACGTCGCCGATGGCGTAGATGCCGGGGACAGTGGTGGCGAAGTGGTCGTCCACTTCGATGCGGCCCTTCTTGTCGACCTGTACGCCGGCGGCCTCGAGGCCCAGGTCCTGCGTGTTGGGTTGCCGGCCGACGGCCATCAGGACGCGGTCGCAGCGGATGGGCTCGGCCCCTTCGCGCTCGACGACGCACTCGTTCCCCTCGATGCGGACGCCCGTCACACGCACACCCAGCTGGATGTCCATGCCCTGGCGGGCGAAGAGTCGCTGGGCCTCGGCGGACATTTCCTCGTCCAGGCCGATCAGGATGCGGTCGAAATATTCCAGCACGGTCACTTCGCTGCCCAGGCGGCTCCAGATCGAACTCATCTCCATGCCGATGTAGCCCGCGCCGATGACCACCAGGCGCCGGGGTACCTCCTGCAGCGAGAGGGCCTCGGTGCTGGTGATGACGTGTGTGCCATCGACCGGGAAACTCGGCAGACTCGCGGCCCGGCTGCCCGTGGCGAGGATAATGTGTTTGGCTTGCAGTTCGGTGGCCGCGTCCTTGCCCTCGATCCGCACGCGCCCGTTTCCGGCGATCCGGCCGTGACCCGTGTAGCGCGTGACATTGTTCTTCTTGAACAGCGCCTCGACGCCCTTGCTGTTGGTCTGCACCACGCGGTCCTTGCGCTGGATCATGGTCGGCAGGTCCAGTTCGACCTCGCCAACGCGCACACCGTGCTCGGCGAGGTGCAGGCGGGCTTCCGCGTACCGTTCGCTATCTTCCAGCAGGCACTTGCTCGGAATACAGCCGATCCGCAGACACGTGCCGCCCAGGGTGGGCTCCTGCTCGACACAAGCCACATTCATGCCCAACTGGGCCGCGCGGATCGCGGCCACGTAGCCGCCGGGGCCGCCGCCAATGACAACCAGGTCATGCTGTTTCGTGTCCGCCATGGCTCGTGCCCCCTTTACCAGTTGAGCCGATTCTCGCAGACGACCGTGCGGTCGCCATCGATGATCCGGCCGATCGGATAGCTCTTGTGTCCCTGGCCGGCGAGGTGCTGGATCACGGCGTCCACGGCGTCCGCGGCGACCACCAGCGTCATGCCCACGCCGAGGTTGAAGGTGTGGAGCATGTCGGCATCGTCGACCTTGCCCGCCTGGCGGATCGTCTTGAAGACCGGTAGAACCTGTACCTTGGCCAGATCGATCAGGGCGTTGACCCCGGCCGGCAGGATGCGGTTGAGGTTGCCCTCGAAGCCCCCGCCGGTGATGTGCGCCATGCCATGAAGGGCCGGGTTGTCGAACAGTCCGCGGAAGGCCTTGTAGTAGCAGGTGTGCGGCCGTAGGATCACGTCGATAAATCGCTCGCCCTCGACCCGTGTGTCGGCCAGGTTCGGCTGGCTGGTCAGCAGGGCGCGCACCAGCGAGTAGCCGTTGGTGTGCAGGCCGTTGCTGGCCACGCCCAGCACGACGTCACCCTTTTGGATCTTCGAGCCATCGATGATCTTGGGCTTGTCCACCACGCCGACCATCGCCGCCGCCAGTACGTACAACCCGCTCTCCAGCACGCCGGGCTGCTCGCTGGTCTCGCCGCCGACCAAGCTGCACTCCTGCTCGCGGCAGGCCCGGGCCATCGCATCGACCATCTCGGTGACGACCCGCTTTTCGAGCTTGCCGCAGATGATCACGTCCTGGACAGCCAGGGGCTTTGCGCCCATGACGATGATGTCGTCGATCAGGTGGTTGATCAGGTCGAAGCAGACCGAGCCGACCCGGCCATACTGTACGGCGAGCTTCTGCTTGGAGCCGGGCTCTTCCATTTTGAGCACGAGGATCGGGTGCTCGTAGCCGTCGAACTTGCCGTCGTAGAGCGAGGCGAACGCGCCCAGGCGATTCAGCACGCGGCCATCGGACGTCTCGAGGCTCTTGGCCATTTCCCGCTTGGCGGCATCGGCGACGGAGATGTCCACGCCAGCTTTCTTGTAGGAGAACCCTTCGCTCATCGGTTGTTTCCTTGGGCAGCTACTATGGTCCGGTCGCGTATTATAGGTCGTCTAGAGAGAACCTATCTTACACCAGCAACGTGATTCGGGCCAAGAAGGCGGTCGTCCAAGGAAAACTTACGAGTTGGCCGAATCGGCGTAAAATATGGCACAGGCAAAGTATAGGCTTCGCCTTGCGAGGCGTGAACATGACCACGGTGGCAATCGAGCAGGCACACAGGGACCTTTCCCGGCTCCTTGAGGACGTGGCGCTCGGCGAGCACGTTGTGATCACACGAGACAACATCCCCATTGTCGTGCTGCTGGGCGGGGTGATGTGCCGGCCGAAGCCGGAGCCGCAGGAATCCGAGGCACCGGCTCTTGCGATGCCGTGGCAGGTGCTGATCGGCGTCGCGTTTCTTGTGCCGGCGGTGGCTATAGCGCCGTGGCCGTACAAGACCGCGCCGCTGCTCCTGCTTGCGGGCCTCACGGGGGTTGCGGTATTGGGCATGGAGGAGGATCGCTCGCGGCCGTGGGGCCGCGTAGCCAACCGGCTGGCGAGTTCGCTGCTGGCGGCCGGTGCCATTTTACTGATGCAGGCGCTGGCCCTCAGCGGGTACGAGGCGTTCACCGCGCGCAGCCACGAGTTGCCGTCGTGGGTGTCGACGGCCCTGGCCCAGTTGGCGAACCTGGCGGGGATCCGGGCGGCCGTGGACGGCAACAACAACATCGTCCGCACGATCGCCAAGCGCTGCGGGCGCTGCCA
>JANYLN010000321.1 GCA_025357795.1 Planctomycetota bacterium
TGGGGGAGGCCGGGGCGGGCAATTGCATGTTGGGCAAGCAGTACAAAGGGCAATGATTTGCGTTCACATGCAATTGCCCTGGATTCGCGGCCAGATCCCCAGCAGCCAGTTGATGTAATTGACCTTCATGATTCGATTGCCGTCGACCCCGATTGCGAATCAAGGCCTGTCCGATGAGGATGGGCCTTTTCCGCTGATTTGTGGATGGCTCGGCGTCGGGCTTTGCCGGTCTTGTCCGGCCATGCAGGTGCCAACCATTTCCCTGTTGCCCGATTCAAGACGGCTCGGCCTCTTGTTCCGCTGGTTCATTCTGCAGCGGGGGCGAGTACCAGCTGTTGCCGTCCTGGGCGGTGAGCAATTCGGCCTCCTCGGGGCCCCAGGTGCCGGCGAGGTAGTTGGGGAAGTCGGCTGGGGCGATCGACTCCCAGGCCTCCAGGATTGGCGTGATCAGTGCCCAACTTGCTTCGATCTGGTCGGCCCGCATGAACTGGGTGAGGTCCTCCAGCATCACGTCCAGCAGCAGCGTCTCGTATGCCTCGGGCGGGCGGTTGTGGAATGTCTCGCGGTAGCTGAACCGCATCTGCGCCGGGACCAGTCGCATCATCTCACCTGGCTGCTTGGCCTGGAATTGCAGGACGATCCCCTCCTCCGGATGGATGCGGATGAGGAGGCGGTTGGGCTGCGGGCGGGTCATGACACTAACGGGGAACGACTGGTGCGGCACGGGTCTGAACTGGATGACCACCAGCGATTCCTTGCGTGGCAGCCGCTTGCCGGTGCGCAGGTAGAACGGCACGTCCTGCCAGCGCCAACTGTCGACCAGGTATTTGATGGCGGCGAAGGTGTCGGTGGACGATTCGGGATCGACGTTCGGCTCGCCGCGATAACCCTGGACGTATTGGCCGCGGATCCAGCCGGGGCCGTACTGTCCGCGAACCGCGTTTTTGTGCATATGGTCCTGCGGGATCGGGCGGATGGCCCGCAGGACGTCGACCTTCTTGTTGCGGATCTCGTCGGCGGCGTAATTGACGGGCGGTTCCATGGCGATCAGACAGAGCACCTGCGAGAGGTGGTTCTGTACCATGTCGCGCAGGGCGCCGGCGTGGTCATAGTAGCTGCCGCGGTGGCCAACCCCGAGGTCCTCGGCCACGGTGATCTGCACGTGGTCGATGTACCGGCGGTTCCAGATCGGCTCGAACAGGGAGTTGGCGAAACGGAAGGCCAGGATGTTCTGCACCGTCTCTTTGCCCAGGTAGTGGTCGATGCGGTAGATCTGCGTCTCGTCGAAGATCCGCGTGAGGGCCGCATTCAGCTTGCGGGCGGAGTGGAGGTCCCGGCCGAAGGGTTTTTCGACAACAATGCGGTGGCGATGGTCGTTGCCGGCCATTTTGGCGTGGCCCAGGTGGCGGGCGATGGATTCAACGACCATTGGCGGGACGGCGAGGTAGAAGATGCGGTTGGCAGGGGCTTTCCATTCCTTGTCGATGGTATCGAGATTGTCGGCGAGGATCCTGTAGGTCTCCTGGTCGTCGATCTCGCCCACCTGGCAGGTTATCCGGCGGGCGAACTCACCCCAGGACTCTTTGGTCAGGGGGCACTGCGGGGCGAACTGGGCGACGCCCTCGCGGAGGTGTTGGCGGAACTGCTGGTCGGTCATTTGCTTGCGGTCGATGCCGATGATCGCAATGTGCTCGGGCAACCAGCTGCCGCAATGCAGGCTGTAAAGGGCCGGCACGAGCTTGCGCCAAGTCAGGTCTCCGCCGGCACCAAAGATCGCCAGCACAGTGGCGGAGGGCTTGGTATAGGGCTTCATACGGCCTCCTGGGCCCCGGCCCAATGGGTGTGGAACGAGCCGTCCATGTCGATGCGGCGGTAGGTATGCGAGCCGAAGAAGTCGCGTTGGGCCTGGATGAGGTTGGCGGGCAGCCAGGCGCTGCGGTAGCTGTCGAAGTAAGCCAGGCTGGCGGAGAATCCCAGAGTGGGGATACCGTGCGCGGCGGCGTCGATGACCACGCGGCGCAGACTATCCTGCAGGTGCTCGACCTTCCGGACGAACTGGCCGTCAGTGAGCAGGTCGGGCAGGTCGGGCTTGCGCTTGTAGGCGTTGCGGATGTCCTCGAGCAAGGCACTGCGGATGATGCAGCCGCCGCGCCAGATGCGGGCGATGGTTTCGAGATCGAAGTTATAGCCGTACTTGTCACCGGCGGTTCGCAGCAAGGCCATGCCCTGTGAGTAGGCCAGGATCATGCCCATGTGCAGGGCGTGTTTCAGGTGCTCGAGGCTCTCTTTGCCGTTGTTGAGGCAGGGGCCTTGGGGGCCGCAGAGGTACTGACCGGCCTCCAATCGCATGTTCTTGTAGCTGGACATGTCGCGCATGGCGACGGCCATGTCGATGGTCGGGGCCGGCACGTGCAGGGCCAGCGTGCTCTCGGTCGTCCACATGCCGGTGCCCTTCTGGTCGGCCTCGTCCCGGATCAGGTCGATAAGCAATGTGCCGGTCTTTTCGTCCTTCTGCGAGAAGATGTTCGCGGTGATCTCCAGGAGATAGCTCTTCAACTCGTCCCGGTTCCATTCCGCGTAGACCTGGTGGATCTGCTGGTTGCTCAGGCACAGGCCGCGTTTCATCATGTCGTAGGTTTCGGCGATGAGTTCCATGAGGGCGTACTCGATGCCGTTGTGGACCATCTTGATGAAGTGGCCCGCCGAACCGGGGCCGACCCAGGTCACGCAGGGCTCGCCATTGACCTTGGCGGCGACGGCCTCGAAGATCGGGCGGACCCGCTCGTAGGCCTCGGGATCGCCGCCGGGCATGATGGCCGGACCGTGGCGGGCGCCTTCTTCGCCACCGGAGATGCCGACGCCCAGGAAGTGGATCTTGCGTTTGGCGAGGTCACAGACGCGGCGGTCGGTGTCAGTGAAGTGTGAGTTGCCGCCATCGATGATGATGTCGCCCCCGCCGAGGTAGGGGACGATCTCGTCGATGACGTCGTCGACCGCCTGGCCCGCGGGCACGAGCATCATCACCACGCGGGGCTTTTCGAGGAGGTCGATGAGTTCTTCGAGGCTCTGGGCG
>JANYLN010000328.1 GCA_025357795.1 Planctomycetota bacterium
GCCTGCTGGCCGGCCTCGATGTGGCCCGCCGGGACCATGGTCTATCTACGATATGCAGACATGAGAAGCAAGGAAGCGATGCCGGGAAGAACCCTTCGCCCGCTGCGGTTCTGATAATGTGCCGCGTACCGTCCCAAACGAAAGGCCCGCCAGCAGGGCATGCCTGCCGACGGGCCGGTAGTATCGGTGCCGTTACAAGTAACGACGAACCAGTATCAACGATCGGTCGTGCTACTCCACCGTCACGCTCTTGGCCAGGTTCCGCGGCTTATCGACGTTGCACCCCCGTGCCAGCGCCGCATAGTACGCCATCAACTGCAGCGGCACCACCGTTACCAGCGGCTGCAGCGGGTCGGGCGTATCGGGCACGTAGAACACGTGGTCCGCCAGCTTCGCGACTGCCGCATCGCCCTCCGTGGCCACCGCGATGATGCAGCCGCCTCGGCTACGGACCTCCTCAATGTTGCTGATGACCTTGCCGTACTGCGCGCCGCGCGTCGCAATGAACACCGCCGGCGTCCCCTTGCTGATCAACGCGATTGGCCCGTGCTTCATCTCCGCCGCCGGCATGCCCTCGGCGTGGATGTACGAGATCTCCTTGAGTTTGAGCGCCCCTTCCAGTGCCACCGGGTAGTTGTAGCCCCGCCCCAGGTACAGCCAGTTCTCCCGGTCGCAGTACTTCTCGGTGACTTCCCGGATGTGCTCGGCCGAGGTCAGTACCTGCTCGATCCGCTCCGGGATGCGCGCCAGTTCCCGGATCAATATCTCCGCCGCCGTCGGCGAGAGGTGCCGCTTGCGCCCCAGCCAGATCGCCACCATCGCCAGTACCGCCACCTGCCCGGTAAACGCCTTCGTGCTTGCCACGCCGATCTCCGGCCCCACGTGCAGGTACACGCCCGCGTCGGTCTCCCGCGCGATCGTCGAGCCGACCGCGTTGACCACGCCCAGCACCGTCGCGCCGCGCTCCTTGCCCTCCCGCAGCGCCGCCAGCGTGTCCGCCGTCTCCCCGCTCTGGCTGATCGCCACCAGGGCCGTGCCGAACTCGATCACCGGGTTGCGATACCGGAACTCGCTGGCATATTCGACCTCCGCCGGGATCCGCGCGAAGTCCTCCAGCAGATACTCGCCGATCAGGGCCGCGTGCCACGCCGTGCCGCAGCCCATCAGGATGATCCGCCGCGCCCGCGCCAGCTCTCGGTCTAATTTCGTGATGCCGCCCAGGACCACCCGCGATTCGTGCATGTCCAGCCGGCCGCGCATGCAGTTGCGCAGCGCCGTCGGCTGCTCGAAGATTTCCTTCTGCATGTAGTGCTGGTAGCCGCCCAGCTCGATCTGCTCGAGCGTCAGCTCCAGGCTTTGCACCGCCTTGGACACCTGCCGCGCATCCAGCGTCGTCGTCCGCAGCCCCTGGCGGT
The DNA here is from genome assembly GCA_025357795.1 of Planctomycetota bacterium. Lineage (GTDB taxonomy): Bacteria > Planctomycetota > Phycisphaerae > UBA1845 > JANYLN01 > JANYLN01. The sequence goes on from JANYLN010000328.1 coordinate 1,416, forward strand.
CCAGGCACGCGATCTCCCCGTCCGACAGGTAAATCACCTGGCTGGTGTGCTGCACGATCGCCGAGGCGTCCGAGGCCACGATGTACTCGTCCGCCCCCACGCCGATGATCAGCGGGCTCCCCCGCCGCGCCACCACGATCTTGTCCGGCTCATCAAGGCACAGCACCGCGATACCGTACGTCCCCTGCACCTGGATCAGTGCCTGCCGCACCGCCGACTCCAGTTGCCCGGGCGCATACAGATGGCCGATCAACTGCGCCAGCACCTCCGTGTCCGTCTCGCTGCGGAACGTGATACCCTTGCCCTCGAGGTACTGCCGCAGCGTGGCGTAGTTCTCGATGATGCCGTTGTGTACCAGCGCGATCCGCCCCGAGGCGTCGCTGTGCGGATGGGCATTGATGTCATTCGGGCAGCCGTGCGTGGCCCAGCGGGTATGCGCGATGCCGATCGTGCTCTGCAGAAGCGGCCGCTGCTCCAGGCACGCCTCCAGGTTGCTGATCCGCCCGGCGCTCTTGACGATCACCAGTCGGCCGTCCTCGATCGTGGCGACCCCCGCCGAGTCGTACCCGCGATACTCCAGCCGCTTGAGCCCTTCCAACAGGATAGGCTGAGCCCGCTGGAACCCGATGTATCCGATGATTCCGCACATCTTCAGTCCTCGCTTCCTCCGGCATACCGGGCGTACAACGATCTGTAAGTGTATCGGAAATTTTCGGAAAGGGCTAAACCTTGCGCAACCGCCCATTTCCCGGATCGCCCCGATCCACCGCGCACGCCCAGCGGCCCCCCGTTCTTCCCCCTGCGCCCCATCGGCTTAGCCGTCAAAGCAGACCCTTGTTCGTCGCATTATCATAATGTAGTGGGTCTGGCCCTTCATCGTGTCGCCTTCTCAGCGGTGGGTCGCCCGGCCCCCAGCATCTTCCCCAGCAGATCGTCCTGCGGGTACGCATGCCCGCGGTGCTGGCGGAACCCCTCGCCGAACGCCTTCCCGATCTGCCTGCCCCGATGCTCCCCCCAGCGCTTCATGGTCAGGATGTACTCGTCGATCCCATGCTGCGCCCGCAGCCACTCCCGTTGCGACGCGTGGCAGGCCAGCATCCGGCTCTTGAGTTCCATCGTCTCGCTGATGTCCACGATGATCTCCGCTTCGATCGCCCGCCCGAAAATATCGACGCCCTCCAGCGGATCGGCGTAATACAGGTGCGGTATGGCCGATAACGCCTCCCCCGGCCGGTCCGCGTCCGTCAGTACGTTGCCCGCCGGCGCCCCGAAGCACGCGCTCCGCACCAACCGGCTCGTCATCTCGTGGTCGATCATGTAGTCCTCCGGGCTGTGCGTGATCACGATCCCTGGCCGCGCCCGCCGCACGATCTCCGTGAACCGCTGTAGCGTCGGTTTGTCGTAGCAGACGAACAGGTCCTGGCAGCCCCCGCAATAATATCGCCCGTCCAGTAGCGCCGCCCCCGCCTGCGCCTCCTGGTGGCGAATCCGGCTGATCTCGTCCGGCCGCAATGTCTTCGAGCCAGCGTCCCCGCTGGTGGCCGTGGCGATCACCACACGGTAGCCCGCCTGCTCCCGCAGCCGCGCCAGTGTCCCGGCACAGAGAATCTCCGCGTCGTCCGGGTGAGCCAGGAACGCCAGCACAACCGGCCTCTCCTCATCCTGTTGCATGATCGCTTGTCCTCGCGCGCCAATACGCTTGCCCTGCAATCCGATCCGTCCGCTGCAATCCCTGCATTATAGCGACCCCGGGCCCGCATCCGTGTAGGCCGGCAACCGGGACTGCATCAACAAGGACGGAAAGCGCGTTATAGCCCCCACCAACGGCCGACCACTCGCCTCATTCGCAGCAGACGCAACATCCGCGCATCGTCCGCGATAGTCTTACCGGACCTCTCTTCGATGGCGCTGCCGGCGCCAGCCCCGCTGTGGTTATCGGTGTCAACCCCTAACTGCCGTGGCCGTCGCTGTTATCCGTGTCCATTAAGCATTCTCAAACGCCAGCGACTCCTCCAGCCGCGGGTCCCGGATCGGAATCAAGGGCCGCCGCCCCAGCCACAGCAGTGCCCTCGCCGTGCACACCCCGCCCATCCCCACAAACAGCACCACGTCCAGCCAACTCAGCGGCACCGCCGTCGCGCTGTACTCCGGCATCACCAGCCAGTACACGTCGAACCAGTGTACCCCCAGGATCCACACGCACACAGCCCCCAGTAGCGCGGGCCGCCGCTTGGGCCACCGCGAGATGATCGCCACGAACGGCAGCACGAAGTGCCCCAACAGCAGCAGCACGCTCACGCCCCCCCACGGGCCATGCGACCGCCGGACGTACCACTGCGTCTCTTCCGGAATGTTCCCGTACCAGATCAGCAGGTACTGCGAAAACGCGATGTACGCCCAGAACACGATGAACCCGAACGTGTACTTGCCCAGGTCCTGGTAATGATCCGGCGAGATCGCGCTCACCAGCCGCCCGCCGCGCTGCAGCAGGACCGCCACCACCGTCACCAGGGCAAATCCCCCCACCACGCACCCCGCGAAGTAGTACACCCCGAAGATCGTGCTGTACCAGAACGGATCCCGGCTCATCATCCAGTCGAACGAGGCAAACGTCAGCGTCAGCCCAAACAGAATGATCGCCACCGGCGCCAGCCCCTCCAGCCGCAACGTCAGCCGCGGCTCCCCCGTGCGGTCCTGCCGGCTCGACAACGCCAAGTAGTAGTACGAGATGGCCAGCCACACCACCAGGTAGATCCCCGCCCGCACCCCGAAAAAGCCCGTGTTCAGGTACGGCCGCTTCCACTCCAGCAGGTGTTGCAGGTGCTCCGCCAGGTCCCCCCGCGGGTTCACCCACGGGTACAGATACCCCATGCCCCACAGCACCGGCAGAAACAGCAAGCACAGCACAGGTAGCGTCGAGGCGATCCCCTCCGCCAGCCTCCGCACCACCACGCTCCAGCCCGCCCGCGCCAGATGCTCCAGCAGCACCAGAAACAACCCGCCCAACCCCAGGCTCAGGAAGTAGCAGTAGTTCGTCAGGTAGCTCGCAAAAAAGTGCGCCCGCTGGTCCGGCTGCGCCCACGCGATCGCCCCGCCAATGCCCAGTCCAACTGCCCCGACCGCCCCAGCCACAATGGCCACCGCCCGGCCAGCCCCGCCCAGCCACACGTTGTCCCGGCGAATGTCCGCAACCTCTGCCATATCTCTCAATCCGTGCCTGTCGTTGCTGTTGTCGTTGTATGTGGCGCAGCCGCCCTCGGCTGTGCATTCATCCGTGTTTATCTGTGGCTGCCGTTGCCGTTGTCGTTGCCGTTGTTGTTGTCATCCACTCCCAACCGCCCCCTCCATCACCTCAACTCCGCTTGCCGCTCCGCCGGCACCAGTGCCTTTGGCGCCGCCTGCGACAGTTGCAGCGCCCGCACGTACCCCAGAATCGCCCAGCGGTCCGCCACCGGGATCTGGTCCCCGTACGCCGGCATCGTCCGGATGCCGTTGCTGATCGTGTTGAAGATGTGCCCGTTAGGCCGCTCCCGCACTACCCCGTCCAGTAGCGACGTCGGCATCACCCAACTCTCCGGCGACCGCGCCGCCCCCTGCACTGCTGCCGGCCCGTTGCCCGCCCCGTCCCAGCCGTGGCACGCCGTGCAGTAGATGTTGAACCGCGCCTGCCCCCGCGCCACCAGCGTCGTCGTCACCGGCATCGGGAAGCCCGTCGCCCACTGCCCCTCGGCAATCCCTTGGTAGAGGAACTTGTCCAGGTTCGCGTGATGTACCGCCACCGTCCCCGCCACCAGAGGCCGCATCGCCCGGTCGTCCAGAAACAACGGGTTCGCCTGCTGCGGCAAAAACTTCGGTTGCTGGTCCATGTCCGCGATCACCTGCACCCGCGGGCTGTTGCGCGGCGTGAGCCGCGCCTTGGCGATCAGCAGCGGCGGCACCAGCGCCACCGCCAGCAGCAGCACCGCCACAGGCAGCCCGTACTTGCGCACCTGCTCCGGCATCGCTGGCGCCGCCGGCTCTACAACCGTCTCCACCTGGCTCGCCCGCGTTGACCCCAGCAGCGCCCTCACCTCCGCGATGTCGAACTTCGGGTCTCGCGCCTCGATCCCGATGAAGAACCGGTCCGTCGTCACCCGCCGCGCAAACGCCCGGCTGGCAAACCAGCTGTGGTACAACTGCGGCAGCTTGTTTAACAGTAACATCCCGAGGAACGCCGTGATCGCGCTCAGCAGGATCGTCACTTCAAAAATGATCGGAATGTAAGGCGGCAGATTCAGCAGCGGCTTGCCGCTGACTACGTACGAGTAGTTGAACGCGTTCATCCACCACTGCATCAGTAGCGCCAGCAGTGCCCCGCTCACGCCCGCCCCGAACACCACCCAAGGCAGCCGTGTCTTGCGGATCCCCATCGCCTCGTCCAACCCGTGGATCGGGATCGGCGTGTATGTGTCCCAGTACGTGTAGCCCCCGTCCCGTACCTTCGCTGCCGCCTCCAGCAGCGGCGCCACCCCGTCATACTCCGCCAGCACGCCGTACACCGTTCCCGCGCGCGGCACCACCGGCACATCGGCAGGAGGAATGTTTTCACCCATCAGTGCTTCCCCTCCGGCCCGCGCCGCTCATGCCGGTGTGGGATCTCGCCCCAGTACTGGCCGAACCCGCGGCGCCCCCCATGCTCCAGGCCCGCCTGCGGCATAATGCTCTTGACCTCCGCCATCGCCACCACCGGCAGATACCGGATGAATAGCAGGAACAGCGTCAGGAACAACCCGAAACTCCCCGCCAGCGTCAGAATCTCCACCCACGTCGGCGTGTACATGCCCCAACTGCTCGGCAGGTAGTCCCGATGCAGGCTCGCCACAATGATCGTGAATCGCTCGAACCACATCCCGATGTTCACAAAGATCGCCAGGATCCACAGCACCAGCAGGTTCGTCCGCACCCGCTTGAACCACAACAATTGCGGGATGAATACGTTGCAGCTGATCATGATCCAGTACGCCCACGCGTACGGCCCGAACGCCCGGTTCAAAAACGTGAACCCCTCGTACGGGTTGCCGCTGTACCAACTGGTGAAGAACTCGATGCTGTACGCATAGCCCACGATCATGCCCGTCGCCAGCATGATCTTGGCCATGTTGTCCACGTGCCGCAGCGTCACGATGTCCTTGAGTCCGAAGTACGCCCGCGCCGGGATGATCAGCGTCAGTACCATCCCGAAGCCCGAGAAGATCGCCCCCGCCACAAAGTAAGGTGGGAAGATCGTTGTGTGCCAGCCGGGCAGGTGGCTCACCGCAAAATCGAAACTCACCACGCTGTGTACGCTCAGCACCAGCGGCGTCGCCAGCGCCGCCAAAAGCAGGTACGCCGTCTCATAGCGGTGCCAGTGCCGCCCCGACCCCCGCCACCCCAGGCTCAAAATACCATAGATCGTGTGCTTCACCCGACCCTTGGCCCGGTCCCGGAACGTCGCCAGGTCCGGGATCATCCCCATGTACCAGAACAGAATGCTGACCGTCATGTACGTGCTGACCGCGAAGACGTCCCACACCAGCGGGCTCTTGAACTGAGGCCACACCTTCAGATACGTCGGGTATGGGAACAGCCAGTACATAAACCAAGGCCTTCCCAGGTGGATCAGCGGGAACAACCCCGCGCAGACCACCGCGAAGATCGTCATCGCCTCCGCGAACCGGTTGATCCCCGTCCGCCACTTCTGTCGGAACAAAAACAGGATCGCGCTGATCAACGTCCCCGCGTGACCGATACCCACCCAGAACACGAAGTTTGTGATGTCGAACGCCCACGCCACCGGGACGTTCAGTCCCCACACCCCGATCCCCATCAGGAACAGGTACCCCACCATCGCCCCCAGGATCATCAGCAACGTCATGCTGACCCCGAACGCAATGTACCACCCCCTCGGCGGCCGCGGCGCCTCGGCAATCCCCGCCACGACCTCCGTCAGGCTCGCCAGGTCGTGATCGCCCGTCACCAGCACAGCAGGCTGCCCCGGCAGGGTCACCGTATTATCGATTTCTCTAGTGTCAGCCATGGTCCTTCTTGCCGTTGCCTACTGCCATTTAGCCGGCTCGCTTGCCAGCCGCGTGTTGTTGCCGTAGTTCGTAGTCCGGCCTTCGGGCCGTGGTGGTTGCTGTTGTCATCCGTGTGAATCCGTGTTCATCCGTGGCGTTGTCGCTGTAGTTGCCGTTTCAATCTGCGAAATCTGCGAAATCTGCGGATTCACTTGTTGTTGCCGTTGCCTACGTATGCTCCGCGCCCTCCGCCCCCGGATTCCTCACCCGCGCCATATGCCACGACCGAGGCCGCGTATTGATCTCCTCCAACAGCGAGTACGACCGGCTGTCCCGGTGCAAGCGCGCCACCCGGCTCTCCGGGTCGTTCAGATCCCCGAAGACGATCGCCCCCGTCGGGCACGCCTGCCCGCACGCCGTCGTAAACTCCCCGTCCCGCAGCGCCCGCCGTTCGTTCTTCGCCACGATCTTCGCCTGCTGGATCCGCTGCACGCAGTACGTGCACTTCTCCATCACCCCCCGGCTGCGGACCGTCACGTTCGGGTTGTACTGCATCTGCCGCACTAGAGGCGGGTTCTTCGAGTAATGGAAGAAGTTGAACCGCCGCACCTTGTACGGACAGTTGTTCGAGCAGTACCGCGTCCCGACGCACCGGTTGTACACCATCAAGTTCAGCCCGTCCGAGTCGTGCAGCGTCGCCGCCACCGGGCACACGCTCTCGCACGGCGCGTTCTCGCAGTGTACGCAGAAGATAGGCTGGAAGCTCACCTGCGCCGCCGCCGCCCCCCGGAAGTACCGGTCGATCCGTAGCCACTGCATCTCCCGTCCCCGCCGCACCTGGTCCCGCCCCACGACCGGGCTGTTGTTCTCCGCCTGGCAAGCCACCACGCACGCATTGCAGCCGATGCACTTCTGCATGTCGATCGCCATGCCCCAGCGGTGGTTGTTGTACTCGTACCCCTTCCACAGCTGTTCGGGCACAGCCTCCCGCTCGCTGTGCATCGCCTTCGCCGCGCCCTGGCGATACTCCGCCAGCGTCATCTCGGCCACGAGTTCAGGCAGCCGGACCTTCATCCCCTCCTGGCCGACCTTGTCCAAGGGCCAATGCTCCTGCGTCGTCGCGAACGTATACGTCCGCCCTGCGGGCCGCACGGTGACTCCGTCCGCCATATGCATCGCCTGGCTCGTCCGCAGCGGGTACGCATTGAAGCCGATGTTGCTGCCGACGCTGCCCGCCGCCTTGCGCCCGTAGCCCAGGCTCACCGACACCGAGAACAGCGCTGTGCCAGGCAGGATGTACACCGGCCCCGTGATCCGTCCGCCCGCCCGCTGCACCGCCACGACCTGTCCCTGCCCCACGCCCAGCGCCTTGGCCGTCTCGGGCCCGACGATCACCGCGTTGTCCCAGGTGACCTTGGTCATCGCCTCCGGCAGCTCCTGCAGCCACCCGTTGTTGGCGAACCGCCCGTCGTGGATCTTCGTGTCTTCCCGGAAGACGATCTCGAGATTCTCCGCCCCAAGCGCAGCCCGCGGCTTGACCCGCTCGATCGCCCCGCCGATCGCCGCCGCCTGCAATATCGGTTGTTGCGGCTCCAGTTGGCTCTTGGGCAGTACCCCGTTGTGGAGCAGTTCCCTCCAGAACATCTCGAACTGCTCGTCGTTCATCTGGCCCGCATAGAGCGACCTCGCGGTCGCTCGCACGATCTCGTGCCCGCCCCTGCCAGCCCCGCCCAGCGAGCGCCCAGTGGCGCCGTTGGTGGCAGACTCGCCGGCTCCGAAACTCCCCAGTTGGCTAAGCAGTTCGATCTCGCTCCGCCCGTCGTACAGTGGCCTAATGAGTGGCTGGGCCACACCATACGTGCCGTCGTACGCCCGCGTATCGCCCCACGTCTCCAGGTAGTGCGCCCGCGGCAGATGCCAGTTGCACATCTGGCTGGTCTCATCCCAGTAAAGGCTCAGGTGTATCTTGTTTCGGACACCCGCCAGGGCCGTTGCGAAGTCCATATCTGCGGGGCAGTTATAGACGGGATTGCCCCCCAGGATCACCAGCGTCTCAACCCGCCCCTCCCGCATCTCCCGGACGAGATCCCCCATCGCCTGCAAGTGGCTAACCCGCCGCAACTCCGGGTCCGCAGTGAACCAAACCGTCTGGCCGACGTTGCCCAGCGCTTGGTTGAGCAAGTGCGCAAGTGCATGTACATCAGACGGTTGCCGTTCACCGACAATCACGATCGACCGCCCGCGATTCGCCAGCAGATCCTTCGCCGCCGCCCGCACAAATGGGCTCGGTGTATCCGCCGCCGCCATAAGTCCATACAGGGCAGGGGCTTCCAACCCGCCCGCCGCCAGCGAGCCAGCCAGCTGCCAGGCAACCTGCCCCACCTCGCCCGCCGGTACCGCCAGACGGTTATCCGCCATCACACCAGTGCACGTGTACAGGCTCTCCGCAACGTATAACCGGCTCATGGCCGTAGCAGAGTCCTTATTATCGGTCGGCGGCGTATGGGCCGCGATGAAGTCCCTGGCATACGCCAGTGCCGCCGGATGATTAATAAGGAAGTCCGCATCCAGGCTAACCACAACCGCCGCTCGATCAAAACAGTACTGGTGGCAACGAATTTCCCGAAGGGGCGGGGCTGCCGCCTGACCAGCCGAG
>JANYLN010000015.1 GCA_025357795.1 Planctomycetota bacterium
GCAAGAGTTCCCGGCCGGGTACCATGGTCCTGCGCTGTTGCAGGACCATGCTCTCGCTCCCGCTGGAAATGATACGAAAACGCTCTAAGTCCCGCCCTGCGGTCATCCATGGCTGTCGTTGTCGTCGTTGCTGTCCCTCCCCGTTCCCGCCCCGCGTTTTGACCTTCCGGAATGTGGATTCTCAAAATTATGGGGCGGAACAACTTACGACGCCCCCCCCCTCGCCCACCCCGGAAATCTCTTGCACACGCCGCGTCAACCCGCTACAACGTCCCCGACGAACTGCCCGCTTGCCAACCGACCTCGGGAAGATTTGGCGAATGCCACGGGTTCACAAGACTAATTAGATCCCTAGGCCACTGGACCTGCCAAGTCAAATTACCCGGCAAAAACAGTTGATGCCGAAGCGAGTCGTCGTTATTATAGGCCCTTGGCCCGTGTAGTTTTGCAGTACGGAGAGCCAGGATGTTGTTACGTAAAGCGCTGCTGTTTTTGCCGTTGGGATTGTTCCTCCCGTTGTCCCAGGTTGCCGCCACCATCGAGACGTGTGGTGCGCAGCAGCCCTCTCAGCATACCAGCCAGGCTCTCGATCTCTCACGCCACATGCCCTTGCAACGCATACACTCCGGCATGACAGGCTACGGCGTAACCGCCATGCCCGGCAACCCCGTCACCAAGTTCCAGGTCGAGGTCGTCGATGTCCTCCGCGACTTCGCCGGCCCGGGCCGCCACGTGATCCTCGCCAACTGCAGCGGCGCCGGCCTCGAAAAAACAGGCATCCTCGCCGGCATGAGCGGCTCGCCCGTCTATATGCCCGACCCGGAGGACGGCGGCCAGTACAAAATGATCGGCGCCGTCGCCTACGGCTGGTCCTTCAACAAGGAACCGCTCTGCGGCCTCCAGCCCATCGAACAGATGCTCACCGCCCGCGGCAACCTCAATACCTCCACCCTCTGTGTCGCCGACAGCCCCGCCGCCGCCAACGCCTCCGGTATGTCCGAAGGCGGCATCGGCGCCGCCCGCAGCGCCATCCTTCGCAAACTCGCCGCCAACTGGCGCGGCGCCGCCGCCGACCTCGATCCCCTGTTCGACCCCATGACTTCAGCCCCCGCCGGCGCCGTCAGCGCCGCCACGAAACTCACCCAGGTCTCCACAGGCGATAACAGCTTGCAGCCCTTGGCCCTTCCCCTGGCAGTCGCCGGCGGTGGCGAGACCCTGATGGGCCACCTGCAGGACCTCTTCAGCGCCAGCGGCCTGCTGCCCGTCTCGACCGCTTCGTCGTCCGGCTCCCGCTCCCTCAGCGATGACCTCGCCCCCAAACGCACTACCTTGAAACCCGGCGACCCCTGCGCGGTCCTGCTCGCCTGGGGCGACATGGATATCTCCGCCATCGGCACCGTTACCGAAGTCCTTGGTGACGATGTCTATGCCTTCGGCCACTCCTTCAATGCCGATGGCGCCGTCAGCCTCCCGCTGGCCTCCGCCGAAGTCAAAGGCCGCGTCGCCTCCATGGAAAAGCCCTTCAAGATCGCCGCCGCCGGCGATATCCTCGGCACCTTCCTCGGCGACCAGCACACCGCTATCTACGGCCGCATGGGACAGATGCCCCCCTCGATCCCCGTCGAGGTCAAGGTCACCCGCCCCGAGTGTACCCAGACGTATCACTACCACGTCGCCCAGCACCCCTTTCTGACCCCCCTGATGGTTGCCGCCACCATCGAGGCCAGCCTCGTCGCCCAGAAGAAAATGCCCGACCGTAACACCATCCGCTACACCGTCGATGTCGATTACGGCCAGCCCGGCCGCTACCGCAGCGAGAACCTCGTCTCTGCCTCGGCCGGCATGCAGAGCATGTCCGTCCTCGTCGGCGACATCGCCGCCCCCCTCGCCGGCCTGGCAACCGGTCCCCTGGGCCCGATCTATCCCAAGACCATCAAGGCCGAGATCATCCTCACCGCCGACATGCACCTGGCCAAAATCCTCGACGCCAAACTGCTCACCCCCACCGTCCATCCGGGCAACCTCGCCCAGATCGGTGTCCGCTACCAGAGCGCGGATGGCAGGATCTTTACACGTTCCTATACCATGGAAATCGCGGCCGGCACCACCCCGGGCCGCTACCGCCTCACCGCCGGTTCCTGGCAGCAGCATCTGACCAAGCTCCGCGCCGAGCAGCCCGACCGCTTCGACCCCCGCTCCGTCGCCGATATCATGGAACTGCTCAACCTCGTCGGCGCCACCCGCCAGGACCGCCTCTACATGCGCCTCGTGCCCCAGGACGGCGCCGGTCTTTCCATCGCAGGACAGGGCATGCCCAACCTGCCAAGCCACTGGGAGAAGGTCCTCGCCGACTCCGCCGGCTCCGGCGCCAAGCCCGATTACGTCGAGGCCACCGTCAAGCAGATCCCCCTGGAGTTCGCCCTCAGCGGCTCAGCCGACTTCGAGCTCAATGTGGAAAAACTCGCTAACTCGGCTATGCTCATACCGTAGAAGCCCTGCCCGACATCACATAGCGTCGCCCGACGCGCGACGCAACGCCGGATGGAGATTCCGCCGATGACAACACCGCGCGCCAGATTGCTGTTGGTCCTGGGCCTGCTGGCCCTCTGCGCCCAGCCCACTTGGGGCGCCAGACCCAAGACTTGGCAGATCGATGAGCCCGCCGACTTCCTCGCCGGCAACCTCGAAAACGTCTCGCTCTCCAGCCGCGCCGAACTGCTCCTGGCCCCCCAGACCCAACGC
>JANYLN010000047.1 GCA_025357795.1 Planctomycetota bacterium
GTGCGGGCAGCAACGCTTGCCCCGGCCGTCGACGGGCAAGGCGATCTCCTGGCGGACATCGATCTTCTTGGGCTTGGGTCGCAGGGCCGCCTCGTGGCCGACGGGCCGGCCGGGCTTACGGCGAGGTCTATCGGCAGAAGGCGCTTGGACCGGGGTCGACGGCGATTCGTCCGGCGGAGCCCGCTGTTCGGTCCGTTCCAGGAGCCGCTGGTGCAAGGCGATGTTTTCGGCCCGCAGGCGGTCATTGTCCTGTTGGAGGGCGTCGGCCCGGGCAGTCTCTTGGCCGAGTTGCCGGTACAGGGCAACCTTGTCCCTCTGCAGATGGAGGATCTGTTGTTCATCCTGGCCAGCCCGATGCTTGCCATGGGCGGCCCGCAGGTGGTCGTTCTCCTGCCGCAAGAGCGACGTCTCGGCGGCGATTTCGGCGAACTCTCCGTACAGAACGGCTTTGTCCATCCGCAGGTCGTCGATCTGCTGGTCGTACTGCTTGGCAAGGTCCGCGACAACACCCATAACTCTGCAAGCTTAGCCCGCTTTTGTCGCCGATCAACCGCCAGCCCGCTGGCATTCCCTCACAGATTCCGCAAGACCATCCCTCCGACGGTAAACAGTTACTGAACCCTCCCCCCCAAGCCCCGCATCCGCAAAACCGAAACCAGAGCGCCCGATCATAGGTCGGAAGCCCTTCTGACGGAAACGAGCTTCCGTCATAAGGATCGAACATCTCCCCCGTAGTCCTCACCAGCCAGCTTAGCTTCTCAGGAGAGTTGGAGGAGGCAGCCGAGTGCAACACCACAGGTACTTCCGACAGCCAACCCTGACGTACCCCACCTAAAGACCGATACAGTGGCACGGCTCGCATGCGACCACCTCCTCACTTTCTGACCTCACTCTCGAGGGCTCGGGCAATCACTCGTTCCCTTCCGCAGTTTGCCTTACACTAGCCTCGCCTGCAACCCCGCCTTCCTTGCCGCGGCTACCTGTCTCTTGTCCGCCGAGACGAACAGGCCCGCCTCCCACTCCGCGGCGCAGGCTACATGCAGCGCATCCATGGCGCGCCGCGGACTCGCCTCAAGGACCCCCGCGCAGGTCGCCAGAACGGCCGGCGTCAGATTGATGACCGCGGCGTCCGCCAGGTCCTCCAGCAGTTGCCGCTTGGCCCGCTCGTACGACGCCCGCGTCAGGGATCGTTCGCGCACACGCCGATTCAGGGCCGACAGGATCTCCGGAATGCAGAGGATGCTCACCGCCAGGTCGCTCGCCTCGACGCAAAGCCTGTCCACCGCATCGCTGCCCGGCTCCTCGACGTATCGCTTGGCAAAGGCGGATGAATCAAAGAACGTCCTCACGTCTCCCTCTCCTCCAGGATCGCTACGGACAGGCTCGCCCCCTTGGACGCGAGCCGCAGGCCGGGCCGCTTCCAACTCGGTTGATCGGCGCGCTGGCCCGGCGGCGGCGAGATCTCCGCGATCGGCTTGCCGTGGCGCAGCACGACGATCGTCTGGCCCCCCTCCACGTCCGAGAGCAGCTGCGATGCCTTCTTGCGAAACTCCGTGAACGTCACCGTCTTCATGGGCCGATCTCCAACTTGTGCTGTACATCAGTGTACACATTGACGTACAGTCCGTCAACGGCCGGCCCCTTACGGCTCCGCCCCGCCCTCCCCTGTCGGGCCGGAGCCCCGTCAGTCCGCTGAACCATTACATTTCCAGTTCCCCACGACTCTGGTTCCACGCATCAACCGGAAGGCAAAAGGGGGTCAGAGGCAAAAGGGGGTCAGAGCTTGATTAGTGATTAGCAGCCTGGCGCTCTAACCCAGCCAGCGCCTTGCCCAGATGCCCAAGCTGCCCCTCCACCCGCCGGATCGCCCGCGTTACGCTGCCACCGAGTGGCCCAGACCTGTTTGGTGGCGCCGTTGGTGGCACCCACGCGTTGTCTGAATTCCCCTCGCCGCTCCCGCCCAGCTCCCGCATCCCGCCCATTTTCACGCTGCCACTGACTGGCCCAGACCTGTTTGGTGGCGCCGTTGGTGGCACCCACCCGGTGTCCGAATTGCCTTGGCCAATTCCGGAACATACGCCAGAGAACCTAGTGCTCTATCGCGACTGATTTGATGGATTATATGGAGGTTCTTTGCCGAAAGGGTAAGCATGAACCCAGGTAAGGAGGCCTGCC
>JANYLN010000068.1 GCA_025357795.1 Planctomycetota bacterium
TCCTGCTCGACTCGATCACCCGTCTGGCCCGCGCCTACAACACCGAGGCCCCCCATTCCGGCAAGATCTTGACAGGCGGTATTGATTCGACCGCGCTGCAGAAGCCCAAGAAGTTCTTCGGCGCCGCCCGCAACCTCGAAGAGGCCGGCAGCCTCACGATCATCGGCACCGCCTTGGTCGATACCGGCAGCAAGATGGACGAAGTCATCTTCGAGGAGTTCAAGGGCACCGGCAACAGCGAACTCCACCTCGACCGCCGTCTGGTCGAGAAGCGCATCTGGCCGGCCATCAACATCAGCGAGTCCGGTACCCGCAAGGAAGAGCTGCTGCTCGACCCGAAGGAACTGGAACTGGTCTTCCGCCTCCGCCGTGTCCTGTCCGACATGAACCCGGTCGAGTCGGTCGAACTGCTCCGCGCCCGCTTGGAAAAGACCAAGTCCAACGCCGAGTTCCTGATGACCATGAACCTGTCGTAACAGAAAAGGAAACAGACCCCCGCCAACGGTGGGTGCCCCACGAATACCAAGGCCGATGCCCGGTTCCCCGAGCATCGGCCTTCTCCTTGCGCCCCTATTCGTCCACCGGATACCGCATGAGTTCACAGTCCCGGCCTCCGCCCGCGCCGTGTCTTTGTCGCCGTGGCCGTTATCTGTGTGAATCCGTGTTCATCTGTGGCGTTGTTGCTGTCGTTGCCGTTTCAATCTGCACTGCTATTCCGCGAATTCTTCTCGGCCAGCGAACAATTCCCCAGCCAACAGATCCTTCGCGTCGTCTCCTCTTATGTGCGTATTCAACCCGTGTGCCGTTGGCAACTCTGGGTCGTTATTGTTCTTGTAGTTTTGTGCCCTTTGTGGCTCTCTTGCCGTTGCTGTTGTTGCTAGCGTTGTTCGGTTGCGGGCAAGCCCCGCGCTGTGAAATCTGCGGATTCAGTTGTTGTTCGGTTGCGGCTAGATCGGATTCTGTTGATGTGTAGCGTCCGGCATCTTGTTTTGGGTACCATGGTCCTGCACTGTTGCAGGACCATGCTCTCGCTCCCGCTGGAAATGATACGAAAACGCTCTAAGCCCCGCCCTGCGGTCATCCGTGGCTGTCGTTGTCTTGGTCGTGGCCGTTAACCAATAACGAATTACAGCCATCCCCCTACTCCCCCGTCGTCCTCGCCGGCCCCGCCACATCCATCCGATACACGATCCGCCACCGTGCCTTCTGCTCCCCCAGCCGCGTCGCCTCGACGCGCAGCACCTGCCCACCCCGCAGCGGATACTCCATGGACACACGATCCTCGCTGCTGACCAACACCCGCCCCTCGCGAAACGCCGCCTCCAAATACCGTAGCAACCCCGCCCGCGAGTATAGCGCAGGCTGCCGCTCATACACCACCGTCCGCACGTAGCCGTCGCTCGGATCCAGCACCACCGCCACCGTCTCGACCACATCGCTGAACCGCACGCGCCGCCCCCATAGCGCCCGGCCTGTCGGATCCAGCAACCCGTACGACTCTTCCCATCCGACCGACAGCATCTGCTCGCGAGCCCGCGCCGCCGGAATCCCCGCCGCCAGCACGAACCGATTCTCCCTGCCCACCGACGCCCGGAACCCCAGCAGCTCGTAGCCGCCCTCGGTCCGATGCACCTCGAATCGACGATGGATCGGCGCCAGATCCCCCTGCACCTGCGCCGCAACCGGCCCGCCAGCCATCGCCAGCACCAACCCCGCCCAGTGCAGCACCGCTATCGTTTTGAACCCGCAGCTCCGTCGATATCTCGTTTCGCCAGGCATGACACCAGTACCCAAAGAGTTGGCCCAGAAGCCTAATCGCCGCCGTTCAATTATAGTCAGCCGCCCACCCCTGCCCTCCCCGGCTCGTCCCGATTCAGCCCGACCTGTCCCATCTTCGCAATTCCAGAAGATTGGCACACTCTCATCCAACCCCCGCCCCATTCCAGGAACTCCTGATACAGCCCCGATTTCCCGCCATACCCACTCCCCCTATCCCAAATAGGCCGCCCCGCCCGCACCAGATCTTGCCATCCCCCCTTGCGTCCGACCCGTCACAGCCGCGTACAGTAGATCAGCCAAGCCACCTCAGCTTCCGTCAAGGTTCAGCCGATCTCTTATGGATGTGCCAGGCAGATCTCGATGGCCAGGCCGATTCGCCAGGGACCCTGGCCAACTGCCGTGTCCCGAAAGAGTTGTCGTCGCTGCTGCGCGGTTTTTTCCTTGACCGTCGCCCCAGCGGAAGGTAACTTGAAATAGGCCCGGCAGCCGGGCATCCGGTCTATAGCGTGCATATCACCCAGAAGTGAGACAGTCGCGCGAACCAGGTCGAGCGCAGGATGCAGGCAGCGGAAATAAACCGGGCCGTCAGCCGTCTGTACTAATAGCGTATCGCATATTCAAGTCTACTGCGTTGCCTGTCGCCATGCGGGAGAGTCGCCATGAAAGAGAACATCCTCGTCGTCTGCCCGGGTTGCAGCCTCAAGTTCAAGGTCCCCGTGCACCTGATCGGCAAGCGCGCCCGCTGCAACGACTGCCAGACCATCTTCGTGCTCGAAGCCCCAGCCGATCTGATGGAAGACACCGTCGCCGAGTGGCTCTTCGAGGGCGCCATCCCCCCCAAGCCCATCGACACCGCCCTGGGCGGCACCCCCGTCAAAGCCACCAGAGGAGCCCCAGCCTCCAAGGCGGCCGGCTCCACGGCCGTCGCCGCGCCCGAGCAATCGCTGGCCACCACGCCCCGTCTCGAACCCGTCCGCCTCGAACGCATCGACGAAATGGGCGCCTACTTCGAATTCCCCGCCGAGCGGCTGCCCGACTACCAGCTCCGCGGCAGCCTGCCTCGCAAGTGCATCGCCTGCAGCAGCCCCGATAACCTCCGCGTGCAGCTGCTGGTCTGGACGGATCGCCTCCCCCCGCGCGACCAGATGCGCTTCCAGGAGACCGACGCCCAGCAGTCCGCCGGCATGCTCGCCGACTACCAGGGCCAGTCCCCGCAGGAATACCTCGCCCGCCTCCCCCAGATCAAGGTCCTGTCGGCCCCCTACAGCCTGCCCCTGCCCTACTACGTCTGCCCGGACTGCTCGACCATAGGTGAGATCCTCACCCACGTCCTCGCCCACGGCCAAAAGGAATACTGCCAGATCATGATCGCCAACCTGGAAGTCGCCGCGGACTTCCTGGCTACCAACGGCGGCGCCAACAGCGAAGACTACCAGATGGTCCTGGACGCCTGGCAGCACCAGAAGGAAGACCCCTGGCGAACCCTCTCCCTCGGCGTACGCAACCGCCTGACCAACTGGTTCGAACGCCGCACCGGCGAGAAGTTCGTGGAGTACTTCCCCGACGCCGACTTCTCCAAGACCGAACTCGGCACCGCCGGCGTGATCCTGACCAACCGCCGGGCCATCTACAAGAAGTTCTCCGCCCGCCGCGAGTTCGAGATGAACAAGCCGACCAACATCCGCTGCATGCAGAGCCCCGACAAGTGGCAGCTCGAGATCAGCCAGCCCGGCGCCCGCGCCGCCACCTCCACCCTCAGCCCCCCACTGGGCGCCCGCTTCGTCGCCCGCTGCCGTAGCCTCTGGACCGGCGTCCACGTCGCCGAACAAACCGTCGCGGCCACGCCCAAGTAAGGCCCCGCCGCAACCCGCACAATCTCGTTACGCAGTCCTGTCGCTCTTCGGCTGCAGCCGCCCCTGCTCATCCAGGTACGCCATGTTCGTGTTCACCTCGTCGAGGTTGAACAACATCCCGCACTCCGGGCACCGCCGCCCCTCCGCCCCATACAACACATACTCGCACAGCGGACACCACGGTTCGTCGTACTTGCGGTTCTGTTCCCTCAATCTCCGCCGCGTCCGGATCCCCATCAGAAGCGAGCCGCCCAACATCACGATCACCGCCCCCATCGTGACCACGAACACCTGCTGGCTCGACCGGATATAGCCTATGTGCCCCGCTACGGCGATTCCTATGCCAAGCAGCGCCCCCAGCACAACCAGCATTGTCGCCGCCCTCACGATCACCGTCGCCGCCTGGTCCCCCGCCGGCATCAGCATCTTGCTGGCATAGCCCCGCCGCTGCGTCTCCTCCTGCTCCTGCAGTGCCTGCCGCTCCCGTCGTCGGCCGATATGCCAGATCGTAAGGGCCACCCCCCACAAGAGGGCCACCCCCCACAAGATCAGCCCCGGCATCAGCAGCACGATGTCCACGCGGTCCAGGCGATGGAACTCCGCACCCCTCAGAGAATAGGCCATCCGGCCCAGCCCCACCGCAAACACCAGCAGGGCGACCCAGTCACTCCTTCTGAGGATCCATCGTTGTCTCACGTCTTGTCCTCTTGCCGGCCTCTGCCCCGCCCGTTCCCCCTGCAGCTTGCCGACAATCCCCCCGCCCGTCAACACCGACCGGCACTCACACCTCCCCGCGGCGTGCCCGTTTTTCCGGGCAAACTCGGAAAAGGAGCATGGCGACCCTTGCTGACGCTATGAAGAACAGCGGTCGGGTCTACGTTTTGGATGCGTCGCCCGGATTTCTGGGCACACCCCCTCCCCGCATCCTCCCTTGCCAGCCATGAGGTCCGGCTCGTGCATGCCTATACTTCTGCAAACCCGTTACAAGAGGATGCTGCCCATGCACCAACCACAGCCGCGTATGGTAATCTCATCGTTGTGGCTCCAGACGGCCCTGCTGACCTTCATCATCGGCTTCGCCGTGCTCGGGTTCCTCGCGGTCCGCGTCAGCACGCAGAGCCCCCCCACCCCTGCCCGCGTGGTGACCGCCGATGACCAGGTCCTCTTCACCAGCGACGACATCCGCGCAGGCCAGCACGTCTTCCAGCGCTACGGCCTGATGCAGATGGGCACCCTCTTCGGCCACGGCGCCTACCTCGGCCCCGACTTCACCGCCCAATACCTCAACCGCCAGGGGCTCATCATGGCCTCCTTCTACCAGGGCCAAGGCCTCTCCCGTGCCGACGCCGCCGAGCGCGTCCGATCCGAATGCAAGCACAACCTCTACAATCCTGAAACCAACACCCTCGTCTACACCCCCGGACAGGCCCACGCCTTCGATGGCATGCTCGCCTTCTACCGCGAATACTTCGGCCTGCAGTCCCAGCAGAAGGGCTTCAAACGCATCTACATCCAATCCGCCGACGAATCCCGCCAACTGACCGCCTACTTCTCCTGGGCCGCCTGGACCTGTGCCGCCCAGCGACCAGGCCGCGAACACTCCTACACCAACAACTGGCCCCCCGAGCCCCTCGCCGGCAACGCCCCCACCGCCGACACCCTCATCTGGAGCGTCCTCAGCCTCATCGCCCTGCTGGGCGGTGCCGGCCTGGTCCTCTTCGCCGTGGGCCGCTACGACCTGTTGGGCTGGCACCCCGCCGCCGAGGAAGAGCTGGATCAGAAACTCCGCTTCCGCCCCCCCGAACAGGTCGCCCTCACCCCCAGCCAGCGCGCCACCGCCTGGTACTTCCTCGTCGTCGCCGGCCTGTTCCTGCTCCAGGGCCTGCTCGGCGGGGCCAACGCCCACTACCACGTCGAACCCGCTGGCTTTTACGGCTGGGACATCGGCCGCTGGTTCCCCTACAACCTCACCCGCACCTGGCACCTGCAGCTCGCCCTGTTCTTCGTCTCCGCCAGCTTCCTGGCAATGGGCATCTTCCTCGTCCCCATGATCGCAGGCCGCGAACCCAAACACCAGGACAAACTCGCCATCGGCCTCTTCGCCGCCGTCGTCGTCGTCGTGCTCGGCAGCCTGGCGGGCGAATACGCCGGCATCATGGGCCACCTCTCCGCCAAGGGCCCCTGGTTCTGGCTCGGCATGCAGGGATGGGAATACCTCGATCTCGGCCGGCTCTGGCAGATCCTCCTGGTGGTGGGCCTTCTGCTCTGGGTCGCGATCCTCGCCCGCGGCCTCTGGCGCCGCCTGCCAGGCGAGCACCCCGGCAACCTCCCCTACCTGTTCCTCTACAGCGCCCTCTCGATCCCCATCTTCTACGCCGCCGGCCTGGTCTTCTGGAAGAACAGCTCTTACACGGTCGTGGACTTCTGGCGATTCTGGGTGGTCCACCTCTGGGTCGAGGACTTCCTCGAACTGTTCACCACGATCATGGTCGCCTGCATCTTCGTCCTGCTGGGCGTCGTCCGCCAGACCACCGCCACCCGCGTCGTCTACCTCGATATCATCCTCTACAGCGTAGGCGGCGTCATCGGCACCATGCACCACCTCTACTTCAGCGGCACCCCCGCGATGTTCATGGCCTTCGGCGCGGTCTTTTCCGCCATGGAGGTCATCCCGCTCCTGCTCCTGACCTTCGAGGCCTGGCGATTCATATCCCTTGCCGGTTCACGCACGGGCCAGTCCCTCACCGGCACCTCTGCCCACGCCTTCCCCCACAAATGGGCGGTCATGTTCCTGATCGCCGTCGGCTTCTGGAACTTCCTCGGCGCCGGCGTCTTCGGCTTCCTCATCAACCTCCCCATCGTCAGCTACTACGAGATCGGCACCGCCTTCACCGCCAATCACGCCCACGGCGCGATGATGGGCGTCTACGGCATGCTGGCGATGGGCTTCTTCATGTTCGTCGCCCGCTACTTCATCCCCCCGGACCGCGCCAGCGAACGCGCCATGAAGATCTCCTTCTGGGGCCTCAACATCGGCCTCGCCTGGATGCTCTTCGTCAACCTGAGCCCCCTCGGCATTGCCCAGCTCTACGACGCCTACGCCAACGGCTACGCCCACGCCCGCGAACCGGCCTTCTTCGAGCAGCCCGCCATCCGCTGGATCGAATGGGCCCGCATGCCAGGCGACCTGCTGTTCATCGTCGCCGGCATCCTGCCCATCGTCTACCTGGCCATCCGCATGTTCCTCCAGCGGCGTCGCTACGAAGAACTGCCCCCCGAGGCCCCGGCCGAGTCCTTCACCCAGCCGCGCCCGGGCCCCCAAACACGCCCGACCTGACCCACGCCATGTCTGAGTTCGTAGTCCAGGCGTGGCGCCCGCGACGTGTCTTTGCTTGACGAAGGACTGTTCGAGTTCCCCCTTCAGCGGGGCCGTGGCTGTAGTTCTGGCCGTGGCCATGGTTATGGCCGTTGCTGTTGTTATTGTGGCGCAGCCGCCCCCGGCTGTGGCCGTTGCCGTTATCCGTGTCCATCCGTGTTCATCTGTGGCGTTGTTGCTGTCGTTGCCGTTTCAATCTGCACTGCTATTCCGCGATTTCTTCTCAGCCGGCGAAGAATTCCCCACCCGACAGATTCTTGGTCGTTTCCTCTTATGTGCGTATTCAACCAGCGTGTCGCCAACGGCTCTTGGTCGTTTGTTGCTGTTGTTGCCGTTGCCGTTTTTGTGCCCTTTGTGGCTCTCTTGCCGTTGCTGTGGTTGTTGCTGTTGATGTTTGTAGCGCAGCCGCCCTCGGCTGTGGCCGTCGTTGTTGTTCGGCTGCGGACAAGCCCCGCCGCCCCTCAAGGCAGCGGCGTGACCACCGTAACCGTCGTACTCGCCGTCCCCGTCGCCCCCAGGTTGTCCGTCGCCGTGAACGTGATCGTTTTTTGGCCCGAACTCGGCGGAATCACCAGCGCCGTGAACGACCACAGGCCCCCCGGAGTCGCCGACAGCGTCAGCGGCTGATTGTTCAGCCCACCAACCGACAATAGGTCAGCCGTCACCCCCGTAATCGTGCCGCCCGTATCGGTCACCGTCACCGAAACCGTAACCTGGCTGACGAAATTGGCGTTGAGCGCCCCCGTCGCCGTCGGGTTCGTCAACAGCGGCGCCCCGTTTCCGCCACCGCCCACCACGTCGATCGTCGCCGTGGCGGTGCCGCTCAGGCCGTTGTTGTCCACCGCCGTGAACGTCGCCCGCCGCGAACCCGCCACCGTCGGCGTAACCGTCGTGGTCGCGATCCAGAGGTTACTGGCCGTGTCAAATGCCAGCGGCAACGCACCCGGTCCCCCGATCGCCGAGAGATCCACCGTGACCGTCTTCACCGTGCCGTCGATGTCCACGGCACTGGCGCTGGCCCTCACCGCGTTCACCTGGTTCTGCGTCAACGTCCCCCCCGTCGCCGCAACCGCCGCCCCCGTCAATTGGGGCGGAAACAGCTTCGGCCCGATGTTCCCGCTGCCCGGGCACCCCGCCACCAGCACAACCAGCGCCGTCGCTAACCCCGCCAGCAGGCACGTGCACCAGATCTGTTCCTGTCTCATGCCATATCCTCCGTAAGAGTAGCCGCCGCGGCTGTTGCACCTCGTCAGCCGCTGTCGCAGCGATTGCACCTTCTCACCCTGTCATCCCCTCACCCTGTCCCCCGTCCCTGCCCGCCCCGTGTGCCGCAAATCATGTCGGAACATGGGCCACACCCCCCTCGCCGCCCCGCCCGTGCCATACACCGCGTAGACATGCCGGTCCCCCGACCCGACGTACACCGTCCCGCCCTCGTCCACCGCCGCCGAACTGCTGATCGGCCCGCCCGTGGAAAGCTTCCAACGAAGCGTCCCATCCGGATTCAGCGCATACAGCGACCCGTCCCGCGACCCGACATACACCGTCCCGTCCCCCGCCACCGCGGGCGACGCATCGACGATCCCCTCCGTTTCGAATCGCCATTTTTCTGTACCGGCTGGACTCACCGCATACACGTTGTGGTCCCAACTCCCCACATAGATCGTCCCGTCCATCCCGATCGCAGGTGACGAATCAACCCAGCCCCCCGTGGCCAGCGCCCACCGCCGGCTGCCCTCCGGGTAGATCGCGTAGAGGTTCCCGTCCCGACAGCCGATGTAGATCGTCCCATCCGCCCCGATCGCAGGCGACGAGAGGAAAGGCTGGTCCCCCCGCAGCGTCCACTTGGCCGTGCCGTTCGAGCGGATCGCGTAGAAATTGTGGTCCCAGCCGCCCACGTACACCGTCCCGTCCGCCGCCACCGCCGGGCTCGACATGATCTCGCCCTCGGTCCCGTACCGCCACTTCGGCGAACCGTCCGGCTGGATCGCGTACACGCTGTTATCATGGCAGCCGATGTAGATCGTCCCGTCCGCCCCGATCGCCGGGCTCGACCGGATCCAGCCCCCCGTGTTGAACTGCCAGAGCAGCTTGCCGTCCGCGCGAAACGCATACACCCGGCTGTCCCCCGACGCGGCGTACACCGTGCCGTCCCGCCCCACCGCAGGCGACGAGTTCACCCGCGCCAGTGTGCCGTGGCTCCATTGTTCTGTGCCATCCGGGCCGATCGCGTGGATCTGCGTGTCCTCGCCGCCGACGTACACCGTCCCGTCCGCCCCGATCGCAGGCGAGGAGATCACCTCCCCCTGCGACGTCGGAAACCGCCAGCGGACCGCCCCCGGCTCCCCCGCCGCAGGCGGCGCCACCGCAATCGTCGTCCGCGCCGTGCCCGTGTTCCCCTTCTCGTCCGTGGCCGTCACCGTGATCCCTTTTCCCCCGGCGCTGCCTGGCATGACGATCCCCGACCACGCGTACTGATCGCCTGCCGTCCGCTCCAGCGCCTGCGCATACGCGCCGCCCACCTCCGCCAGGTTCGCCGTCACGCTCCGCACCGCCCCCCCCGCCGCCGTCGCCATGCACGAGACCGCCAGTGGCCCCTGCCTCTGCGGCACCATCTCGCCCACCGCGAACAGATTACTGACCACCGGCCCCGCCCCCACGGGCTGCAAGCCCCCGAATCGCCCCGTGTGCCGCGGATCGTGCTGATACATGGGCCACGCCCCATCCGCCCACGTGCCCGCCCCCGCGATCGTGTAGACCCGCCCGTCGCTGCTGCCCAGATGGATCTCCCCGCTCGCCCCAATCACCGGCGACGATACGATCGGCTGGTCGGACAACCGGGTCACCCACCGGCTCGCCCCGTTCGCGTCGAGCCCGTAGACATAGCCCGTGACATCCGCGGCATAGATCATCCCCTGGCTGCTCAGGGCCGGCGTGCTGTAAAACCCCGCCGCCGTGCCACCGCTCGCCCGGCTGATGAACACCCACCGCAGCCCGCCGCTCGGGTTGATCGCGTACAGCCGCCCGTCCGTCGAACCGGCGTAGATCGTCCCGTCCACCCCCACCGCCGGGCTCGCACGCACCCAACCCAGCGTGATGAATACCCACCGTTGCGTCCCGTCCGGATTGATCGCGTAGATGTGCCGATCGTCGCTGCCCGCGTAGATCGTCCCGTCGAAGCCGATCGCAGGCGACGGGTAGATCGGTTCGCCCGTCTGGAACGTCCACTGCAGCGCCCCATCGCTGCGGATCGCGTAGACCCGCCCGTCACCGCAGCCCACGTACACCGTACCGTCCGCCGCCACCACCGGCGCCGACGTGGACCCGCCCGTGCGGTACTGCCACCGCACACCCCCGTCACCGTTCAGCGCAAAGATCGTCCCATCGCTCGAGCCGACGTAGATCGTCCCGTCCGCCCCGATCGCCGCCGTCGAAGGTCGGCCAGGCAGCCCCAATCGCCACTTGGTCGTCCCGTCCGCCCGTACCGCATAGAAGTTCTGGTCCGTCGAACCCACATAAATCGTCCCGTCCGCTCCAATCGCCGCCGACGCGCGCACCGCCCCCCCGGTCCCCAGTTCCCACCGTCGCGACCCGTCAGGCCGCAGCGCATACAGCCGCCCGTCGTCCGAGCCGATGTAGATCGTCCCGTCTGCCCCCACCGCCGCCGAGCCCGCCACAATGTCGCCCGTCACATACGCCCACCGCACCGTCCCCGCCCCGCGCGACCCCGCCGTCCCTCCCAGCCCCTGCGCCGTCGGAGTCGCCACCACCGTCTGCACCGCTCGGCCGTCCCGATAGTAAACAGTCTGTCCCACCGGCGCCGCCCCGGGCCCCGCGCAACCCAAGCCCGCCAGCACCGCCGGCACGCACACCCACGCCAGTTTCCCCAGCCCCTGTGGCTTCATCAGGCGAACCCTCCGAAGTAGGATGATGGGCAAGCCCCCGATATTTCAATCCTATCGGTCCCCGCCTGTCCAATTCCACTGCCGCCGTCGCCCCCGTATAATGTGGATCGCTCCAGTAGTGGCGAGGAACGTGGACGTGAATGGGCGCATCGAGTGAGGCACACGCGACATGGCCAGGAAACCCGGCAAACGATACACCGATGACGAAATCCGCCAGATCAGCTACGAGCAGGCCTACGAGCATCTCCAGGAGATCGTCCAGCAGATCGAGCAAGGCCACGTCGGCCTCGAAGAGTCCGTCGCCCGCTACGAGGACGCCATGAAACTCATCGCCCACTGCAGGCGGATCCTCAAGCAGGCCGAGCAGAAGGTCCTGCAGTTGCAGCAAACCAGCGAAGGCCCCGCCAGCCTCGAACCGTTCCAGGTCCCCGCCGAATCCGAAATCCCGCCCCCCGACGCCCCGCCTGCCACCCGCACCTGAAGCCCCGACCACCGTTGCCCTGGTCGTGGTTGCTACTGACACCTGGCAAAACGAATAACACAAAAAGGCCCGCCAGAACCCTTGCCCTGGCGGGCCGCAACCTGTTACTACGACGCCGCACCTTCGCCTCAAGCGTGGACGATCCTGCTGACTCGTCCCACGCGGATGATCCCGCAGCCGATCAGCACCAGACCCAACAGCCCCAGCATGGTGGAGGATGGAGCAGGAACCACCACGGGAAGAGGCCCGCCCGCCGCCGGCCCGGGATCCGTATAGCGATCCTTGATCGCAATATTGAACGGCACATGCACCACGTACAGGTAGTTGCCCAACTCGGTCACGCTCACGCCCAGCGTCTGGCCCAGGTCATACCCGGTGCTCGTGAAGCCCAGGTTCTGGCCCGCCGGCGTGGTCTGTAGCCAGTTCCGCTGCGCCGCCAGTTGCAGCGTGCCCATGTCTGGTCGGAAGGTGTTGCCCGGCACGTACACCATCGACAACCCGCCGCTCGGCACGCTTGCCGCCGGCGACTGCAGGTATACGCTGACCTCCCCCCCGCCGCGCGCCGGCGAGCCGAGTTGCCCGTGCAACTGCTGCTGGCCAAGGTTCTGCACCAGCTTCAGCAGTGTGGGCACGCCGCCCGCGCCGCTGTTGTCAGCCGCGCCGATCGGCCCCGCCAGAGCAACGCTCGCCCAGAAGACCGCACATACGCCCATGCCATAGATTAGACGCGGTTTCATATTCTCCACCTGCTGCTTCTCTGAACGGTCCCCACGTGTTGTGTCATGAAATGCTATTCTTGCCGATCGGACCAGACAAGGTACCGACCGGCCCGCCCCGGCGACGGCAGCTGCCTCACAGTATCGAATCCGCCAGCCACCCGGATGCTAGACTCTATGTCCCCAGCTCGCCGACAGCACCTTCTTATTCTCTGTAATATCTATAACAACTGCATCCTACGAGACTTGTCGATCCGCGCAATCCCCGCCAACCGCTCCCCCATAGCCTCCACCCCTGTAGTACCCGTCGCAATCCCTTGCCGCCCAAGATCATTTTCGCGCAATTCGATCCAGCGAGGCCACCCCCGCCGCCGCCTCGTACCACCCTCCGCCGTTGCAGCCCCCTGGCCCCGACAGCCTTGTGCTGCATCGTTATCGTTGGCGCGCACCCTGGCTGCCTCTACGCCCCTGCATGCAAGAGTTCCCGGCCGGGTACCATGGTCCTGCGCTGTTGC
>JANYLN010000075.1 GCA_025357795.1 Planctomycetota bacterium
CTGGACGCCTCGGCATGAAAGTCGTACACATGCTCCCAGATGTCGGTGCGGGTAACCACCTTGCCGACCCGCCGGGCCAGGTATTCCAGGAGGGCAAACTCGCGAGGCGTCAGGTGGATGTCCTCGGCCCCCCTCTGCACGCGCTGCGCAATGGTGTCGATGCGCAGGTCCTCGATCTCGATCGCGGGGTCCTTGTCCTGGTACCGGCGGCGTACCAGGGACCGGACCCGCGCCAGCAGCTCCTCGAAGGCAAATGGCTTGCTCATGTAGTCGTCGGCCCCGAGGTTGAGCCCGTGGACGCGATCGTTCAACGTGTCCTTGGCCGTCAGGACCAGCACGTGGGTCTGACGCCCTTCCTGCCGCAGTTGCTTGAGGATGGTCAGGCCGTCCACCTTAGGGAGCATCAGGTCCAGGATGATCACGTCGTAGTCGTTGGTTTGGGCGAACCACAACCCCTCTTCGCCGTCTCCCGTGGCGTCCACGGCGAAACCGGCTTCCTGCAGTCCCTGGACCAGGGCCTTCTGCAGCGGCGGGTAATCCTCGATCAACAACAGTCGCATGGCTGACATCCCAGGCAAGACACCACCGCTGGGCCTTCACGGGCCACCACCGGCGGCGCGTATTCTAACGGATCAGGCTTCTGAATTCACGCGGTGCCGGTCGGGATCCTCCCGGGATCATGTTCGATCGGCGACGGGCTCAACCGAATGGCCGGCAGCCTCCCAGGCCGCGGGGAACAGAAGCCGGTACTGCAGGAACTCCTGCCAGACGGTCTGCGGGGTATCGAACGCCAGTTGCCGCCCGTCCGCCAACAACAGAACCTTGTCCACCTCCTCGAGCACCGTTGGGCGATGTGACACAATGAAGGTCGTGCGTCCCCGACACAAGGTGGCCAACGGCGGCAGCAGGGCCGCCTCGCTCCGCAAGTCCAACGCCGCCGTCGGCTCGTCCAGCAGGAGGATCCTCGGGTTCCGCAGGAAGACCCTCGCGATGGCGATACGCTGGCGCTGGCCCCCAGACAGGCACACCCCACGCTCGCCCGGTAGCGTGTCGTAGCCCTTGGGCAGCCGGAGGATAGCCTCGTGCACGCCCGCCTCCCGGGCCGCCTGCTGCACGTCGGACAAGTCCGCTGTGCCCAAGGCAATGTTCTCGGCGATCGTCCGGTTCAGCAGCACGATGTCCTGCGGCACCACGCCGACCAGGCTGCACCAGGCCTGCGGGGCGATGGTCTGCAGGTCGATACCGTCGATTTCGATGCTGCCTTGCGTGGGGAACTGTAGTTTCAGCAGCAGGTCGAAGAGCGTGCTCTTGCCGGCCGCGTTCGCGCCGATCACTGCCACCTTCTCGCCCGGCATGACGGTGAAGTGGGCGCCATGCAGCGCCAGTTTGCCACCCGGATACGCGAAACCGAGGTCCCGGACGCGGACTTCGCCGGTGATACTCGCTGGACTGACCATGGATACCGATGCGGCGGGCGCTGCCGTTTCCGCCAGCGAGGTCTCGACGCGCCGGGCGGCCACCATCGCCTTCTGGGCCTTGGGCAGCAACTCCGCGACCCGGGCGATCGGTTCGGCGGCCATCTCCATGTAGGCCAGGAACGCGACCAGCCCGCCGGCTGTCAGGGTCCCGTGCAGGGCGCACCACCCGCCGACAACCAGGACGAGCAGGATGCCGGCATACTCCGACAGGCCGAAGAACGGGGTCACGGTGGCGTGCACCTGGCCAGCCTCCTGCATCTGTTGGGCCTGTTGCCCGGACAGCTGCGCCACGCCCTCGTGTTCCTGAGCGGCGGCCCCGAAGGACTGAATGGTCCGGATTCCATTCAGGGACTCCTGCACTCGCGAGGTGAAGGCAGCCGTCGCATCCATCGCCTGTTCCTGGCTGTGCCAGCCTTGCCGGCCCAGGCGCAGGCCAATGAGAAAGGCCGCCAACAGGAAGCCGGCCACACCGAGCGCCAGAACCGCGTTGACCAGGAACATCACCAGCAGCAGGCCCGACAGGACGCACAGGTCGAACGGAACCCTGGAAATCAACTCCAGCGACATGTCCTGCAGCGTCTGAATGTCCGTCACCAAGCTGGTCAGGAGGTTGCCCACCCGTCGCTGCGAGTGGAAGGCCAGGGGCTGGGCCTGCAGTCGGCCGTACAACTCGGATCGCAGCCGCGCCGCCCCCTGGTACATCATCCGGTTCTGCATCCGGACCAGCAGAGAGTGCGATCCGTACTGCACGAAGATCAGCCCCACCATGACACCCGCAATGCCCAGCACGCGGCTGAAGGCAGCCGAGGCGTCGGGTCCGGCGATCCCGGCATGGTATTGCCCCACGATCGTATCGATCGCCTTCATGACCAGCCACGGCCCGAGCAGATCCGTCGCCGCCACAAGACCGA
Organism: Planctomycetota bacterium; assembly: GCA_025357795.1. Taxonomy (GTDB): domain Bacteria; phylum Planctomycetota; class Phycisphaerae; order UBA1845; family JANYLN01; genus JANYLN01. The sequence continues at coordinate 2,390 of JANYLN010000075.1, forward strand.
TGAATAGGCAGGAGATCACCACCAATCGCCGCGAGAGGAAGTGGTCCCGCAGGAGCCTCAGCAGAGGCCGCACGCGTTGCCAGCCGGAGGTGGTGGCGTCGGTGGTCATTGGCGGTACTTCTTGCAGAATGCGTCGTAGTCGCTGGCCAGCGCTCCGAGCACATGCACGTCCTCGTACCGCGAGCCGCGCTTGGCATAGGCCTTCAGGACGGCTTCCACATGCATAAAACGTTGAAACAGCCGCAGGCTCCGCCGGTTGTCTCCGTAGATGAACCCGTACATCTTGTGCAGGTTGAATTCCCGGAAGGCCATGTCGGCGGTCTTCACCATCATCAGGTAACCGGTCAGCGGCCCGTGCGACAGCTCGGGAGAGAGCATGAGGTCCACTTCGGCGGTCCGGCTGATCCAGTTGATCCACATGAAATAGGCCATGCCGATCGGGCGAGAGTCCCTCTGGCACAGGATCACGCACCGGCAGTCCTCATAGGGATCGCAGGAGACGAGGTCCTCGACCTTCTGCCGCAGCTGCGCGAGGGATCGGTGCTCGTCCTCCAGCGTCGCCTGGATGGCCGGATCGCCATACCAGCGGAGCAGGGTCGCCTTGTCCCGCGCATCGACACGGCGGGCGACGAAGACAGCCTCGTTGTCGGTCACCTCAACCGCCATGTCGTTGCGGCTCCAATCGCGCTAGCACTACCATGTCGTGATATCTGCCCCTGTGAAAGAAGTGCTCGCGAAGCGCCCCCTCCGGCCGGAACCCCAGCGACTCGCACAGGGCGATCTTCTTCTCCTGGGACGGCAGCGCAAGCAGTTGCAGCCGGCTAACCCCGGCCTTGCGACTTGCCAGGCGCAGCGCCTCGTCCCATTCGCCGGCCTCAACGGAGTTCGGTGCCGGCAGGCTCGAGAACGACCCGAGGTCCAGGTTGGCCAGCTCCAGGCCCGGCTGGATGTCAAACAGCAGGAAAAAGCCGGCCAACTGGTCATCCCGCAGGATCACCCACGTAGCGGCGTCCTCGCGGCAGTACTCCGCGAAGTCCTTGTACGTCATGCGCGGCTCAGGCCCGGCGATGTCCAGGAAGAATGGCTCCTCGCTCGGCTGCAAGTATTGCCGGAACAGGCTCCGCAGATCCTTGCCGGCCGCCTCGGCGAACGAAAGCATTCGCGGGGCATCACGCGTGCTGATTGCCGCGGGGATCATGCGATGTCCTTCGCAGCCGGCACTTGGGTCGGGCCATCGGAGGCCTGGCTTGCCTCGTATGCCTCCGTGAACACCTTTTCGTTGGTAACGACCGTGCCCGAATCGTAGATCAGGCTCGACAGGTCCTTGGGCGGCGAGAACATCCGGTTGTAAGCGGCGCCATCGATGGACTGCAGAGGCCCCATTAGACGCGAAGCGATGTTCTCATCAAAGGCCCGCTCATCCACGCTGCGCGGGATGTCCTGGTCGCTGGCAATCACGAACGACCACTGCGCATAGAACGACGGCACCTGCTGCAGATAGCTGCGGGTATACGGGAAGACCGTGCCCAGCGTCTTGCGGATCGAACTGTGCGAGAAGTACTCGTACACGGAGAGCTCCCCGGCCTGGACGACCAGAATGCCGCCGGGGTTCAGCCTCTTCTTGAGCGCCTGGTAGAACTGTTGCGTGTACAGCTGGAAGCTCGGCCCCAGGTCGATCTGATCGGTCAGGTCCATGAAGATCACGTCGAACCGGTCCAGCGACTGCTCGACCCACTCCTTGCCGTCCGCGATGACCAGGTGCGCGCGAGGGTCCTCGAAGGCCCCCTGCGACCACTCCGGCAGGTACCGCCGGCAAAGGCCGACCAGTTCCCCGTCGATGTCGACCATCGTCGCATGCGCCACGCTGCGATGCTTGAGCACCTCCCGCAGCGATGCCCCCTCGCCTGCGCCCAGCACGAGCACCCGCTGGGGCCGCGGATGCAGCAGCATGGCCGGCTGCACGAGTGCCTCGTGGTAGACGTATTCGTCCCGCTGCGATGACTGCACCGCCCCGTCGATAAACAGGATCTTGCCGTACGACGGGTTGCGGATGATCGCCACATCCTGGAAGTGGGTCTGCTGGCGGGCCAGCCACTCCTCCACTTCGTACAGGTGCAATTCGTGCGGGTCAGTGTCCTCGATATACCACTGTTTTCCGTGCAACTCCATGAAGCATCTTTCCTCACATCCTTGCGGTCGCAGGAACCGGTCGCCGCGCACAGCGGGGCCGTGTCGCCAAGGCCGAGAGTCTACTTGGGCGAAGATGAGAATATCATGAGAACCGGCACCCTTTGTGAGGGCCGTATCTCACATGCAGCGTGGTAGTCGATGAGAAATGGATGAGAAATGGATGGGAGCTCTTTACAGCCCCCTGATTTGTGCGATCTTCTCGGGCTTGGACGAGGGGCACGGATGCCCGCAGGCCACTCCCTCGGAGAACATTCATGCTTTACGGGCTGCAAGCTGTGCTGATTTGTTTGGCTGCCGTAGTCGTTAGCGCCACGGACAATGCGATGTTGCCCCAGGATCCGGCAACCGCTTGTGAGAATGCCGATGCAGACGATTGCGATGATCCCGGCAACCAGAAGATCCACAAATTCACCGGCCGGCACTTGCTGGCCAGTTACCTCGGCTGCGACAAGAGAGCCATCCGTGATCTGGAAGGTCTGCGTGCCGCCATGATGAAAGCCGTCGAGGCTTCCCATGCAACGGTGCTGAAACATGCCGAGCACGTGTTTTCTCCGGACGGACTGACCATGGTGATCCTGCTCTCCGAGAGCCATGCCAGCATTCATACGTACCCCGAGGAGCGAGCGTGCTTTGTTGACCTGTTCACGTGCGGCGATTCCTGCTGCGCTGAAGCCTTCGATGCCGTGCTCCGCGAGTTCCTGCAACCGTCCCGGGTGGAAGCGAGGATCGTATTGCGCGGCCAGGAGACGGCTGGCAAATGTCCCCACGATCCGCAGGCCTGTTATCATCTATGACTGAATGAGCCTGAGATCGAGAATCTGCAACCCATCATATGGGCGTAACTCGCCGGCTGCTATGCGGCCGCCTTCCATGTTCGTTCTACCAGTAAGCGATGCGAGTACTCGAGATTCGGGTAGAGTCGAGCGGTGGCCGAAGGCAAGGCGTAGCGTGTTAGCTTGGCCCTTTCGGTTGCCAGGGCCTCAATGTCCTCACCATGACTCCGTTTCCATCGCCCGCTCATCGAACCGGCCGTGCGGATTCCCCGCATCCGGCTCTCGCCCAAGAGAGTCGCGATTTCGCCCACGGGAAGATTTGCGTCAGCCGGGGCACTCGCACCAGCCCCAGCCCCTCGTTGATGTACGCATCCGGGAACCGGCCGGTCCCCAGCCAGCGGATCCGATGCTTGACGCACAACCACTGACGCAGCCTCCGCCGGACGTGTTGATCCACCGCCGGCGCATGACTCCGGGTCGAGACGGTTCGCTATTCCTCGTGCGGCTCTTGCATCCGCTACTCTGTACCGGCTTTGACCGGCGCTTTCATGATTCCCCCGATTCCGATTCTTCGCGAGGTGGGCGAACTGGACAAGGCGACGACGGTCCTGCGCGAGAAGGGCGTGAACCTCAAGAACGCATACGGGTTCGTCGTAGACAAGGGCAAGGGGGCGGTGCTGCTGTTCGAGGTGGATCAGCCTGCTGCGGCGGCGAAGGTGCTGGAGGGGGCAGGGTATAAACCGCTGAGCGAAGCGGAGATGGCGAGGCTGTAGGGGAGTTCGAGTGGAAGCGCTGTTCAGTCAGCCGCCAGGGCACAAGGAATGGCGGTTGCATCCGCCCGGCCGCGTGGCCGAGGTCGTCAGGGAGTTAGAGCGAAGCCTGGCTGTTGACTATTGAAGATCTGACCCCTCTCCAGGCTCCGAGCATTTCAGTCGTCCCTGGCGGGACTAAACAACAGAAGGAAGAACGTAAGCCGGGTCCCAGGACTGAAGTCCTGGGCTAAATTCATACCGTCCCTCCGGGACGAACGGCAACAACAACTGCGGTGTTGTTCTTGCACAGACCCTTGGTAGCGGACTTGCAGAACCCGGCAGCGTCCTCATACTTACCCGCGTCCTTCTCGCCCCGGCATGCGTGGTACGCCTTGGCGATGCGGGCGATCTCGTCATCGGACAGTTCCCGGTGCGTGGGGTCGATCAGGCTGCCCCAACTTGCGGGTGTCGATGAAAAGCATTTGGCCCCGGCGGTCACGGAACTTGCCGTTGCCGCCTGCTGCTTTACGCCGTGCCATAACGAAATACCCGGTTGCCCTTAGATGTTCGGTGCATTGGAAGAGTTGCCCGCCCCCGTCCGGAGCGGCAATGCCAGAATACCGTTCCGGCAGGCTTGTGTCGAGAAATTGCCGCGTACTCGTGAGAGCCCGCAGGGCAATCGCATGTTGGGCAAGACCAATGGTCCTGTAACAGCGCAGGACCATGCCATCCCCTGCTGGCGCTATCAAGAACGCGGATGGCACAGCGGCCAGCAGTACAAAGGGCAATGATTTGCGTTCACATGCAATTGCCCTGTGAGAGCCCGGCCCTGTCGCCCCGGCCGCGGAGTCCTTGGCCGGCGCGCTTGGCGGCCCTATAATGCAACCTCGTGCCGGTACGCAGGGTGATGGTGCGGCTTTGGCCGGGCGGGCACGAACGCGGGACGACACGAGGTGGCGGCCGCGATGTATCGGCGTAAGATTATGACGAACAGACAGTTGGCTGCGCGCCGTTGGCGCCGCATGAGAGCCCTTCACAGATGCTGCGTTTCCTAATGTACGTAGATGGTAAGCCCAGCGGGGCGGTCAACCTCGAAGGGGCGTACCTGATCGGGGCCGAGGGGTTGCCGCTGCGCAGTGAACTGAGCGTCGAGGACAACTGCATCCTGTGCCAGAAGCGCACCACCGGGACGGCCTCGCTCAATCTGATCTGGCCCGTCCGCAGCGCCGGGACGCTTCTGCTGGAAACCGCCCGGCTGCCGGAGCGGGACGAGCCGTACATCCTGAACGTCGAGCTGGCGCGCGGCCGGCTGATGCGGATCGCCCAGAAGATCGAGGACTGGGGCCTGTTCGACCATCCTGGCCTGACGGAAGTCAACAAGCATCTGAACCGCGCGCGGGACCTGTTTATCGAGGCCCTCAAGGCGGACGACCGCGGCGAGGCCGCCAAGTTTGCCGACGAGTCGCTCTCGGTGGGCATTCCCGCCAGCGAGGCAATGGCGCGGGTGCATGCGGACCTGTTCCTGCAGAAGAAGCGCAACGGCAGCGGGAGCCGGCGGGGCTTGGGGGTCAAACTGCCCGCCGCCAGTCTGCCCGAGGCGGCGCAGACCAAGGCCCGCGAGTTCAGCGACATCATCTCGGTTGCGATGCCCTGGCGCGGCCTGCAGCCGCGCGAGCATGAGAGTGACTACAGTTTTGCAATTGCCGACGAGCAGATCGGCTGGCTGGTGAAGAACCACATCCCGGTCATGGCCGGGCCGCTGCTGAGCTTCGCCGAGGACCAGGTTCCTGACTGGCTGATCCTGTACGAGAACGACTTCGACTCCGTCCGCGATATGGCCATCGAGCACATCCGCCGGGTCGTACAGCGTTACGGGCGGCATGTGACGTTCTGGCGGGTGGTCAGCGGCCTGCACGGCGACAACAGCCTGGGCTTCGCCTTCGAGCAGATCATGGAACTGACCCGCGTAGCGGTCGCGACGGTCAAGCAACTGGTTCCCAAGGCGGTTGCCATCGTCGAGGTAGTCGAGCCCTGGGGCGAATACTACTCCCGCAAGAGCCGCACCGTACCACCGGTGATGTACGCGGAGGTCCTGCTGCAAAGCGGCATCAACTTCGACGCCTTCGGACTGCGGATGCCAATGGGCATGCCCATCCAGGGCGGCCACGTCCGTGACCTGTTCCAGATTTCCAGCATGTTGGATCGGTTCTGCACGCTGGGCAAACCACTGCACATTACCGGCTTCGGTGCACCGTCAGCCCCGCAGGCCAGA
>JANYLN010000080.1 GCA_025357795.1 Planctomycetota bacterium
GTACAGCGTACCGCCCAGTGGCAGAGCCACCGTAGCGAAGGCTGACGACGCCGTCAGCAGGCCGGCTGCAACCATTAACACGAACAGTCCTCTCGTCGTCCGATCTGACATGCAAAGCCCCCTTCTACTGTGACTGGCTGATCCGCCCCCGTACGCGGATCGGTTGAGATGCCCGCTTCAATTATTGTAGGCTCGAAGGGTGCCGGCGACCTCGGGGGTTGCGGGTTTGGGCCTTATGGGTGGTGCGGGGCGAGGGAGAGCGGGTCGAGGTCGGGCCAGTCGTTCAGGCCCTTTTCGATGACGATCCGGCGGACGTCGCCGCCGAGTTCGAGGGACTGCATCGCGACGTCGACGGTCAACTGCCGGGCGTCGGCCAGCAGGGAGCTGGAGCGGTCCGGCGAGAGCGAGGCTGACAGCAACTGGTCGATCCGGGAGGCGAAGAGCGTTGGCAGGCGGGACATGCCGCTGGTGCCGGCCAGGGAGCGTTTGAGGCCGGGGAAATAGCGTTCGTTGATCGCGTAGATCATTCGCAGGAGGCAGAGGCACAACTGGGAGAGGCCTGTGTGAAACAGGGGGACGTCGGGGAGTTCGCAGCCGCGGCGCAGATCCTTGAGACGGTACCGGGCCTCGAAGAGGACTCCACCGAGCAGGGCCGCCCGGAACGGCTGCGGGTAGGTCGCCAACTGGTCCTTCCACTGTTCGAGGAAGCCTTCGTGGTCGTAGAGGATCTGGCAGGTCTGAATATCGTGGCACATGACTTCGGGGCAGTCAGCGCCGGCGAACGAGGGGGCGAAATCGGGGTGGGGGTCGGCATCGAGCAGGACCTGGTCGAGGCATCGGCGGGCCTTTTCGATCTCCCAGACGTCGCAGGCGACGGGGGTGCCGCTGACGCGGAGGCGGCCGCGGCGGATGTACATGCCGCGTAACAGCGGGGGGCAGAGGTGCCCTGACCAGAGGGCGTCGATCGTTTCCTCGCGGGGGCGGGGCTGGCGGCAGAAGACCCACATATCCCAGTCGCTGGGGTGCTGGTCGGGCATGGATGCCTGGGAGCCGATGATCGCCGCGGCGCGGACACGGGGCAACTGGGCGAAATGGTCCGCGATCAGTCGAATGGTCTCAAACATACTGCCCACCTCTTACGGGGTCACGGCGCGCGGCACGACGGCGCGGCGGTCGCGCGGCAGATCCGGGCCGGCGCATCCCACCGGCAGATCATATGCCCTGACCGGCCTGTGTCACAAGGAGTCCACGTAGCGCAGGTATGCCTGCATGTCGAACTTGCGTTCGAGGCCGGCGGCGTTCATGTAGCGGATCATGCCGAAGATCGGGCGGGTCGCCCAAGGGCGGTCGTGCAGGCCAAAGCACCAGGCGACGTTCGCCCAGCCGACGGGGTCGCGGCCGCAGAGGAAGTACTTGTTGTTCAGGGCGAGCAGGAGGCGGAAGGCCTTTTTGGGGTTGCGGGTCCACTCGAGGACCTTCTTGCCCCAGTACATTCGCATGTAATTGTGCATTTTGCCGGTAGCCAGCATTTCGCGCATGGCGGCGTTCCAGTAGGGGTCGGCAGTGGCGGCACGCTCCAACTGGGAGGCGGTGTAGAGGACGGGGCGGGGGTCGGAGGCGTGGTCGGCGAGGGTGCGTTTGGCCCAGTCGGGCAGGGAGTCGTAGGAATCGTAGCGAGGGGTGTAGTGGACGTAGTTGACCGACAACTCGCGGCGGACGATCAGTTCCTCGAGGTAGGCGTCCTTGGCGGCCTGGGGCGCACGGGAGGATTGGATTGCCAGGGCGATCCGCAGGGGGCTGATCTGGCCGAAGTGCAGGTAGGGGCTCTGGTGCGACTGGATATCGAGGCCGGGGTCGCTGCGGTCGGTGGCGTAGCGGCGGAGTCCGCGGGCGATGAACTCAGCGAGGAGGTGCTCGGCCCGGGAGGTACCACCCGTGAAGGCATGGACGCGGGCGGCGGTGCGGTCGATTCGCAGGTCGGCGAGCCGTGCGTCGAGGTTGTCGATTGCGAGGGAGTCGAAGGGCAGGGAGAGCGAGTCGCGCTGCAGCGTGGTGGGCTCGAGCGGGACGAGGAACTTCGGCAGGAGGCGGCGGAGCCGGGGGCGGAGGGTCGCGGCGGCGTATTCGCGCTTGGTGCTGGCGGTTTCGACGGGGACGACGATGTCGCTTTCGACCTGGGTGACGCGGCAGGCGGCGCTATCAGCGAGGGATTGGCGCCAGGCCTTCTGGTGGCGGGTGTAGCCACGGTCGGTGACGACGAGCGAGGCGTCGGCGGCGAGGCGGGCGGCGGCGCGTTCGGGGGATTCTCGCTGCACGACGAGCTGGATGCCGCGGGTGCGGAGGATTTGCTGCGTTTCGCGCAGGCCTTCGAGCAGGAAGGCGTAGTGGCGTTCCTGGGCCTCGGGGTAGTCATCGGTCAGGCCGAAGATCGCCAGGAGCGGCTGCTTTCGGTCGTTGGCCTGGCGAATCGCGTATTCCAGGGCGTGGTTGCAGACGGCGCGCTGGGAGGCCTGCATCCAGTAGAGGACGTAGCGGCCCGAGCGGACCGGCGCATCATTCAGGTCCTGGATTCGCTCCGGTTGAATCATGGCAGTACCCTCCTGTCCGGGCAGTCGCCTTGGATCCGGCGGACCCTGGCGGGCGGTCCGACGGCTGGCTTACTGGCCGGGCGTGTATTCGTAGTCGAACGCGAGCACGCCGCTGACGCCGCCTTCGAGTTCGGGCAGGAGCATCTCGACGACGCCCCTGTGGGCGGGGTCGGGCAGGTACATGTCGCGGGCGGCGGCGTCGCGGAAGGTCATCACGAAGCCGTGGGTGTAGCCGCGGTGGAGGCCCTCGGGGCTGGCGTAGGGCCCGGCGGAGAAATCGAGGATCCCCTGGATTTGATTGCGGAGGTTGCCGACCCCGTGGAGGATGTCCTTGATCTTCTCGGGGGAGGTCTCTTTCTTGAACTTCAGCAGCACCACATGCTTGACGGCCACGTTTGTCTCCTTGGTTTCAGAAATCCACTTGACGTACCTTATTATCCGGTCGATCGGGCGATGTCTCAAGCGGGGCGTGCGCGCCGTGACTTGTTTGAGATTGGTTGGGCGGGTAGCCTGATGGGAGCCCTACCGATGGGTCAACACTACAAGGAGCTGGCGATGGGTCGATGGAGCGGACGGTACGGCATCCGAGGACTGGTCTGCCTGGCGGCCGCGGCGACGGTCGTGGCGGGCTGTGCCGCGCCGCCCAAGGCGACAGTCCATGCGGAGGACACGCTGCTGGGGCGGCGGCTGTACGAGACGGAGCAGGCGTACATCTATGCATCCAGCGAGCGGGCCGCCGCGGAGGTAGGACGGAACGTGGTCACGGCGATCCGGGACTACCAGAAGGCGACCGGGCACCCAGCCGTGGGCAAGGGGCTGGTCATCGTCACGGACAAGAACGATGCCGCCTACGCGGACCGGATGGGCGTGATGCGGATGATCCGCTGCTACCAGGACAAGGAGTCATTCGGGGCGGCGGCGACCTGGCCTGCGGACCTGGGGCAGAAGTTGACGAAGGCCGAAAAGGAGGTCGGGCCGGAGGTACTGGACCAGATCCTGCTGATCAAATGTAGCACGACGGACATGGCGGAGGCGGTCCGGCAGTGGAACCTGGGGAATCGGCCGGCGGCGGGGGCCGCGTGGGTCCTGACGATGCCGACGGGTGACCTGGCGCGGCAGGCGATCCACGGGGTGATGCAGAAGGCGATGTCGCAAAAGGATGTCACGCTTGCGCAAAAGGTGCTGGTGGTGCCGCTAGCGGGGCTGATCGAGGCGAAGGCGCAGCAGGCGGCGGAGGCGGACCGGGAGGTGGGCGTGTACCTGATGCTGGCCTGGAACGATCCGGCCCTGGATGAGGAGGCGAAGAAGGCGGTGTTCCAGAAATACGGGAAGCGCAAGGGCGAGGCGGTCGCACAAGGCATGAGCATGCCCGGCGGGATGAACAAGCGGTCGGCCACGAGCCGGCCTGCCAGTGAGCCTGCCAACGGTGAGCCGACGAGTTCCACCCCTGCCACAAGGACTGATTCATGACCGGACGGGAGCGATTCGTAGCGGCGCTGTCGGGCAAGACGGCTGACCGCGTGCCGATGTGGGAACTGGAGTTCCACCTGTTCAACAAGTATGCCGAGCGGCCGCTGAGGGTCGGCAAGGCGTTTGCGGACCTGAGTGCGGGGCAGAGGGAAACGGCCCTGTACGAGAACGCCGAGACGATCCTGACGGTGGCGCGGAAGTTGGGGCATAGCGCGGTGACCTCGCCCGGGCGGTACTGGGAGGTCTCGCCTGGGGAGCCTGCGTACTGGTGGCTGCCGGAGGAGTATCATTGGCAGCAGTTGGGCGTGCTGCGCAAGGTGATCGGGGGGGAACTGGCGCTGGTCAAGGGCGTCCCGGGGATGATCTGTCCGCCTGGGGGGACGGGTTACGAGGAGTTCTGCTACCGGTTGTTCGATGCGCCCGAGGAGATCGACGAGCAGGCGGCCAAAACCCTGCAGAACGGGCTGGAGTTTGCAAAGAAGGCGCGGGACCTGGGGGCGGATGCGGTCTTTAACGCCTGCGACATCGCGGACAATCACGGGGTGTTCTTCTCGCCTGCGCAGTTGGAGCGGTTCTGGCTGCCTTACCTGCACAAGTGGACGACGGCCCTGACGGAGATGGGGCTGTACACGATCCTGCACAGCGACGGGAACCTCACGAAGATCCTGGATCTGCTGGCGGCGTCGCCGCTGGATGCGCTGCAGGCGATCGACCCGATCGCGGGGATGGACCTGGCGCAGGCGAAGCAGTGCGTGGGCGATCGGCTGTGTCTGTGCGGCAACGTGGATTGCGGGGTGCTGCACTTCGGGCCGGCGGAGAAGGTCCGGGCGTTGACGGAGCGGACGATCGCGGTGGGCAAGCCCGGCGGGCGGTTCGTGCTGGGGGCGTCGAACGCGGTGTTCCAGGAGATGCCGGTCGAACACTATGACGCGATGGTCGGGGTGTGGCGGAAACAAGGAGGCTACTGAGGGGGCGATCAGCCTGGCGGGCGGGCGGGGGAGAGCCCTGAGGCACAACAACAGGCGTACCGGCCGCCTGCCAGCGGGGCGTACGAGCCCTTCAGGGGCTTCTGCCGGGGCGTTTGTTTGGGGAGTGGAGCGAGCTAGAATACAGGTGTCCGCGTTGCCCGTTGCGAGTCCGACTGGGTCCGCGTGGTTCGATCGCCCGACGAATGTTCATGGAGGCCTAGGTCATGCCCACGTACGAGTATACCTGCGAGAGCTGCCGACATGAGTGGTCGATCATAATGACGATCAGCCAGCGGCTCAAGAACATCAAGCCCGTCTGTCCGCAGTGCCGCGGCAAGAAGGTCCACCAGAAGGTATCGGCCTTCATGGCGGTCACGCCGAAAAAGACATAAGTCGCCCGATCGGACGGGTCGGCAAACCGGCCCGAGCCGGGAACTCTGCCCCGGGGATTCCGCCCGCTAACTCTCAGCGGCGCAAGGCCCTGCCCGCCAGACGCTCCCGGAGCCTGCACTTTGTATTGCCCTATAATCCGCGATTCCGTACAATAGGCGGTAGTGTGGTTTGACGAGTTGTTGTGTTGTTGCGCGGTACGGAACTGTACAGGCAGCGGGAAGCGAGTCATCCCGTTGCGGAATTCACACTAATGAGCGATTGGTACGACGCTGAGCAGCGTGTCGAGCGGGCGCGGGAGCTGTTCGAAATGGAACAGTGGTCCGAGGCCTTGGCTGAGATCGATGCTGCGCTGGAGATGAACCCGTACAATGCCGCTTGGCATTGCAACCGGGGGTACATCCTGGACCAGATGGGGCGGCTGGAGGAGGCCGTGGAGGCCTTCGAGCAGGCCGCCGAACTCGATGGCAACGACAAAGAGGCGCTGCTGGCGCTGGGGATGGACCTGACGCGGCTGGGATGCTGCGCGAAGGCGTTGGAGGCGTTCGAGGCCCTGGAGCGGATCGACCCGGCGTTTGAGCCCTCGTACTGCCAGCGGATCGTGACGTATACGCAGATGGGCCAGCACGACCGGGCGGAGGAGATGTTCTACCTCGCCCAGCACCTGAACGATGCATGCCCGGACTGCTTCTGCAACGTCGGCAAGAGCTTGTTGGAGCGGGACCTGGTCGATAAGGCGGTCTACTGCTTCAAGCGTTGCCTGGAGCTGGACGGCGAGTACCCGGATGTCCGCCGGACGCTGGCGAGGATCTACCGGCGAAAGAACGATATCGAGACCGCCCGCGAGTTTTACCTGGCGGAGTTGCGACTGGACCCCGGGGACGTGGATCTGCTGGGCGAGATGGGCGAGATGTTCCTGGAGACGGGGCAGATCGGTGCGGCGGGTGACAAGTTCCGCCAGATGGTCGAGCTGGAGCCGGACAACGCGGCGGGGCACGCCTTGAGTGCGCGGGTGGCCCTGATACAGGATCGCTGGGAGCAGGCGATCGAATCGCTGGAGACGGTGCTGTCGCTCGACTCGAACTGGGAAGACATTCATGGCCTGTACGGCGAGGCGCTGCTGCGTGCCGGCCGGTACAGCGACGCCAAGTTGCAGTTCGAGGTCCAGCTGTTCGGCCGGTCGGACGACACGGCGGCGATGATGGGCCTGGGCATTTCGCTGATGGAGTTGGGCAAGATCCAGCAGGCGAGTCAGTTCTTCGCCAAGATCATTGCGCGGACGCCGGACAATGCGACGGCGTACTTCCAGATGGCGACATGCCAGTTCATGCAGAACAAGCACCGCGCGGGCATTGCCCTGTGCCTGCGGACGATCCAGATGGAGCCGCAGCACCTGCATGCCCTGCAACAGCTGGTGCGGGGGTACAGCCGCTTGGGCCGCTGGAACCAGGCTCGCCAGGTCCTGGACTACGCTCTAGAGGCGCACCCGCTGGACCCGACCCTCGTGGAATTGAAGCGCCTGTGGTGGTACAGCAAGGCCGTGTGGGCGGTTCGGACCAGCGTAGGGACTCTGCGGAGGTGGTTTCGGAGGTAGGGCTGGGGGCGGCGACCACGGCAAGGGCAAAGGTGGCTGCTAGAGCGTTTTCCGATTATCTCTAGCGGGAGCGACAGCATGGTCCTGCAACAGCGCAGGACCATGACACCCAGCGCTCATGCCTGACGCTACACATAAACAGAATCCGATCTAGAAGCGTGAAAAACGAACCGTTGCCACAATGGCGCCGGCGGGAGTCCGAACTCTGGAAGGCATCCTTCCCCCGCCAGCCGATCTGTCGGAATGGACCCTTTCTCCGGCGGCAAGGTCGAGCCGTTACCGGTTGACAATTGAGTGGTAACCGACGTTCTGCTGCATCCGGATTTTCCTGCCGATGTACAATAATCCAGCCTACTGGTAGGCATAGCGTAGAGGACTTTGGCGGCAGCGGAGGTTTCTTCATGCGTCGAGTTTCGTTAGTCATTGTTTCGCTTACACTTATGATCTGCGTGGCCAATGCGTGGGCCCAGACAACCCCCGCCCCGGCCAATCCCGATCCATCGAATCCGTTTGGCATGTGGAATGTTGAGCAGATGATCGATAGGGCGACCGGACAGGTCGTAAAACGGTATTCGCTGACGCCCGAGCAGGAAGACTACACCCGCAAGTTGATGGCGGCCCGGGTAAACGCCTTCCTGGACAAGAACGAACAGCCGATCCGCGAGATCTTCGCCGAGGCGATCAAGTACCAGCTGTCGGGCAATCCGCCGCCACCGGAGAAGGTCAAGGAGTGGACCGTCCAAATCGACCCGATGTTCAATGATGCCAAGGGGCAGATCCTGGAAGGCAACCGGGAATTTCGCGAGATCCTCTCGGACGAACAGCGGAAGATCCACGATGTGGACCTGAAGGTGATGGAGCAGAACTTCAAGGATGCCGAGCAGCGGCTGGTGCACGGGCGAGAGGGCAACCTGGACCTGGACTTCGGCCACAAGCCGAAGGCTCGGCCAGCCCAGCCTGCCAGTCAGGCCGTCCCGCAGGCGGTCCCCCCTGCCCCGCAGGCTGACTCGCCGCCGGTTCCGCCGGCTGCGCCCACCCGGGCAGCACCG
>JANYLN010000011.1 GCA_025357795.1 Planctomycetota bacterium
CCGCGCCACCGCTCGACTCTACCCTCTGGCGGATGCCAGAACCGCCCTGGCTGTCAAGAAATTCTTCCTGACACCTTTTATTTTCCCGGTGTTGTTTTCATACATCATCCACCATCGATACGTGGCGTTTCCTCCGCCCTCGCTGCGATGGCCCCACATACGCTGCCAAGGGCGGATCAGGATGTAAAAGGTGGTCCTGACAAGAGATAGGCGTTTTGTCAAGGTCATCTTCTCGTTCTTTCGGCCCTCTGGCATGCCAATTGCCGCAAGCAGCTCAGGAGTTGGTGCATAACGTTGACCCAGGAATATAGGAAAACTAAAGGAGGATGGGCGATGAGAAGGTGTTTGGTTTTGCTGGTTGCGGCAGCGGCTGTGCTGGTAGCATCGAATCTGCCAGCTGGCGCAGCTGTCGTGGCACTGAAGCGGGATGCTGGGCTCAACTTCAGCGGCGGCGGCACGTACACGGATGCCCGCTTCGACACAGCCACGGTCAACACAGTAACTGTGGCGGATACCGCCCTTACCCCGGCCGGCAATGAGAGCTGGTCGAATTCGGGCAAGGTAACCCAAGCCAGCTCCAGCTATGCCCTCTACAAGTTTGACCTCAGCAGCCTGGCGGGCTTTGCCGGCGGAATCATCAACAAGGCGCAGCTGCGGCTGTATCACACGTCGGGCAATGGCGGCGGCGGGCCTAGCTTTGGGCTGGGGCAGATCATGACGCACGACTGGATCGAGGGCACGAAGACGGGGGGCTATGGCGTTTATCCCGGCGCCGCTGGCGGCGCCAGCCATGCCCATCCGATGGGCTACAACACAGGCCCCAACCAGGATGCCAGCGGCGGTTACACCGGGCCAGTGGCGTCCTGGGGCGTGAACTCGAACGCGTTCTTCAGCCCTGCGGGTGACGGCGCCAACGTGGCCCCCGTCGTGAACGCTGGCAACGCGGGCGTGGACTATAGCGTGTTCGACGTGACCGCGATTGTCACGAACTGGGCCAGCGGCGACGCACCGAACCACGGGTTCTACCAGGGCACCGCGAATTGGACGTATCAGTTCAGTGAGGCCGGCACCACGTCCGAGCCGGTCCTGTTCCTGGACTATACGCCGACGCCTGAGCCCGCCACGCTGGCCCTGCTGGCGCTGAGCGGCTTGGCGCTGATCCGCCGCCGCGTGAATGGCTGATTGTCCGGGGATATGTGTCAGACCCCCGGGAGCGCTTGCAAACAAGTGGACAGGGTAACTGAAGCACTGCAGGCCCCGGGGAAGACCCCGGGGCCTGTTTGTACGAAAGGGTGAAGAAGCAACCACGAACCGAGCATGGTAGATGCCGAATGGCGGAATCACTCGCGGCCAGAAACGTCTTCCATTGCCGTGGCCTATTGGTTAGGATGCGTGAGAATAGGGAGGGGGCCGTAATGTGCGAGAGCATGTTCCCGGGATGTCCGGCCCTCCTGATCCGCCACCATAGTGTCATCCACGATGCGATCTGTATCACCACGAACAGCTGGGTTGGTTTGGTTCCTGCGGGAGTAAGTGTGGAGTGAAAAGAGCGGACCGGCGCGCAACATCCTGTTCGCTCATTGCATTGATCTGGTAACGATGCGAAAGCATCGGGAGAGGGCACATGAAGCTAAGAAAGATGTTTCTGGGATGTTTGGGGCTGCTGATCGCGGCCAGCAGCACGCAGGCGGACATCGTGGCGCTCAAACGCAGTCCAGGCCTGACGCTCAGTGCGCGCCTGGACGCCCGATTCGCGACCGCCATCACCGGCGGCACTATCACCGTCATCACCGGCCAGGACGCGGCGGCTGACACCGACTGGTATTTCAACCTGGGTTGGGCGATGTCGAACAACTACCGCAACTATGGCGCCCAGCCCACTTTCAACAGTGGAACGCCCTGGTTCCTGTCAAAATTCAAGATTCAGGCCCTGCCGGGCATTGCCGGCGGCCGGATCAACAAGGCTGAGTTGCGCTTCTACCACATCGGCGGCAACTCGGGCCTAGGCAAGACCGGTTACGTCATTTCCTCCGACTGGATCGAGGGCACCGGCACCGGCCAATACCCCGGCGCAGCCGGCGGTGCCAGCGCCGCCCACCCGATGGGCCACAACACCAATGAGAACCAGAACGCCAGCGGCGGCACCACCGCTCCCCTCCAGTCCTGGGCCAGCAATGACTACTTCGCCATCGCCAAGGACGTCAGCACCGCCTACGCCAACGCCGGGCCGCACAACGCCGGTACCGACTTCATCGTCTATGACGTGACGTCGATCGTCCAGCTGTGGGCCAACGGCACGCCGAACTACGGTTTCTGCACCTACGATGCCAGCAAGAACTACAACGTTCAGTCCAGCGAGACCACCGCCGGCGCCGACTACCAGCCCGTCCTGGTCATCGACTACGACCAGCACGGCAACCCGGTTCCCGTGACGAACCTGGCCACCACCGCCCCCGACTGGTTCAAACTGGACCTGACCTGGACCGCCCCATCAGCCAACCCCCCGGGCCCGGTCGCCAGCTACGATATACGCATGTCGACCAGCGCGATCACCGATGACGCCAGCTTCTTGGCCGCCACCCCGGTCACCGGCGTTCCGACCCCCGCTGCCCCAGGCACGGCCGAGCGGATTACGGTCAGCGGCCTGTCAGCCAGCACGACCTACTACTTCGCGATCAAATCCACGGACATTGTTGGAACCGTGAGCGCCCTGTCCAATGCCCCGGTCAGCGCCATTACGCAGCCGATGGATGTGACGCCTCCCGCCCAGATCAATACCCTGGCTGCCCCCAACGTCAAGCCCAACTACGCCGTGCTGACGTGGACGGCTGTGGGCGACGACGGCATAACCGGCTTGGCGAATGACTACGACTTCCGGTACAGCACCAGCGCGATCGTCGACGATACGACGTTTGCAGCGGCGACGCGGATCGTGACCCTCGGGACTCCCAAGGCCCCCGGCCAGCAGGAAACTTTCACGATCCACGGCCTGACCCCCAGCACGACCTACTGGTTCGCCATCAAGGCCCGCGACGAGGTCCCGAACTGGTCGACCCTGTCCAATGTCGTGACCTTCACGACGCTGGCGGCTGATACCTTCGCGCCCAGTACAATCACCGACCTGAGCGTAAGCACGACCCAGATTCACGGGGTTTTCCTGACCTGGACGGCCCCGGCGGACGTGGGCACGGCTGGCATGGCGGGCTACGACATCCGCTACAGCACCAGCCCGATCGACGATGGCAACTGGGCCAGTGCCACGCAGGTGACGGGCGAGCCGACCCCGGCAACACCGGGTACGACGGAAACCTTCGCGGTCACCGGGCTGAACCCCAGCACGACGTACTACTTCGCGATCAAGAGCTTCGACTATGCCGAGCCGATCAACGTCTCGGCCCTGTCCAATGTTGCCAGCGGAACCACCATGCCGCCGATCGTGCCGGTCACGGTCCACAACCCCTGGCTGAGCAATAGCCGGGTGGCTGATACGCACAACATCAACACGATGGCGGCCACCTACGTTAATAGTTACTCACCCAGCGGTGTAACTCTGGGCACGACCAACGAACAGAAGGCCGTCAACATCTACGACAACCAGAAGCGTCGCACGTATCACTGGGCGGATCAGCCGCCGGGTGTCGGAGGCTTCATCATCGAAGACCCGACCTATACCCAGAACGTGTTCGGCTGGGTCCTGTGCGGCCGGCATGGCGCCATGGGCATGACCCTGGCCAAGTGGGCCGGGTTCTCTGATACCCGCAACGTCGGCATTCCCGGCCACAACATCTACGAGGTGTTCTATGACGGCGGCTGGCACCTGTTTGACACGATGACCACGATGTACGCCTACACCAAGACCACCCCGCGACGCATTGCCAGCCTGGCGGATATCTCCGCGGACCATACGATCCTGACCGCCCCCACCAACCCCGCCACCGACCTTTGTCCAGGGTTCCTGCTGTGCGGCGATGATGCCACCTGGTATGCCGACAGCGCCGACCACTGGAGCGACGGCGGCCACAACGTAGCGCCAACCAACTGGAACGGCAACATGGACCTGCGGCTGGGCCAGGCGTTCAAGCGGACGTGGGAGTCCTGGCTCAACCAGCACCCGACGCCCTACACCAACGCCGACGGCGCCGCCGGCCTCGACCCGCCCTACCACCATGAATCGAACAAGGACTGGAAAGACACCGTCAATATCCCCTACTGGGAGCCCTACTCCCTGACCAGCGCCCAGAGCAGCGCGCTGAACCTCCCGATGATCCCAACCTATCGCCGTTGGGCCAACGGCACGGACACCCTGGCCCCGGACTTCAAGAGTGCGGGCTACCAGTCCATGCTGGAAAGCGCCAGTCATGATATCGCCACCAACTATGAGGATAGCCTCAGCCCCGACCTGCATGCCAAAACCGTTGGCACCACCGGCGAGGCCGTCTTCAAGGTCAGCGTGCCGTTCTACATCACCGACGCCAGCTTCAGCGGCGACTTCGTCAAGACCAACAGCGGCGATGTCCTGAACGTCCAAGTGTCGTCCAACGGCACGAGCTGGACGACCATCTGGACCGCCAGTGCCACCGGTACTACGCACGTGACCAACCAGCCCCTGCGGACCAGCGTCTTCGGCTTGTGGCAGACCTGGTACATCAAGGTGCAGCTCAAGGGCACGGTCGCCAAGAGTGACGCCGGCGTCTCGAACTTTATCGTCACGACGACCTTCGAGCACAACAAGGGCGCGATGGCCTACCTGGACCGTGGCGTCAATAACATCACCTTGACCTTCGACAACCCCGCCGAACTGCTGGCCAGCCGCAATCTCATCCACGTCTTCTACAAGTGGAAGGAATACGACGGCACAGGCTGGACCGTGGACAAGTCCTACGAGGGCTACGCGGTCGCCAGCCCAGCTACCTTCAGCATCACCACGGGCGGCACCAAGGTCCCGCGGACCGAGTACATCCTCATGGAAGTCGTTCCGCCGGTACCTGACGCCGCAGCGCCGGCCCAGATCACGACTCTGGCGCCAGGGGGCACCCCTGCCTCGGGCAGAGTGCCGTTGACCTGGACCGCCACGGGCGATGACGGCAGCACGGGCACGGCGATTGCCTACGACCTGCGTTACAGCACGAGTTCGATCACCGATGATGCCACGTTCAATGCCGCTACCCAGGTGACTGGCGTACCGGCCCCCAAGGCAGCGGGCAGCACCGAGAGCTTCACGGTCCTCTACCTGCAGAGCAGCACCACGTACTACTTCGCCATCAAGGCCATCGACAAGGGCATCAACCGCTCGCCGCTGTCCAACGTTATCACCGCCACCACAGCTGCGGCTGTCGGGGTAACGAACCTGGCTGCTGGCACGGCCACCTCCGCCAAGGTCCCGCTGACCTGGACGGCCGTCGATGACGGCAGCACGGGCACCTACGCCTCCTACGACCTGCGCTACAGCACCAGCCCGATTACCGACAACACCACTTTCAACGCCGCTACGCAGGTGACCGGCGTTGCGGCCCCCAAGGCGGCTGGCCAGGCCGAGAGCTTCACGGTGACCTACCTGCAGCCGGCCACGACGTACTACTTCGCCCTCAAGAGCATTGATGCCATGGGCAACCGTTCTCCGCTGTCGAACGTTCCGACGGCCACGACCGCCGCGGCGGCTCGGATCATCAATCTGGCAGCTGGCGCAGCCAGTGCCAGCAAGGTGCCACTGACCTGGACCGCCATCGATGACGGTGTGGTGGGCACGGAAACGTCCTACGAGTTGCGTTACAGCACGAGCGACATCACCGATGCCACCTTCAATGCCGCCACGCTGGTGGCCGGCGTACCGGCTCCGAAGGCCGCTGGCCAGGCGGAGAGCTTCACCGTGACGGGCCTGGCGGGCAACACGACCTACTACTTCGCCATCAAGGCGGTGAACGCCAAGGGCAATCGTTCGCCCATGTCCAATGTCGTCAGTGCGACGACCACGACCGATCTCGTCCCGCCGCAGTGGGTCGGCAATCTCAAGGGCATGCCCTCTCATACCGCCAAGGCCGTCGATCTGACCTGGACCGCTCCGGCAGATTACGGTCTCAATGGCGCTGGTCCGTTCACCTGTGCCAGTTACCAACTGCGGTACAGCACCAGCCCGATCCTCTACGACGACGACGACGCCACCTGGAACGCCGCCACTCAGATCACGGGTCTGCCAGTTCCGAAGGCCCCGGGCAGTGCCGAGTCCCTCACCGTCGTCGTGCCGACCGGCGGCGCGACCTACTACTTCGCGATCAAGGCCAGCGATGATGCCTCGCCGGCCAACATCTCGCAGGTGTCCAACTGCGCCGCCGCCAAGTCATCCACCTTGGGCGACACGGTCCTGCAGGTGGGTCTGAACGGCTACACGGGCTGCATGGACAGCTACATCGATCAGACTTCCTCCAACTGGGGCGCCAACCCGCGCATGACGCTCTGCGGCTGGGGCGACGGCAATTATCAGCGTGGCATTCTGAAGTTCGACCTCTCCAGTCTCGCCGGTCTCAACATCACCAGCGCCACCTTGTCGCTGTACTCCTTCAACCCGCCCCAGACCACGGGCAGCTCCGGCTTCTACGGTCTCTACCCGCTGACCAAGGCCTGGACGGATAGTGCGGTCAGCTGGACGACTGCAGCGTCCGGCGTTACCTGGACCACCCCCGGTGGCGACTTCGCGGCCACTCCCGACGCCACCTCGCCCAAGCGGCCCAAGGCTAGTGTGCCTACTTGGTATGCCTGGGATGTGAAAACCCGTGTGCAGTCCTGGATCGCCGGTTCGAGCACCAACTACGGCTGGGTCGTAAAGTGCACCGACGAAAGCCTGGGCAACCAGGACCAGATGTACCAGTCGGAGACAGGTGACACCGTACATCGGCCCAAGCTGGTCATCAGCGATGCCGTCGTCCTCAAGGTCGGCGACATCGACGGCGACGGTGCCGTTGACGTGATCGACCTGCTGGTCATGGCGGGCAGCTGGGGCACGACCCTCGGCGTGGATCGCGCCTATGACCCGCGCTGCGACCTTAACAATGACGGCAGCGTCGATGTGATCGATCTGCTGACCCTGGCGGACAACTGGCCGCACTGATGACGCAAACGAGGATTGGGGACCAAAACTCAAAACTCGGAACGGGCACAACCAACGCCGCGGGCATTCTTCCGAATGCCCGCGGCGTTTCCCTTCTGGCCGCGGCTGCCGGTATACTATCAGGCGAGCCTTGATGTGGCGTATGCTTTGGGAGACTGTCTTGGCAGCCAAACGGACCCGATCCAAAAGAACCGCCCGCAACCCGGCGCCGGCATCCCGCCGTCACCAGGACTTCGCCCAAACCCTGCGCCAGACCATCGTATCCGTTAAGTGAACCCCACCTTCGGCGTGGTAGGGTAGCGGCCATAGACTGCAGGGATGGTTCTGATGCAGGGAAGCAGACGCAGGATTCCGCCGGCGTGCCCGGCGGTGCGACGGCGGCGACGCCCGTCAAGCGGGCCTGGCGGGGGCGGCCGAGAGATGCTCAAAAATCTTCCTGACACCTTTTAGTCTGCTGGCAGCGGACGGGGCGGTTCGTAGGCCTGCTGTCGGGGCGAAACCAGCCAGCCGTGCGCGCCCGCGCCCAGCAGCTCAAGATCGACCTGACAGTCCTGGGCCGCAATGACAAAGTCGATGCCTACGAGCAGCTTCTAGCCGAAAACCATCTCACGGACGACATGGTCGCCTACATGGGCGACGACCTCCTGGACCTGCCCGTCCTGGAGCGGTGCGCCTACGGGATCGCCCCAGCCAACGCGATCGATTGTGTCAAGGAGACGGCCCGATACGTAACGACCCGCCCCGGCGGCTCGGGCGCGGTATCCGAGGCCATCCAACACCTTCTCATGCAGTCCGGCGAGTGGGCCGAGTGCCTCGAATCCTACCGCCACGGCCACGCCGGCCGGCGGTAGAGCGGTTTCGGTATCGTTTTTGTTACCGTTGCTGATGCCGTTGGCCTTCTTCGCCCCGAAGAAGCAGCCACACCACCTTCATCATGACCCGACAAGCCCCTCAGAACGGCTCCCGTTGCGATGGTCCAAGGGGATGCTATGCGCCTGACACGAAAAACGGGGCCGAAAAGCCCCTTTGGCACGCAAGGACGGGACCGTTCCAGCCCGTAAGGCCGGAAAAACTCGAAAAGATGATAGGCGCAACGGGGGGGGGGCGCAGTATAATGACGAAACACCGTCCGGCGGCGTAGCCGGGCAAGGTTATCTGGGAAATGTCGGCGAACAGATGGAAAGGGTGCTGACGCTTCCTTGGATATGCGCGCGTAATATCCGACGATCAGACTATCGTTGCCCAGAATCGAGGGTTGAGCATGGCTATTTCGCGGTCGGCAGTATGTGTCATTATATGCAGTGTGGCATGGGTGGTTCCGCTTCAGGCTCAGCCATCACAGGGGGGGAAAGAGACGTTTACGTATTTGGTTACAGGTGCGGATGCTAATCTGTCCCGGTGGCAATCCGGACAAGGACAGGTCTCATGCGATGCCACAGGTGAGGCATTCTGTATGCAAGGGAAGCAGAGGCAGAAGTATGAGGGAACCTTTGCTTTTTCGGACGGCCAACTTCGGTTCGATCGCACGTTCGACTATGACCGCCCGCCAACAAGAGAGGTGATCAGCGGCGAGTACTACTATGAGCACCTGGCATACGAGAGTGACTCGGGACCCAATGGTGTTCCCAATGTCTATGTCCGAGGCAGCAAAGGCAAGGGACCTTTCTACGGCGAGGTGATCGACATCAAGCGCCTGATGGAGCCAGAAGGTCCGCGGTTGGACGACTTGTGCAGGGCCGTCGAGGCGGGTACCGCCAATGCGGAGACAGAGGAGCAACCTGGTGGAACCGTCAAAGCGACTCTTTCGTCAGCCAAGAGAGTGGGCGAGGATATCATTCTTTGGTTTGATCCTAGCAAGGGCTTTGCTCTTGTGCGTGAGCAGTTCCGCAAAAAGGGGAATGTTTCTCGTCAAATAGAAAGGACGTTCGCGCAAATCGATGGGGTTTGGGTGATGAAGTCCCTTAAGTCCACGAAGTACGCGGAGGCCATCGATGCTAGTGTGCAGCCGCTCGTAAAAGGCACCCTGGAGCTAACGTTCAAAAACGTCCGGCTCAACGAGAAGATTGCAGACGAAACATTCACGTTGCAGGGCATGGGGCTCCGCCCGAAGACCCGCGTGTGGGATACCCTGTCGGGCGTTAACTACACTCTGGATCCCCTGCAGGGGATCCTCCAGCAAGTGGAGCGGATCATGAATGAGCTGAAGGCAAATGTGCCCAAGCTGCACGCGGCATCTGTGGCTAGTGCTACGTCGGAACCCGTGGCTGCCAAGCAGATTGCGAAACCGACTATGGTCTTACCAGTTGCTAAGGCTTTAGTGTCCGTGCCAGCTACTTCCGCGCAGCCCAGGGCGATACTCGTCTATGGCGCGGGTGTGATTGCCCTTCTGCTTGTATTGTTATGCTGCAGGTTCCGGTGGCATCGGTGGGGGCGCGCGGCCCGGGAGCAACAGCGATGAGGGTGCTTGTCCGGCGGTGTAGCCGGGCAAGGTTATCTGGGAAATGTCGGGTTGTCCATTACTTGAAGGAGCAGCCCAATGAGTCCGAGGATCAGACGTGCCGTGTGGTCGGGTGGCCTGCTCCCCAAAAGTTGATCCATCGGTATGGAATCGTTGGCTATAATTGCACGTCGAGTCGGCCATCCTTTGGCATTGGTCAAACTTACCTATACGGAGCTGATGGCCGTCCCGGGGCCAGTTCTGGCCTACACGGAGCCAGAGGGGATAGGTTCTGGCACCCTATGCTTGGTCCATGCCGAGCCCAAATGGGTTGACACGGTTGACGGTCTTGTACTGAGATTCCGACAGTCAACAGCCGAGGACTTTCAGCGAGAGTGGACTGGCTATGCACTGATTCCGCAACAGGCTACCTCTTCGGGGGTGATCCTACGCCGTTGTGGGGCAGTGCTTCTCTCCTTTTCTCTTGCGTTGGGGATGCTACGATTCCGAAACCGGTGCTTGGCCTTGTGAGACGCTGGCCATCAAGCGGAAAGGACGGCTGAAATGATGGAGAGATGTCATGCTGTGATTTACCTGATGCTGCCCGCGGCACTTTGGGCAAGCTCTGCTCGGCTGTTGGCGCAGAATATGGAGTTGCCGGAGCAGATCAGCGCCGCTTTGGCCGCCGCCGGCCGCCAGTTGAATCCTATTGATGTCTCGTATACACACACGACAAGTACGCTGCTTTCGCCCGAGGATCTTGTGAAGAAGCTGAAGGCGCCGTTCCCATCTCTGTTTTCCCGGGTAGAACCGGTCCGCATGGTATGGCAGGATGCCAAGTTCTATCAGCGTTCTGTTGCGTCATCAAGCATGGGCGATCTTGCTACCGAGTCCAGTTTTGACGGGGCGGTCTTGTATGGCGGCGGAGTTGTCAACAAGACGAACGGTAGGAACGTGCTCGCGCTTTGGAGGCGGTCAATGTCCAAACTGGCTAATGACAGCCCAGATGAGACGTTCGTTTCCTCTGAGTATTTTGACGCTGCCGGACTGCTGCTGCCGGCGCGTGCGAGGGACCTGGTCGCTCGCAAGCCCGCCCAATCCTCCGTCCTGTCTCTTCTGGAAGGGACAGGTCAGGTCACGGCGATCGAGGACGCGATAATCGATGGCCATAGGCTTACACGAGTGCAGATTAGCGCTGACAATGTGGAGCGGAGAGCGGCTGAGCGACGGGACTTGGCTACCTTGGAGAGAAATTTCGATAATCCCCTTGCCGGTTCCACGCCCCAGGACCGGCAGGAGCTGCTTGAGTACATTGATCGCGTCAAGAAAGGACGCACACTACCAGAGAAGCGGCTCTATGAGTTCTATCTCGATCCACAAATGAACTACGCTGTGTGTATGTCAGAGGAACGATACGACGATGGAACATTGCTGAAACGGGTCCGCAATGAGCAGTTCGAGCAATTGCCAGGACGCCAAGTCTGGCTAGCCAGGAAATCGACAATTGATCGTTACACGTACGAATTGGTTCCAGGTACGTTCTTCACGACCCCGATTTGCAGCGAGGTGATAGCAGTCCAGCAATTCAGTGTGGAACCTGTTCCTGACGCCCAGTTCGTGCTGAATTACACTGCGCCGGGCACTACGGTGTACGATGATATGGCGGGTATCACTTACATGGTTCCCGCTGGGGGTGCCGACCTGGACCGAGCTGCCGGTGATGTTGCGGCCCTTCTAGCCGGACAAGGGGGGCCGTCCTCTCAAGTGTCTCGGGTTGTATTGCCATCGACACTTCCCAGCGACTCGAAGGCATCTAACACTGAGCCCCCGCTGGCTGGCAGTGTGGTGCCGTCGCGGGCGGACCACGGGATCAGTTGGCGGATGGTAATCCTGCTTAACATGGTCGCGTTTCTCGTGTTAGGCGCTGCGTTGGTTTGGCGGTGCATTCGCGGGAGTCGCAACAATGCTTAAGCATTCTGATGTGTGTGGCACAGTGGTCGCCCTCCCTCTAGTCTTGTGCTTGCTGTGTTCTCGCTACGCTGTCGCTCAGGCACGTCCCGCTGTTATTACTGCGAAGGATCTCCAGCAGGGACAGGGGTCAGAGCTTCAATAGTCATTAGCGAGGGTTCGCTCCAGCTGCCGGACGCCCTCGGCCACGCGGTCGGGCTGCCGCTCCACGCGGCGGATCGCCTGGGTCACGCTGCTGCCGGCTGCGTAACCCAGGGCCCGCGCCACCTCGCCGGCCGGGTAGCCGAACCGCGTCCGGGCCAGCCACGCCGCCACCGCCCGAGCGACCGAGTCGTCCCGACGCCCCCGCTTCCAGGTCACGGCATCCTCGCCAAACTCATCCGCCGTCGCCTGGATGATCCGCGCCAACGGCGGAACCCGACGCCATTGTTGCAGTTCGGGCCGGGCCGGGTCCTCCGACTGCTCGGCCAGCAGCACCTGGATCCGTTCCACAAACCGCTGCGAGCCGAGCACCAGCCCGTGTATCGCCTCACGCAGCGGCGAGTCCAGCGGCCGCTTGAGTCCCTCTGCCACGAACCGCCGGTAGGCCCGCCGCGCCGAGACCCCATCCGATCCGAACTCCGCCAGCACCCGGTCATACGTCACCCACGGCAGGCCACGCCGGGGCGAGTAGTAGCCGGCGTAACTGCTCCAGTGCCACTGCTCGGGCCGCTCGGCCAGTCCCGCCCGCACGGGGTTGAGATGAATGTAGCGGCTGAGTTCCCCGTAGTGCCCCTCGGTCTCGACCAGCACCGCCTTGTAGCGGCCCTGGAACAGATGCCCCGCGCGGCGATGGCGGCGGTTGAACCGGCCGGTGTAACTGGCGTTAAGGTACTGCATCCCAGCGGCCAGATTCGCCCGCGGTGTCTCGACGAACAGGTGATCGTGGTTGTTCATCAGCGCGAAGGCATGAACGTGCCAGCCGTAGGTCTCCACCGTGCGGCGCAGCCAGTCCAGCCGGTCCTGGAAATCGGCCGAGTCGCGAAAGACAATCTGCCGGCCATTGCCACGGCTGGTGACGTGGTACAGCCCGTCCTCGATCTCGATACGCAGGGGTCTTGCCATGCTTCGCCAGCATACCCCTCCTGCCTGCCGGCAGCAAGGACGCTATTGACTATTGAAGCTCTGACCCCTCTACCGAGACTCCTCTACCGACGTCAATCTCCCCCGCCTGCCGGCACAGCCACAACGCAAAGCCCAGCAGGTCCGCCGCCCCCGCCGCCCCGCCCGAGATCCTGCTGACTGCGGTGCGCAGCCGGGTAGCGGCGGCGTGATCAATCGCCCAGGAAGGTGCCGACACCACGGGCAGCGGCCACCAGCGGGTGGTCCATGGCCACGAGGCGCTGACGGTTGGCGACCTCCTCGATCGGCACGGAGACGATGCGGCCTTTCTGCATCGCGACCATACGGTTCCATTGGCCCTGCACCGCCAGTTCCAGGGCAGCGTGGCCGAACATCGTCGCCAGGACGCGGTCGTAGGCGCAGGGCGTGCCGCCGCGCTGGACATGGCCCAAGATGGTGGTGCGAGTCTCCAGGCCGGTCTTTTCGGTGATCTGGTCGGCGACGACCTGGCTGATGCCGCCCAAGCGGATCGGGTCGGGGCTGTCCTTGATGATGCGGTTGACCACGACGTCGCCGCCGAGGGGCTTAGCGCCCTCGCTGACAACGATGATGGTGAAGGCCTTGCCGTAGCAGCTGCGCTGCTCGCAGACACCAGCGACCTTGTCGATGTCGAAGGAGACCTCGGGGACCAGGATAATGTCCGCCCCACTGGCAACGCCGCTATGCAGGGCAAGCCAACCGGCATTGCGCCCCATCGTCTCGACCAACATCACGCGGTGGTGGCTGCTGGCGGTAGTATGGATGCGGTCCAGGGCGTCGGTGGCAACCTGCACGGCGGTCTGGAAGCCGAAGGTTGTCTCGGTCCCCATGAGATCATTGTCGATGGTCTTGGGCACGCCGACGCACGGGATGCCGCAGGCCGCCAGGCCGGAGGCCCCGCTCATCGTGCCGTCGCCACCGATGCAGATGAGCAGGTCGAGTTTGCGTTCTTTGAAGTGCTCCAGGCAGCGGGCGGTCACGTCCTCGAAGACGGGGTTGCCGGCCTCGTCCTTTTCGGTCGAGAAGTGGCTGGGGTTGGCCTTGTTGGAGGTGCCCAGGATCGTCCCGCCGGCGGTCAGGATATTGCTGACGTCGTCGCGGGCCAGGCGGCGCATACGGTTGCGGATCAGGCCAAGATAGCCGTCCTCGATGCCCCAGACCTCCAGGTTGTACTGGAACAGGGCCGTCTTGGTGACGGCCCGGATGACCGCATTGAGACCCGGGCAGTCGCCGCCGCCGGTGAGCACACCAATCCGCTTGATCTTGCACGTCTCGGCCATGTTGTCGCTCCGCAGCCCTTGACGCACCGGGCCACAGACCCCGCGCAGACACTGCACAGGACCTGGCCAACGGCAGAAGATCGAGTCGGCGGAGGACGCACGGCCGACCTACCTGCCCCAGCGCGTTGCATAAGTGTCGCTGAAAGGCGCGCGGCCTGCAAGCGAGCCCGCGAAATGGCGGGCGACTTCGGAGCCGACCTGTAGCCGATGCCGATATGAGGGCTAGAATGAGATATTGGACTCATCTGATACCCTGAAATCCCTTTTCGCCCATTGGGGGCGTGCTATCATGTTGTCGGACACGGAAACATTGGAACGCGCTTACACGTATTGGCGGATCACCGGCACACGGATCGATGTGGACGGGATCCAAAACTATCAGCGCAGCGAAAAAAATGAGCCGTGCTTTGGCCACGCCTTGGGGGACCGTTGCGATTGCGTCCACTGCCGCTGGCACGACCTGTGCATCGCACTGATGCAGACGCCGCAGGTCGGTGAGACGCTCTGGCTGAACCTGCAGACCGACAACGACTCCTGAGCCGCCCGTGCCTCCCGTTCGCACCATTAGGCATCGCTGCGCCCGCTAACCGTTGGGGCGAACCGGCCTGGAAATGTCCCTTTTCGGCGCACTATACTTCCCTGGAGCAGATGCGTTCCGTACACTGAACCGGGTCTTATAGCGAGTACGCCGCCCATGGCCAGCAAGAACCTCGAAATCGCAAAGTTGTTCGATGAAATCGCCGACCTCCTGGAACTGGCCGGGCAGAACAGATTCCGCGTCAATGCGTACCACAACGCCGCCCGCTCCCTGCGCGACGTCATGGCCGACATCGCCGAGTTGGCCCGGCAGGAGACCCTCACGGACATCCCCAACATCGGGGCCAGCATGGCCGATCACATCCAGGAGTACCTGGAGCGTGGCAGGATCGGCCGGCACCAGGAACTGGTCGGGCAAGTGCCCCACACGCTGGTGGCGTTGCTACAGATCCCGGGCCTGGGACCAAAGAAGGTCATGGCGATCTACGAGAATCTGGGCGTCAAGAGCCTGGAGGACCTCAAGCGGGTCCTGGACAGCGGCGAACTGGCGAAGTTGCCAGGCATGGGCACGAAGACGGCGGACCGCATCCGCCAAGGGATGGCGTTTCTGGAGCAGGCGGGCCAGCGTGTGCCGCTGGGAGCCGCCCGGCCCGTGGCGATGTCCCTGGTCGAGCAGATCGGGAAACTGCCAGGCGTGGAGCGGGTCGAGGTGGCGGGGTCAATACGCCGGGGAAAGGAGAGCGTCGGCGACCTGGATATCCTGTGCACCGCGCCTGTCGGGCCGGCCGCGGTCGAGGCCTTCACCAAGCTGCCGCCCGTCGAGCGGGTGCTGGCGGCCGGGCAGACCAAGGCTTCCGTGATCGTGCGGACGCGAGTCGGGCGCGAACTGCAGGCGGACCTGCGGGTGGTCCCGGCGGAATCCTTCGGGGCCGCCCTGCTCTATTTCACCGGCTCCAAGCCGCACAACATCCACCTGCGCGAGATGGCCATCAAGAGAGGCTGGAAGCTCAACGAGTATGGCCTGTTCGAGGGCGAGAAGATGATCGCCGGCAAGACCGAAGAGCAGGTCTACAAGAAACTGGGCCTGTCCTGGATGGAGCCGGAGATCCGCGAGGATGCGGGCGAGATCGAGGCGGCCGAGCAGAAGAGGCTGCCCAAATTGCTCGCACTGGACCAGGTCCGCGGCGACCTGCACGTGCATACGGTCGCCAGCGATGGCCAGAACACGATCGAGGAGATGGCCCGGGCCGCCAAGGACATGGGCTACGAGTACCTGGCAATCGCCGACCATTCCAAGAGTGCCGCAATCGCCAGCGGCCTGAGCATCGAACGCATGTGGGACCACATCCATCAGATGCGCGGCGTCGCCCACAGGATCAAGGGGCTGGCGCTGCTGGTCTCGACCGAGGTCGACATCCTGGCCGACGGCAGCCTGGATTATCCGAACGAGATCCTGGCCGAGTGCGATTTCGTGACCGCCAGCCTGCACTCGGGGTTCCAGCAGCCGCGGGAGGTTGCCACACGCCGGGTGCTGGCGGCGATGGAGAACCCGTACGTCTCGTCGATCGGCCATCCGACGGGGCGTCTGATCGGCAAGCGCGAAGCGATCGACCTGGACATGCGAGAGATCATCAAGGCGGCGGCAGAGACGCATACCGCCCTGGAACTCAACGCCCACTGGGAGCGGCTGGACCTCAAGGACCAGCACGTCCGCATGGCGATCGAGGGCGGCGTGACGATCGTGATCAACACCGACGCCCATTCGATCGGCGATATGGAACTGATGGAGTACGGCGTGATTACCGCCCGGCGCGGCTGGGCGGAGGCGAAGAACGTGCTGAACACCTTCACGCTGGCTGGCCTGAAGAAGTGGCTGGGCAGGAAGCGCAGCCAACCGCGCAGGCCCTCACGCACCGGCAAGGTACCGGTTTCCCGCGGACAGGAAGAGATCCCGTTCTAGGCGGCAACAGGGTCGAAGACCCAGCGGAACAACATCGCCTGGTGCTAGCACGACAGCGCTATGAGGCATTGTGCCTGCGAGCC
This sequence comes from Planctomycetota bacterium, assembly GCA_025357795.1. GTDB lineage: Bacteria > Planctomycetota > Phycisphaerae > UBA1845 > JANYLN01 > JANYLN01. The sequence continues at coordinate 16,508 of JANYLN010000011.1, forward strand.
GCCTTGCGGCGGCTCTTGTAGGACGCCTCGTTACGCTGTTGATAGTACTCGCATCGTTTCATCAACTCCGTCCACCACCGCCAGCACCGCTTCCACATCTTCTCGGCCAGCGTGTTGGCGGCCTCGGCCACTTGCTTCAGCGTGATCCGCGGATTTTTCCAACCGAAGCCGCTCGGTCTGAGCGGCCAGGAAGTACATCGCCAGCCGGCAGCACAACCAGTGGCGGATCAGACTGCGGTAGGTCCTGACCTCGCAGGCTCCCAGACCCACCTCCCCGATCCTAACCCTCTTCATAAGCACTCTCTGTTTTGGAAAAGTTGTAAGTAATGTGGCGACAATGGGTAACGGGTTTCGAGTCCCGATCGGTGGGTGCAAACGGTTGTAACCCTCTTCATAAACTTAGGGCTTCCAATTAGCAACTATAGTGCGTAGCTGATCGCCAAGACGTAATTGGTTAGCGAGTAGGCCGATCTACGGCTCGGCAGGCAGGAGGGCGAGGCAGACGCGACGGCCGCAGAGGATGCTGGCGAGCATGGCGATGGTGCGGTTGCCACCCCAGACCTCGCGGTTGACCGCCGCCGGGCGCATGGCCTGCTCGGCGCGATAATTGGTCGCATCGATGCCGGGGGCCTTCAGGAAGGTGAACAACTCCCCGCGATGCTTGTCCAGGTGCTTGTCCCGCCGCTCGTTATCGGGGTGGGTCCTGGTCCAGCAGAGCATTCGATCGAGTCGGGCTTCCAGGCGACCGACGGCCACGCCAGGAGGGGATAGTTGGCCATCGTCCCGGCGATCTTCGTCGATCAACCCGCCGCGGTAAGGACAGCCATCGGGCAACGGCACATCCATCACTTCATCCGGTGGCCTGGTGGGTATCGGGCGGTGCGCCTTGGGACCGTAATGGGCCCCGGCCTTGCGGCCGGGGGGCTCAGGGTTTGCCTTGGGCGGCCCCTTGGAGAATGGCGCGGCCTGGCGTTTGGTGGCTCGCAAGGCCTCCTGCGATTGGCTGGTCAACTGCCGGAGCGGCGCTTCCGTGTGGGCCAACTGTTGGCGGAGTTGGGCGTTCTGGCCACGAAGGGGGCGGTTTTCGTCGAGGAGTTGTTGGTGGGTCGGCTGGGCCATCCTGGCCGCTCCCGTCGCCGCTATCGGTTCCGTCGATCGTGCACTGGCGACAAGACCAATATATGCCGGCCTGGCAGGGGAACTGGGGAAACCGATGGCTGCTGCCCGGCAGGAAGGACATTCGGGGCAGTGCGAACCGGACCGTGAATCGGTTAACCCGCTAAACAATTACCCCTGGGCTACGATCAGTTGTTCCTCCGGGACAGTGGAGGCCAGCGGCATTCAACAACGG
>JANYLN010000142.1 GCA_025357795.1 Planctomycetota bacterium
CCCGAAGAGGATGGCCGTCTCGAGATCATCCGCCTCGGCCGCCTCTTGCCGGTCCCGCGCCAACAGCCCGTCTTCCTGCTGGCGCAGCAGGTCTTCCGCGTCCAGTTCGTCAAGGATCAGCATTCTTTCTCCTACCCGACCGTTGCCGGCCGTGACAATATTGTAGGCGATGCCGCGCGATTTGGGTACCGCGTTTTGTCGCAAGCCCCTCTCCTGTGGAAAAACATGCCCAAGGTGAACCCGTAGTTACGGAAGGCCGGGCCACCAGGTGGATGTCGTAGCTGCGCGCCCGTCTCTGCTTGTGGCCCCGATCCCCAAGACCCGGCCACAAAAAAGCGGGCCGGCATCTTTCGGTGCCGGCCCGCTCGTAATCTCTCGAATCGATCCCTCTTGGACCGGGTCGACTAGGCGTCGTAGTACAGGTGGAACTCGTATGGGTGCGGCCGCAGGGCCATCGGCTTGATCTCGAACTCGTACTTGTAGTCGATCCAGCCCTGGATCAGGTCTTCCGTGAACACGCCGCCTTCCAGCAGGAACGCGTGGTCCTTCCTGAGGTGCTCCATCGCCTCTTCCAGGCTGCCCGGGGTGTTGGGCACCGCGGCCGCCTCGGCGCCTTCCATCTCGTAGATGTTCCGATCCAGCGGCTGGCCCGGATCGATCTGGTTCTTGATGCCGTCCATCACCGCCATCAACAGCGCGCTGAACGTCAGATAGCCGTTGGCCGACGGATCCGGGAACCGGCACTCCAGCCGCTTGGCCTTCGGGCTGTCCGAGTACATCGGGATCCGGATCGACGCCGAACGATTGCGCGCCGAGTACGCCAGGTTCACCGGCGCCTCGTAACCCGGCACCAGCCGGCGGTACGAGTTCGTCGTCGGGTTCGTGATCGCGGTCAGAGCCTTGGCGTGCTTCAGAACGCCGCCGGCCGCCCACAGGGCCATCTGCGACAGACCCGCGTACTTGTCGCCCGCGAACAGCGGCTTGCCTTCCTTCCACAGCGAGACATGCGTGTGCATGCCCGACCCGTTGTCGCCGAAGATCGGCTTGGGCATGAACGTCACCGTCTTGTTGTTCCGCTTGGCGACGTTCTTGAGGATGTACTTGTACCACTGGAGCTGGTCGCCCATCTTCAGCAGCGAGGTGTACTGCATGTCGATCTCGCTCTGGCCGGCCGTGGCCACCTCGTGGTGGTGGGCTTCGACGATGATGCCGACTTTTTCCAGCTCCTGCACCATCTCGGTCCGCAGGTTGTGGTAGGTGTCCGTCGGGCTGACCGGGAAGTAGCCACCCTTGAAACTGGGCTTGTAGCCGAGGTTCGGCTCTTCGAAGCGGGCGGTGTTCCACGCCCCTTCGACCGAGTCGATCTCGTACATGCCGATGTGCTCGTTCTGCTGGTAGCGAACCTGGTCAAAGATGAAGAATTCCAACTCCGGACCTATGTACGCCGTGTCGGCGATGCCGCTCTTGCGGAGATACTCTTCCGCCTTGCGGGCGACGTACCGCGGGTCCCGGCTGTATTCCTTGTGGGTGATCGGGTCGATGATGTTGGCAATCACGCTGACCGTCGGCAGCTCGAAGAACGGATCGATCATGGCCGTTGTCGGATCGGGAATCGCCAGCATGTCCGACGCGTTGATTGCCTGCCAGCCGCGAATGCTGCTGCCGTCAAAGCCCAGACCGTTGACGAACGTGCTTTCGTTCCACACGCTGATCGGGTACGAGCAGTGCTGCCACGTGCCGAGCATGTCGACGAACTTCAGGTCGATCTGGACCGCGTTGACCTCCTTGGCGAACTCAAGGAAGCCTTTGGCGGTCTCTACCTTCGGGGTTGCCTTTGCACCGTTACCAACGGTGGCCATTACTGTATCTCCTTTTTCATGCCTAGCGAGGGCATCTTTTTTCCAAATAGGATGTCTGAAAATTCATGCAGCCGGGAAAGAGGCAGCATAAGGTAGGGGGATACTGCTGACACTACCTCGGGTTCAGACGGCACCCATATTACTACGCTGCTGCCTGCCATGCAAATCCACGTGTTAAGGGTACACGAATGCAATCGGTAGGTCTAGAAGGCCATCCTAATCATGCGCATTAGCCCCGTATACCTCCAGGCTGATCCAGCCGTCGCATCAAACTGGCCTCCGCCCATTTGAGCCTATTGTAGGTAGGTGTCGTCGGCATGCAGGCGTGTCTTATACAACCAGCACCATGCCGACTTACCCCAGGATCAATCTCCCATACCTGCTCGGCGCGTGATTGTCCGAGCCGACCCACGCCCAGAAATACGTCTCCTTACGCGGCTTGCGGTTGCGGCACACGTGCAGGCCCCACTGCTTTGTGATGTCCGCCTGCGGCCCCAGCTCCGCCAGCGGGATCGCCACCTCGACCGTCCAGCCCGCCCCATCCTTCGACGCCGCAATCCGCGGCACCGGCCCCGGTCCGCCCTCGGGCATCCAGGTGCTGTAGCCAAACCCCGCCGCGCTGACCATCACCTGCAGGTACCTCGCCTCGCTGGCCCCCGGATCCACGAAGATCTCAACCGAGTCGTCGTTCCAGGTGTTCGCATCGCCGTCGGCGGTCACCTGCGTCTTGAGGCCCTTCATCTGCGGCTCGGCGCATCGGATGCCGAAGACCAACTGGTTCCGGCTCAGCAGGCACTGGACCGTCGTCTCCGCCGTCGCCGGTTCGCCGCTGCCCATGTTCAGGAACCGTGACGAACCCGGCGCCTTCGCCCAGGCCGGATCGTCCATTCGGCCGCTCCGTTTCGGCTCCCCCTCGACCCGCCCCGCCCGCAGCACCGGCTTTTCGTTGCCGAGATTGCGCAGAAACTCCGCCTTGCCTCCCCGAATGACGAACGGCTGCGTCCAGGCCATCTGCCCGCCCATGCCGTAGCACTCCACCCGGACGTACGAGTGCGGCCGTTCCGTCACGTCGAAGTACACTTCGTTGCCCAGTTGGTAGTGCAGCCGCGCCCCGTGGTCGCCGAAGACCGCCATCGCCTGGGCGTTCGGGGCAAATACGTGCAGCACGCCGTCCGTGCACTGGATCTGCTGGATCTCCACGCCGCTGGAGACATAGCACGAGCCGCTCTTGAGTGCTCCCACCACCGCCGGCACGCTCCGCTCCTTCGCCCGCACCACCGTCCACGCCAGCGACTGCTCGTACTCCTTGTGCATGTCGTCGTTGCCGTAGCCCCAGATCATTCGGCCGGTCGCCAGCACGCGGTCCCACTTATCGGTAGCACGGGCCTCGCCCGCCAGTCGCAGGCACGTGCCGTTCAGGATCTCGATGCCCGCATAGTTCTTGAGTTCCAGCAGCTTCTCATACGTGTAGTGGTTGAAGTGTTCCTGCCAGTTCGGGTGGCACAGGATTGCCAGGCCGCCGTCGGCGTTGATCGCGTCGATCACCTGTTGCCGGTCAGCCGAAGGCTCGATCTTCCTCGTCGCTCCGACGTGAAGAACATGCGGCCCGCCCGCCGAGACCTCGTTACCCCGGATAAGAAGCATGCCGTTGCCGTGGAGCTTCTCCGGTTCGCCCATCGTGTCGTGATCGCTGAGCATCAGGAAGTCGTAGCCGCGCTCGATGTACTTCTCGATCGTCTCCTGCGGCGGCAGCGCGCCGTCGCTGCGCGTGCTGTGCGTATGAAGATTGCCCTTGAGCCAAACCGCCCCAGGACCCTCGTAGTACGGATTCTGAATGCTGACTGCCATCCCACCGAACCTCCCACAAAGCAAGTAGGATGGGCACCGCCCACCATTCTCCTTTCGGACGCCACACGGCTTCGCCGCCAACAGCACATCCTAGCAATCGATCCGTTCGCCTGCACGTGCCGCGCTTCACAGGCGACTACAAAACGAAGCGGCCCGGCTGGGGTTGCCAGCCGGGCCGCGGTGTGGCTGTCTTCCGATGCGACAGATCGCCTACCGGGTCGCCTTCTTGCTATTCTTGCTTAGGAACCGCGGGATGTACTTCTTCTCCGCCTCGATCATTTCGTCGGTCATCTGGCGGATCTCCCCGGGCGACAGCACCGCCGCCGTCAGCGGATCGAGCATCATCGCATGGTAGAACGCCTCCTTGTCCTCGTGCAAGGCCGCCTGCACGCCCAGCTCGAACACCGACATGTTCGCCCGGCACAGTCCCGCCACCTGCTCGGGCAACTTGCCGACCTTCGTCGGGGTCAACCCGTTGCGGTCCACCAGGCACGCCACTTCGACGCACCCGCCCTGCAGCAGGTTGTCAATAAGGTTCGTGTTGACCACGTTGCCATGAATGACCGCGGGCTTGCCGGTCTCCATCGCCTCGATGATGACCGATGCGTACTCGACTGACTTCTTGAACTCGATCTTCTCCGTCCCAACGATGATCTTCTTGCGTCGCTCGTCGCGGCTGGCGCGGCTGTCGGGCCACATGTTGCGGTAGAAACTCGTGCCGCCGCGATACCCGTCCCGGCAGTGCTTCTTGATCAGCTCGGCCCGCTTGCGGTAGTAGGGGACGTACTCGCTGAAGTGGCCGCTCGACTCGGTCACGAAGTACCCGAAGTGGTTCATGATGTCCCAGCGGACCGGGTCGCCTTCGTACACCTCCGTCTCCTTGCACCGCTTCCGCAGCACCGGGTAGAGGTCCTTGCCGCAGTGCTCGAGCTTCGTGAACCACGCCATGTGGTTGATGCCGCTGCACTCCCACTCCATCTCGTCGTAGGGGATGCCCGCGACCTTCGCCAGGCCACGCCCCGTGCCCTGCACGCTGTGGCACAAGCCCACGATCTTCATGTTCGTCGCCCGCAGCCCCGCCAGCGTGATCATGCACATCGGGTTGGTGTAGTTGAGCACCTGCGCGTTGGGGCAGAGCTTCTCCGCGTCCCGCAGGATCTCCAGCCAAACCGGGATCGTCCGCATCGCCTTGAACAGCCCGCCCGGCCCGATCGTATCGCCGATGCACTGGTCGATCCCGTACTTGAGCGGGATGTCGTTGTCCAGTTCGACTGTCTGCATGCCCGACACTTCGATCGTATTGACGATGTAATCGCTGCCGGGCAGCAGGTCCGCCCGCTTGGTCGATGCCTCGACCGTCCAGTTCTTGCCGCTGACCTCGACGATTCTTTTGACGCTCTTGCTCGCCAGATCCAGCCGCTTCTTGTCGATATCCACCATCGCCAGCACACCGCTGGGCAGATCGAGCGACAGGAAATCGCGCACCAGCGAGTCAGTAAACGCACTCGCCCCGCCAATAATCGTGATCTTGGGCATGATCTTAATCCTTCGTATCGTATCGGAATGCGACTGATTCCACCTGATTCAACGAATCACGGTCCAATCTTCATACCTGCTAGGCACGGTCGCGTCAACGAGGGGTGCTGCATCCAAATCCGGCAATCCTTGGTTGTCCGGCCACCGGCGCCGCCGAAATTGTTGTCGTTCCTCCAACCGGAGGCCCCCGACCCGCGCGGCACGGCCGTCATCGTTGTCCTGCCATCGTAGCCATGCCTTCGGAAACGGCGGATTGGTCGCTGCACGGAGCCCTACTCCGTGCGCCCATGTTCCCGCGTAAGATTCCTGGTCCGCCTTCCGTTGTCGGCAGGCTCAAGAAGATCAACTTTACGTGGTACCCCGCCTTGCGCCACCGCGGGATCATCCGCGCATGGTTACGCCCTGCCAGCGTCGTCTCGAACGCAAAGCTCTCCCCGCCCCCGTCGCTCTTGCCAGTGTCCAGTCTGGGACGCCTTTGTCCGCAATTCCCATCGGAAATCTTGCCGCCGACCGTCTCCTGCGGTTACAATCCGCCCCCTGCTTCGGCGATGCCGTGACCGCCACAGGGTTTACAAGAGGTGAGGTGCAATATGCGTAGCGACATGATCAAGAAGGGTTTGGAGCGGGCTCCCCATCGCTCACTGCTCAAGGCCTGCGGCGTCACCGACGCCGACATGGGCAAGCCGTTTATCGGCGTCGCTAACTCCTTCTGCGAGATCGTCCCGGGCCACGTTCACCTCAACAAGGTCGCCGAGATCGTCAAGCAAGCCATCCGCGCCGCAGGCGGCGTCCCCTTCGAGTTCAACGTCATCGCCGTCGATGACGGTATCGCCATGGGGCACGGCGGGATGAAGTTCTCCCTGCCCAGCCGCGAACTCATCGCCGACTCCATCGAAACCATGGTCCAGGCCCACTGCTTTGACGGCATGGTCTGCATCCCCAACTGCGACAAGATCGTCCCCGGTATGCTCATGGCCGCCGTCCGCTGCAACATCCCGACCATCTTCTGCTCGGGCGGTCCCATGAAGGCCGGCAAGACCCCCGACGGCCGGATCGTCGACCTCATCAGCGTCTTCGAGGGCGTCGGCGCACTCAAGGCCGGCAAGATCGACCAGGCCCAGCTCAAGACCATCGAGGACTTCGGCTGCCCGACCTGCGGCTCCTGCAGCGGCATGTTCACCGCCAACAGCATGAACTGCCTCTGCGAGGCCCTCGGCATCGCCCTGCCCGGCAACGGCACCATCCTGGCCGGCACCCGCGAGACCTTCAATCCGCAACGCGTCGAACTCTGGAAAAGAGCAGGGCGCCAGATCATCGAACTCGTCGCCAAGGACATCAAGCCCCTCGATATCATTACACAAGATTCGCTCGACAACGCCCTCGTGCTCGACATGGCCATGGGCGGCTCGACCAACACCGTCCTGCACACCCTCGCCCTGGCAACCGAGGCCGGCATCCGCTTCGACCTCCATCGCATCAACCAACTGTCCAACAGCACCCCCAACATCTGCAAGGCCTCACCCTCCTCGCACTTCCGCATCGAGGACGTCGCCGAGGCAGGCGGCGTGATGACCATCCTCTTCGAGGTCCTCGCGGCCAGGCCCGGCCTCCTCCACGAGACCTGCCAGACCGTCCTCGCCCAGCCGATAGGCCAGGTCATCCGCGACAGCAGCGCCCGCCACGAGAAGGGCTACAAGACCGGCTCCGCCCCCGTGATGTCCAACGGCTACGACGCCTTCCAGTGCATCCGCACCGTCTCGACCGCCTACTCGCAAACCGGTGGCCTGTCGATCCTCTTCGGCAACCTCGCCCCCGAAGGCGCCGTCATCAAGACCGCCGGTGTCGATCCCAAAATGCTGACATTCCGCGGCCCCGCCGTGATCTTCGAATCGCAGGAAGAAGCCTCCGAAGGCATCCTCTCCGGCCAGGTCAAGGCCGGCGACGTCGTCGTCATCCGCAACGAAGGCCCCAAGGGCGGCCCCGGCATGCAGGAAATGCTCGCCCCGACCTCCTACATCATGGGCTGCGGCCTCGGCGATAAGGTCGCCCTCATTACCGATGGCCGCTTCTCCGGCGGCACCCGCGGCGCCTGCATAGGCCACGTCTCCCCCGAAGCCGCCGCAGGCGGCCCCATCGGCCTGCTCCGCCCCGGCGACAGGATCGAAATCGACATCCTCGCAGGCCGCCTCTGCGTGGACGTCTCCGACGCCGACCTCGCCACGCGCCGCCGGACCTATGCCCCCGTTGACCGTCGCCTCACGGGCTGGCTCGCCCGCTACGCCGCCATGGCTACCAGCGCCTCCACCGGCGCCGTCCTCTGCGTAAAGCCATAACCGCCGCCGTATCTTTGTTTGACGAAGGACTGTTCGAGTTCCCGCTTCAGCGGGGCCGTTGCTGTTGTCGTTGCTGCTGTTGTTGTTTCCGAATGCCACGCCCGCGCCGTGCTTGCCCTGAACCCCCGCCCAGGCGAGCTTCGTCGCCACAACAAAAAAAGGACGTCCCGGTCACCTTTCGGCTACCGGGACGTCCTTGGGAGGGAGGGGAAGTTTGTTAAAATCGGTAAGCGTTACCGCTTAGGCTGCCAAAACGCTGTCCTCCAGAGTCTGCCGCAACTTCTCCAAGGCCTTGTTCTGAATCTGGCGCACCCGTTCCTTCGTCACGCCGATGATTTCGCCCACCTGCTCCAATGTCATTGGCCGGGCCTGCTCAGAATCTGCAGCGTCCAAGGCAAACCGCGCCCGGATGACTTTCTTTTCCACTTCACTCAGGTCAGCCAGGTTCTCCGTCAGGATCGACCGCAGCTCATCCACGCAGCCATCCTCCACCCCCTGGCGCTTCTGCTCGATGAAGTCGCTCTTTTCCATGGCCGGATCGAACTCCGTCGGGAACCGGCTGCGATACCGGCTCGACCGGATCGCCACCCGGCTGAAGGACTTCAGGATCGCCCGGCACCCATAGGTGCTGAACTTGAAGCCCCGGGAGCAATCGAACTTATCGACGCTCCGCAGCAGGGCCATGTTGCCCTCGCTGATCAGCTCGGCGTAGTCCACGCCGGTCAGCTTGGTCCGCTTGGCCATCGCCAGCACCAGCGGCAGGTTGGCCTGTACGATCTGGGCCCGCGCCGCGTTGGCGATCTTGAACCACACCATCAGACTTCGCATCTCGTCCGGCGCCAGGCTCTTGCCCTTATTGTCCTTCAGGATGCGATAGACCTTGCACCGGGCGAAGTTGAACCGCTGGAACAGCAGTTGCTCCTGCCCGGTCGTCAAGGTCGTCATGCTGATGTGCCCGACGCTCTCCAAATCAGTCACAATCGCCGGCATCGGTACAAACTGCCCCATGCTCTTGTTGAAGGACTCCGCGTCCTCCCCGAAGAGTGTCTTTTCCGTCCCCCGGTTGCGGAACGTCGGATGATCGACATATTCCACCGGCTCGGTCATCGCCCGCAAAAGCAGTTCGGCATCTTCTTCGCCGAGCTTGGCCAGTTCCTTGTCCGTCGGTTTGACGACGTCAGGAGCGTACTTCCTGCAACGAGATTCTTTCTTGACCGCTTTTGTCATTGTCGCCATGTTACCGCGCCTCCCGCGACCGGCTCTCAATAGGGGGTCGCACTGTACAGTTTCTGTCCTGACTTCCTGTCCTTCTGGTTTCTCCGCCGCAAGTCGTGCCGCCTAGGCTCCAACCTGCTTGCGATGCGAACATGTGCTGACCGTTCACATGCCAAAGAACTGTACATCACCTCCCGCCGGCCGTAAACCTGATAGCGATCCCAAACCCCTATAGGGCATTCCCCTACGGAATCGGCCAGCCCTCAGGTGTCCCCCCACCCGCTGCTATGGTCCCAGCAAGTTGTCTGCAATGCTCAACTCGTCGAAGATGTGTTTGCCGTTTTGGCTTCCGCCAGGCCGTTGCTGTTGTTGGGTTCCTTGGCCGCGCCGCACGCCTCCATCCAGCACTCCGAGGGGCAGGATGCATTCCGGCGCTCGGGCCGGGTCCTGCGCCCTCCGCCCGGCGGACGCCGCGGACGAACCAGGGACGGTAACCAATTAGTTGACAGCGTCTGCCCCGGCCGGTACCTTCTGACCAGTCGCAGGGTCACCGGTTGTTTGGGCATTACGCACAAAAGGGTACAGCCTATGCCACGGGTCGCTAGAATCGTCATACCGGACTGCCCGCACCTCGTTACCCAGTGCGGCAACAACCGCCAGGACATCTTCTTCGCCGACGACGACTACGCCGTCTACCGGGAGACCCTGCACACACAGGCCGCCAGGTTCGGCGTGGCCGTGGAAGGCTACTGCCTCATGACCTCCCAAGTCCACCTCATCCTCACCCCCGGCAGCGAGGAGGCCCTGGCCCAGGCCGTCGGCCGTACGCACTTTCACTACACGCAGTACGTCAACCGGCGGCACCGCCGCACCGGCCACCTCTGGCTGAACCGCTTCGACTCCTGCGCCCTGGACCCTGGCCGCTTCTGGACAGCCATGACATATGTGGAGCAGATCCCCGTCCTGGCGCGACGCGTCCGCAAGGCCGAGCGCTACCCCTGGTCCAGCGCCGCCGCCCACATCACCGGCAAGGACGCTTCCGAGCTGCTGGATCTGGCCGCCTGGCGGCGGCGCAACCCGCCCGCCTGGGACCAGATCCTCGCCGTGCGGCAGGACGAGCCCACGCAGACCCAGGTCCGCCTCCACCTGTCCCGGGGCCGCCCCCTCGGCCCCGACAAGTGGGTGACGAAACTGGAAGCCCGCCTGGGCCGGCGATTGCACGCCCTGCCCCCCGGCCGGCCGAAGGGATCGCGCAAGAACAAGACGCCCTCGCGTCAGGCCAAATGACACGCACCGGCCCCTGGTTATCGTGCCGTACTTCAGGCCAGGCGCCATGATCCTGCGCCATTGCAGGCCCATGCCAGGTGCCCCGCCCCCCATTTAGCCGGCTCGCTTGCGAGCCGCGTGTTGTTGTTGCCGTTGTCGTAGTTCGCAGTCCCGGCTTCACCGGCGTAGGAACTGTCCTGAGTTCCCGCTTCAGCGGGGCCTTTGTTCGCAGTGTTACCGGGCGGGCAAAATGGTTCTCCCGCACTCTTGGTGAAGGGTGGATAGGGTATCCGGCCGGACCGGATGAGTACGGCCGAACCAACGGCCAACGCCAGTCGGGTCTGACCGCCCAAGGCCAGACCGATCCTGGTGAGCGCCTCACCCATTCGGCCGGTCTTGCGGGCGTGCACAGCGGCTATGGAGTGTACACGTTCGACGAAGATGCGCCGCGGACAGGTCGGCGCGTCACAGAAGAAGCGTCGCACCTGCCGCGGCAGCCGGACAGATGTGCTGTGCCACGGCAGATCGGTCAGGGTTCGCGTATACCGGCTGTGGGTGCCAGAAGAGACCGAGCCACAGACAGGACAGACGCCTGCGGATGAACTCGTGCTCGCCAGGAGCGTAATCAGTTGCTGCGCAATCAGGATCCGATCGCACTCCAGCACACCCGGATCGGGCAGATGAGGGCCGGCTTGCATGGCGGACTCCCTTCCGCGCCAGCCACATCCGATCAATCCTTCGACACCAGGAGTCTATGCCCTCATGGGAGCCGTCACCAAGAGTGCGGAAGAACCAAGTTAACCCGCCCGGTGACACATTCCTGTTGTACGCGAGGCCGTGGTGGCCG
>JANYLN010000160.1 GCA_025357795.1 Planctomycetota bacterium
GCGGATTGGATCTGCTCGGCGACCTGCCGGGGGTGCTCCGTTTCGATCTGGAGGTGTTCGGGGGCGTATGCCTGGGCGAAGGCGGCGGCCTCGTTCAGGCCTACGCCCCCGAACACCTGCAGATCGAAACGGAGCACCCCAGGCAGGTCGCCGAGCAGATCCAATCCGCCGGCGCGGTCTTCCTGGGCCACTGGACCCCGGAGTCCTTCGGCGATTACGTCGCCGGCCCCTCACACGTGCTGCCGACGGGCGGGACCGCGCGGTTCTTCAGCGGCCTGAGCGTCTACGACTTCCTCCGTCGCGGCGCCTGGATCCAGTACGACCCCGCCGGCCTGCAGGCCGAAGGCCCGGCAACCATGAGGATCGCCCAGGCCGAAGGGCTCGCCGCCCACGCCCTGGCCGTGAAAGTAAGAATGGACGAGTCACAACGGCAGTCGTAGCGCAGGCCCGGCTACTGCCGTTGTTGTTACAATGGGCGATTAACAACTAACCACTGGCGACCCTGGAAGCCATGAGCTACTTCTGCGAACGAATCGAACGCATGTCGGCCTACGTCCCGGGCGAACAACCCGAGACCTCCGACGTCATCAAGATCAACACGAACGAGAACCCCTATCCGCCCTCCCCGGCGGTGATGGCGGCCATCCACGCCGTCCGCGAAGAGCACCTCCGCCGCTACCCCAACCCCACCAGCAAGCCCTTCCGCTGCGCCGCCGCCAAGCAGTTCGGCGTCACGCCGGACATGGTCATCTGCTCCAACGGCATGGACGAACTCCTGCGAATGCTCATCCAGGCCTGCTGCGATGCGACCCGCCCGCTCGGCTACGCCACCCCGACCTACACCCTCTACAGCGTGCTGGCTGAAACGATCGGCGCGCCCACCCGCGGCGTACCCTTCCCAGCCGACTACTCGCTGCCCATCGACGCGCTCGCCGCCACCGACGCCCGCCTCTTCCTGATCGTCAACCCGAATTCCCCCACCGGCACCTTCGTACCGATCGAGGACATCGCCAAACTGGCGAAAAAGGTCCAGGGCCGCGCGATCGTCGGCGTCGACGAAGCCTACGCGAACTTCGCCAAGGACAACGCCCTCCGCCTGGTCAACCAGTGCCAGAACGTCATCGTGCTGCGGACCCTCTCCAAGGGCTACTCGCTGGCCGGTCTGCGGTTCGGCTTTGCTATCGCCTCCGAGCCGATCATCGCCATGCTCAACAAGGTCAGGGATTCGTACAACCTCGACGCCCTCGCCATCGCCGCGGCCACCGCCGCCCTCACCGATCACGCCTACGCCCAGGCCACCTGGCAGAAGGTCATCGACGAGCGCGACAAACTCGTGCCGCAGCTACGGAAAATGGGCTTTGCCGCCATCCCCAGCCAGTCGAACTTCATCCTGGCTACCGCGCCGAACCCAGGCGCGGACGTGATCTACCACGGCCTCAAGGACCGCAACATCCTGGTCCGTTGGTGGAGCACCCCGGGGCTCTCGGACAAACTGCGCATCACCGTCGGTACCGCCGAACAGAACACGAAACTCGTAAACGCGATCGCCGCCATCATCGCCGCAGGGCGCTAGGGCGGCCTCGTGGCAGCAATAGCCGTTTTAAGGGAGTTGTCATGGCCAGGACCGCACGCGTACAACGCAAGACCCAGGAAACCCAGATCGTCGTCGAGATCGACCTCGACGGCAAAGGCCGCACCCAGATCGACACCGGGATCGGCTTCTTCGACCACATGCTCACTCACATCGGTCGGCACGGCCTGTTTGACCTCAAGATCGAGGCCGCCGGCGACCTGCACATCGACCTGCACCACACCGTCGAGGACGTCGGCATCTGCCTGGGTACCGCGCTGGACCAGGCCGTCGCCGACAAGACCGGCATCTACCGCTTCGGCCACGCCAGCGTCCCCATGGACGAGGCCCTGGCGGATATCGCCATCGACCTGTCCGGCCGGCCCTCGCTGGTCTACAACGTCAACTTCCCCGGCAACAAGATCGGCCAGTTCGACACCGAACTGGTCCGCGAGTTCGCCCGAGCCTTCTCCAACCACGCCCGCATGAACCTCCACGTGAACGTGGTCTATGGCTCCAATAACCACCACATCGCCGAGGCGATCTCCAAAGGGATCGGCCGCGCCCTCCGCCAGGCCGTCGGCATCGACGCCCGCGAAACCGAAATCCCCAGCACGAAAGGGTCTCTGTAATGGCCGTGCAACGCGCCCTGGAACAGAAGGTCGATAACACCGCCCCCGCCCAACAGTACCGCACCGATCTGCCCCCCACGCCGATCAAGATCTGCTACATCGGCGGCGGCTCCGTCGGCTGGGCCCACATCCTGATGTATGACCTGGCCCTCTGTCCCGAACTGACCGGCGAGGTCCGCCTCTATGACATCGACTACCGCCGCGCCGAGAGGAACGCCGCCTTCGGCAACATCCTGCAGAGCCACCCCTCCACCGTCTCCAAGTTCAAGTATCGCGCGGTCAAAACCCTGACATCAGGCCTCAAGGACGCCGACTTCGTCTTCCTGAGCATCACCCCCGGCTCCCTCGACGACATGGCCAGGGACATTGCCATCCCCGCCAGGTTCGGCATCCTCCACCCGGTGGGCGATACCGTCGGCCCTGCCGGCCACGTCCGCGCCCTGCGCTGCTGTCGCCTCTACGCCGGCTTCGCTAAGGCCATCGCCGAGCACGCCCCCAAGGCCTGGGTCATCAACTACACCAACCCCATGACCGCCTGCACGCGCACCCTCACCAAAGTCGCCCCCAGCCTCAAGGTCATGGGCTGCTGCCACGAAGTCTTCGGCACCCAGAACCTGCTCGCCCAACTCGTCGAGAAATACCTCGGCGCCCCCAAGCCCCACCGTAGCGAGATCAAGTGCGACGTCACCGGCGTCAACCACTTCACCTGGATCACCCGCGCAACCTGGAACGGCCACGACCTCTACCCGATCGTGCAAAAGCACATCGACGAGCCCGGCGTCGTCCGCCCGTACAAAACAAAGGAAGTCCTCGCCACCAACAACGTCTTCCACAACAAGCACCAGATCACCTTCGAACTGTTTAAGCGGTTCGGCTACCTGCCCGCCGCCGGCGACCGCCACTTGGCGGAGTTCGTTACCGGTTTCCTCAAAAATGAGGACGAAGTCCACCGCTGGGCGATCGCCCTGACACCCGTCGCCTGGCGCAAGCAGAAGGTCCTCGAGCGCATCCGCACCATGAAGCAGCGCGCCGCCGGCAAGGCCGCCATCGAAGTCAAGCACTCCGGCGAGGAGGGCATCGACCAGATCCTCGCTCTGCTGGGCCGCCGCGCCCTGATCACCAACGTCAACGTCGAAAACCAAGGCCAGATCCCCAACCTGCCGCTAGGCGCCGTCGTCGAGACCAACGCCGCCTTCCTGTCTGACCGCGTGCAGCCCGTCTCAGCCGGCCCGGTCCCCGCCCCAATCCTGGGCCTGGTCAGCCGCCATGTGTACAACCAGGAACTCATCGTCGAGGCCGCCCTCGAGGCCGACGAGCAGAAGGCCTTCGCCACCATCGCCAACGACCCCCTGGTCACCATCCCGATGGACAACGCCTGGAAGATGACCCAGCAGATGCTCGCGGCCACAAAGCCCTGGTCCTATTCGACCAACGCCCCGCGCTGACAGGCCACACGCCCCGGCCGACAATGACTGGAGTACGCAGAAGCCCCAGCCCCGCGGCTGGGGCTTCTTTTCATCAGGCAATGCCCCGAATCCTCCCAGACCCAAGCAGCGAAAGAAGGCCCCATGCCAACTGCCAGGGCAATTGCATGTCGTGGCACGGGCATCTTGCCCGTGAGTAACACAGGCATCAGGAGCACAATTCTGTCGGCCCTTCAGACCGCTACGGGCGGGACGCCTGGGATGTTCATGGCCAGGATGGCCATGCCACACGTACATGCGATTGCCCTGTGCCAACTGCCACACGCAGGCGTGGCTCTGTACAATGTCGACGTCACGGCATTCGCGCCGACAAGACCCAAGGAGACAGACCACCGTGCAGCACGAGCCCAGCAATCTCGCCGACCTGCGGACACTCACGTCGTACCGGGCCTCCCTCTGCTCGCCGATCGATTCGTACCTGGAAGACCACATCCTCGGCTCTGCTTGCTACCGCATCCTCGACGCCAATGAAGAGATCGGCTGCTTCGCGATCCACCCCAGCAAGATGCTCACGCTCTTCCACCTGCGGCGCGAGAACCAGCGACTGGGCCAACCCCTGCTCGCCGACATCCGCCAACAGCACGGCGCCACCTCCGCCTTCGTGCCGACCTGCCACGAGTTCTTCCTCAGCCACATCCTCGATGACTACCGCGAACTGAAAATGCAGGCGTACTTCTTCGCCGACACCGGCATCGATCCCGCCCTGCCCGAAGCCGCCCTCGCCATACAGTACCGCCCCGCGCGACCCAGTGACGTCGCCGCCATCCAGGCCGTCAGCGGCGACTTCGTCGACGACCCTGCCGCTCGGATCGCTCGCCAGGAGGTCACCGTCGGCCTGCTCGCAGGCGAACTCGTCGCCATCGGCCTGATCATCCCCAGCAAGCTGTTCCGCCGCCAAGACAGCATCGGCATGTTCACCGCCGAACCTCACCGCCGTCGCGGCATCGCCACCCGCACGATCGTCAACCTCAAGCGGCTCTGCCGCGCCCAGGGCATCACGCCGGTGGCCGGCTGCTACTACAAGAACATCGCCAGCAAGGCAACCCTCGAAGCCGCCGGCATGGTCACCCGCACGCGTCTGCTGCGCATTTCGTTCTGATCCGTTGCTGGATCGCTGTCTTTGGTGTTGGCGTTGCCCATGCCAGTAGCCTGCATTGCGACCGGGAATCCGGGGCCGCTTGCCCCGGCGTAGCCGTCGTCGGCGCACCCGAAGTCGTTGTCGTGGCTGTTCACCGGCAACTGGCCACTCCTGGCCAAAACACAAAGCCCCGACCTCATCGGCCGGGGCTTTGTGTTTCAATTCTATCTGCCTCGCCCTCGCGGGCGGGTTGCGTCTGTCTTTACCAATGGGCAACCGCCGTCATTACCCCCAAATCTCTTCCGTATTGATCTGCTCGAACCAGCCCACTCGCGGCAGCTCGCCCACCAACGGCTGAACGTAGCTCAGGAACTTGTCGGTGATGTAATTGCCCGCCGGGCTGATGTACTCGCACGGCACGCCCTTGGTGAACGGCGGCTTCGCCGGCGCGACCCGATCCAGCGCCACGAACTCCGTGCCCACGGCATAGCTCGTCCCCGGCAGACGCACCAGCGCCACCGAGCCATCCTTGCCGCCGGCGCCCACCGCGTAACTGACGCCCATCTGGCCGACCAGCCGCGCCTCCCAGGCGTCCACCTCGCTCGTGCAGCCCGGGAACGACCGCTGCAGGTACCCGTACGTGTCCGCCCGGACTCGCTTGATCTGCGGCAGCTTCTGCTTCAGCATGCCCGCCAGGAACTCGCCCAACGCGCCCGCGCCCGCCGACAACTGCACGTTGCCGAACGAGTCCTTCTCGACCTGCTTGGCCAGCTTCGTCGCCCAGTACGTGCCTTCGTTGTCGCGAATGCCTTCGCTCACCGCCACCAGGCAGCGCCCGTACTTGCTGACTACCGCCGCAACGTCCTCGTAGAACCGCTCGAGCAGAAACGACCGCTCGGGCAGGTAGATCAGGTGCGGGCCGTCATCTTCGCGCCGCCGGGCCAGAATGCTCGCCGCCGTGATAAAGCCCGCCTCCCGACCCATCAGCACGTTGATCTTCACGCCGGGCAGTGATCGGTTGTCCAGGTTGTCGCCGATGAACGCGCTGGCGACAAACCTCGCAGCGCTGCCGTAGCCCGGGCAGTGATCCGTCACCAGCAGATCGTTATCGATCGTCTTGGGCACATGCACCACCTGCAGGTCGTACTTCTCACGCTGGGCGATCTTGTTGACGATATTCGCCGTCTGCGCCGAGTCGTTCCCGCCGATATAGAAGAAGTACCGCACGTTGTGCTTGCGGAACCCTTCGAAAATCTTCAGGCAGTATTCGTCGTTCGGCTTGTCGCGGGTCGCACCCAGCGCCGAGGCCGGCGTGCGGGCCACGATCTCGAGCATCTCGGTAGGCTGCCGCTTCAGATCGATGAAGTTGTCGTCGATCACGCCGCGCACGCCGTAACGGGCGCCCAGCAGCGTCTCGATCTGCGGGTGCTTCTGCACCTCCTGGATCACGCCGACGAGCGATTGATTGATGACCACCGTCGGACCACCAGCTTGCCCGACGACCGCGTTACCCTTCAGGACTGCCATGTTTGCTGACTCCGTCACCTGGGCTTAGCAACTGTGAAGCTTATCACGAACAAAGAACGCGTTACTTTAGCAATTCCCGTTCGACGAATCCAGTGTCAAACTGCCCCTCCCGGAAGCACTGGTGGTCCAGCACCTTCCGGTGGAACGCCGCCGTGGTCGGGATCGGCTCGATCTGGATCTCTTCCAGGCACCGCCGCATGCAGGTGATCGCCTCGCCACGGGTCATCCGGTGCACGATCAGCTTCCCGATCAAGGAATCATAGTACCGCGGGATTTCGTAGCCGGCGTAGGCGTGGCTGTCCCACCGCACGCCGAAGCCCCCCGGGGCGATCAGGTGCGTGATCTTGCCGGGCCGCGGCTGGAAGTTCCGCGTCGGATCTTCCGCATTGATCCGGCACTCGATCGCGTGCCCGTTCAGCTGGATGTCCCGCTGGTCCAGCGCCAGCTTCTCGCCCGCCGCGATCCGCAACTGCCACGCGACCAGGTCCACCCCCGTCACCAGCTCCGTCACCGGGTGCTCCACCTGGATCCGCGCGTTGGCCTCGATAAAGTAGAAATTCTGCCCCTTGTGGTCCAGCAGGAACTCGAACGTCCCGGCCGAGTAGTACTCCGCCGCCCGAGCGAGCTTAATCGCTGCGTAGCACAGATCTTTACGCAGCTTGCTGGTGATGATCGGCGAGGGGCTCTCCTCGATCAACTTCTGGTGCCGCCGCTGAATCGAGCACTCCCGCTCGAACAGGTGCACGTAGTTGCCGTGCTTGTCGCCCAGCACCTGCACCTCGATGTGCCGCGGCCGCTCCAGGTACTTCTCGATGTAGACCGACGCATCATTGAAGGCGTTCTCCGCCTCCTGGCGAGCCTGCTTGAACGCGCCCCGCAGCATCGTGTCGTTCTGGGCAACCCGCATCCCGCGCCCGCCACCCCCGGCCACCGCCTTGATCAGCACCGGGTAGCCCACCGTCGCCGCGACGGCAATCGCCTTCTCCTCGTCCTCGACCAGCCCTTCGCTGCCCGGCACCGTCGGGACCTTCGCCCGCTTGGCCAGCTTGCGAGCCTGGGCCTTGTCCCCCAGCAGCCGCATCGCCTCCGCCGACGGACCGATGAACTCGATCCCGCTCTGACGGCACTGCTCGGCGAACATGGCGTTTTCCGCCAGGAAACCGTAGCCCGGGTGAATGGCATCCGCCCCGGCCAGCTCCGCCGCCGCGATGATCCGGTCACTGCGCAGATAACTCTCGCTCGACGAGGCCGGGCCAATGCATACCTTGCGGTCCGCCAACTTCAGGTAGCCGGCGTCCTTGTCCGCCTCGCTGTGGACGACCACCGTCTGAATGCCGAGCTCCTTGCACGCCCGTATCACACGCAGCGCGATCTCGCCTCGGTTCGCGATCAGTACCCGTGTAAACATATTGAATCCTGTCTATTGTCACCCCGCCTGCTCCGGTACCAAAAACCAAAAAGAGCAGTCAGGAATGCCGTTGCTGCCATTACCCCAAACCCGCGACCCGGCGGTTTACTTCCTCACCCGAACCAT
>JANYLN010000166.1 GCA_025357795.1 Planctomycetota bacterium
CATGATCGCCCGGGCGCGTCGCCAGGCCGAGTCCGTGCTGGTGGCGTTTCTGCGGGCGGTGGGTGGCAGGTGACGGTGCGGTGGACAGATTGAACTCGACAGGCCCGGCCCCCAGCCGCCATCACGCAACTGGGGGTCGGATGGGGCCATCGCCGCCGGCCGCAGCACGCGAGCGACCCCTGGGCTTGCGTATCGAAGAGGTGGTCTGCCAGCCGATCACTCCTTTTCTTTACTGCTCCTGACGTTGATATTGCCCGTGCGGGCTCAACTGCTCTTGTGTCCCGCGAATCTGAGAGTTCTTCAGTATTGCCGCATAAGCATGGCTGAGCCCGTCCGGGCATTGCCTGCGTCAGGAGCAGTAGCCTTGTAGGGTGGGTGTACTCGCCTCACCTTTATACACATTTTCCTCCCCTGATGGCTTGGGCGCCCATCACCATCAGCCGCAGGTCTTCCCACCCGCGCCAGAGGGTGAGCCAGCCGGGAAAGCCGTCGCTCTTGCGGTTGAGGTGTCCACCCAGGCGGGCCAGGGCCATGCAGAACTCGTACACGCTCATCGGCCGATTGGGGTCTTTGTAGCGCCAGCCGCCGAGCACTTCCACGAACAGCGGCGGCAGCAGGTCCGTGGCCGGCGTGGCATCGGCATCCTTGCCCCGGGCCGCCTGCCGCAACTGCAGCAGCACCGCCGACACCACCGACAGCAGCCCGATCATCGGCTCCAGGCGCTCGGCGTGCTCGAACTGCATCGACTCGATCCGACAGCCGGTTTTCATCCCCTTGTGCAGCTCCTCCACCATCGGCCGGCAGGAATACCAGTCCACCCGCTGGCACGCCTGCTCCAGGTTCTCCGTCGCCACGTTGGTCAAGAGAATCCATTCCAGCGCCTCTTCTCCAGGCGGGGGCGACACCTCCCGCACATGCACCACCCACAACTCCAGCGGCTGGCCGGGGTACTCGCCGGCGGCAAAGTGCGGGACCGCGATCGACACCGGCCCGGCCTCCACCCGCACCACCGCCTCGCGGGCCTGGCGCCGGGCCTTGCGCCGCGTCTTCTGCTGGCGCCGCACCGACACCGTTTTCTCCCCCAGCGCCGGCAAGTTCCGCGTGTAATCCAGCAGATAACGATGGATGCGGTCGGCGGCCACATGGTCTTCCCCGGCCAGGGCCCGGTCGCGGGCGCAGCGGATCACATAGCGGCCGTTGCGCTGATGCTGATCGGCCAGGAACTCAAAGGTGTCCGCCCCGCGGTCGGCCACGTCCACCCACAGGCAGCCTGGGGGCGCCGTTCCGCTGGCCGCCACGCCGGCCGGCCACAAGCGGCTTTCCCGCCGCGGGTGCTCGCGTTTTTCCCTGCCCGTCTCATCCTTGGGAACCTCGCGGCGCTTGTGCAGGAGCTGGGAAACAAGCCCCAGCACCTCCCGCCCCGGGGTCACCGCCAGCGTGTTGTGGCACAGATAGCCAAAGCCGTGGCCATCGCCCACCTGTCCCAACTGCTCCCGCAAGGCCGGGACATGGCTGTAGTCCAGCTCGGTGGTGTCGTGGAGGCGCAGCACCACGCCGCCCATTTGCTCGGCCAACTCCCGCGTCCGCTGGCAGTGGGCCTGGATCACCGCCGCATGGGTGACCCGGGGGGCCTTGACCAGGCGGTACAAGCCCGTCAACTCAGCCCAGTTACGCATCTTGTGAGGCAGCGAGCCGCCGGGTGTGGCCATGATCCGATCCGCCATTTTCACCAGCCGCCGGGTGCGACGGGCGTCGCCCAGGCAGGCCGATCCAAAGTGAAGCTGGCCAAAGGAAATATCCTTCGCCTTCTTGCCAATCACAACGTCCATATCGCACTGCTCCCCCTCCTTCCTCACGCCACCCTATGATAGGCGCCGAGATGTGTATAAAGGTGAGGCGGGTACACCCACCCTACAGTTCTCCCAGTTCCGCCGCGCTACAAACTCCATCCTTCCCGATACGCCGGATTCACAAACTGATCCGCCGCCGGGCAATTCGGGAACCGCATCTTCTCCGGATCCCATTCCAGCTTCTGGTTCATCCGGATGGCGATGTTGCCCAGCAGCACCACTTCCGCCAGGTGCGC
>JANYLN010000194.1 GCA_025357795.1 Planctomycetota bacterium
TGGGGGGCCACGCCGTGGTCGGGCTTGCAGGCCATGGCGGGCGGGGTGAGCCAGTCGATTTCCGCCCGCACGTACTCGACCCAGGACATGACGTTGTCGCGGTACAGGGCATGCTGGGGGTCGGACAGAAGTGTCACGGCCTGCTCGGCGGCCTTGCGGGATTCCTTCAGCAGGCTGAGGTTGCGTTTGGTCATCTGGTTGCGGATCGAGACGTAGGGCTTACAGAGCCGGCGGATCTCGTTGTAGCGCTCGTGGGATTTGAGGTAGGCCGGCAGCGCCGCAAACGGCACGTCGTCCTTCCGGTGGGCGAGGATCGCCTCAATCTGCTCGGCGTCCTGGGCCGGGATGAACGGGCCGTTGGCGGTCGTGGGGCCGTAGCGCTCGGTATCCTTGAGGTTAGGGCCGAGCACCTCGACGGTATCGCGCATGAGCTGGCGGGCCTTGGCCAGGTGCTTGAAGAACGCGGACCGGGCCCGGGCGAAGTAGCACGAGTACAGTTCGATGGCGATGAGGATCTCGCGCCAGACGCGCTGGCCGTTGGTGCAGTTCCGCTCGACGGCGGCGAGCAGGGCGGGGTCCGCCTTGTCACCGGCGCGTTTGCGGTACTGGGCGAGGGCCTTCCGCGCCGCGGTGATGTGCCGCTGGATCTGTTTGGCGAGGGCCAGCGGGTGGTTGGCGGGCTTGCGTTTGACGGCGGGGTTGACGTAGTCGATGGGGGCCTGCGTGTCGTCGGGGACGACTTTGATGGGCTTGTTGCGGATCGCCCAGCTACGCCAGCCGACGTTGTGCGGGATCTGGCCGATACGATTCAGGAACGACATGGGGTAGTAGAAGAACGGCTCCTGATAGTGGCTGTGCCGGGCGGGGTAGAGATAGCCCTCCTGGGGCGAGCCGTAGCAGAACTGGCGGTACTGCTTCAGGATGATCTGGCTGGATTCGAGGATCGCCTGGCGGATGGACTCCCCTGCCCTTTCCTCGAGGTGATACCAGGCGGCATAGCGCTTCGCCCAATCCTTCTTCGAGGGCTTTTCACGGCGGACGTAATCGACGATCGCCTGGATGTGGCCGCTGTTCATCCGCGCGTGGTCGTGGTCGGCCTGGGGGAAGATCTCGGCGTCGGGCAGCAGGGGCAGGAGCAGTTCGCGGGCGGACTGGCAGGAGATCGAGTCAGTGCCTTTGTCCTGGATGCTGGCGAGGAGGGCGTGGACGTAGTCGGGGTCGGTCCAGAGTTTCTGGCTGATGTTGGTGCCGCAGTTGTGGCAGGGGCCGACACTGAAGGTGAACTCGATGGCGGGGATGGCCTGCTTCCAGACCTTCACGCGGTCGTCGGCTACAGGATAGTAGTAGACGTCGTTGGTGTCGTGCGACTTGTGGATCAGGCCCTTGGGGCCGGTGTAATCCGCCAGCAGGCCCTTCATACCCTCGACGTCGGTCACGCCCCAGAGGCGGAAGAAGAGCACGGGCTTTTTGGGCAGCGAGTTGGCGACCTGCAGGAGCGTACGGCGCATGAAGGGGATCGCATCGCCGCTGGATTCGAAGTTCATGTACAGGCCGTCGAGCGCGGGGATCGTCTCGAAGGTCCGGCGGTAGATGTAGCGGTTATAGTCGTCGATGGCGGGGTGATCGAACGCAGCCAGGCGGGTGCCCTTCTCGCTGATGCCCAGTTGCAGATGGTCGGCGAGGGCCTGGGTAAAGTGCGAGACGTAGTGGTGCAAGAACGTGCGCAGGCCGTATCGCTTGGCGGCGGTGTAGAAACGGGACAGGGCCTGGCCGTTGCGCCTGCGGAGGTCCGCGGGTTTGTCGGTGCCATGCTCGAAGCCCTCGTAATCGAGGAACCACTCGAAGGGGTGGTAGCCGGAGTAGACGACGACGGCGTTGAAGTGGCGCGAGACGATCTGCTGGAAGAAGGCGTCCAGGAACGCCTCGCTGTAGCGGGTGATCGGCCGATCGGTGCCGACGTGGGCGCCGTGGACGTTCGTCGGCGGGGCATCGAACTGCACCTCGTGTTTGTAGACACGGGTCTTGAAGCGGATCTCCTGGAAGAGGTCGCGCGTCGTGCCCTGCTGGACCTGCCGGGCGACTTCGAGCAGGCCGCCGATGGCGCCGACGGCGGTGCTCGCGGTGACGGTCAGACTGTGGTTCGCCCAGGTCAGTTCGTAGGAGTCGCCGCGCGGGTCCTCCCAATTGGCTATAGCCACGTTTCGCGATCCGATGCGTAACTGGCCCTGATCTTCCGAGGAGTGGGGGATCTGGCCGAACGCCCACCGCACGCCATGCGCCGCTTCGCCAAACCGAGTATTCAGCATTTTGAGACCCTCCTGGCAGCCACAATGGCTGCCATTGTGCCGCCAGCGGAGGTCTATTGCCAGATGAACGCAACAATCCCTGGTGTCAGGACGGCGGAAAGCGTACGATCAGTACTCATCCCATTATC
>JANYLN010000206.1 GCA_025357795.1 Planctomycetota bacterium
TGACAGTCCAGACACCAGCCCATCGTCAGCGGCGCAACCTGGGTGACCACCGCCATCTTGTCCACCCGCCCATGACACTCCGCACAACCCACGCCGCGATCCACGTGGGCACTGTGATTGAAGTACACGAAGCTCGGCAGATCATGCACACGGACCCACGGGATCGGCAACCCCGTGGCATAGCTCTCCCGCACAGGCAGCAACAGCTCGCTGTTCGGCAAAATCCGCGTATGACAGTTCATGCACGTCTGTGTGGGCGGTACCGCCGCCATCGCCGCGACTTCTACCGTGTTATGACAGTACCGGCAATCCATTCCCAGCAGGCCGGCGTGCTGTGCGTGAGAATATGGGACGTGCTGCACCGGCTGATAGCCGACGCGTTGCGTGCCGGGTGCGAAAAGATAGACGAGTACACATATCAGATAGCCCAAGCCCAGCACGAGGATCAGTGCGGCAATCACCAGTGCCTTGTTGGCCCACTTTGGGAAGATGAGTGGAGCAGCGGGCTCGCTTGTCATGGGTGGATCGTACAAATCCCTGCAGCCGCCATCAACTGCGCAAGCTGCGTAGCCGAGTACCACAGCAAAAAAATGGACGCACCTCTCCCGGGACGAACTACTCCCCGTGGCGCCGGGATTGTAGACGCAGATCTCGTGAAAGTGTAATCCCTTAGCATTTTTTGCCGCTTTAAGTTCTTCCGGTCGCCCCAGGCAGAGCGGGGGATACCTATTACCTGTTGGGAAACGTGGTTGCTTGCCGAATCCCGCCCTGGAAAGCCGTGTACGTCCGAGAATTAGTAGGGCCCTAAATATCGCAGCAAGTCAAAGCTGCAGATGACCTTGCTTTGCCGGTGGTCCGGCTAGAATAGGAAT
Source organism: Planctomycetota bacterium (assembly GCA_025357795.1). Taxonomy (GTDB): domain Bacteria; phylum Planctomycetota; class Phycisphaerae; order UBA1845; family JANYLN01; genus JANYLN01. Next base: position 873 of record JANYLN010000206.1, read on the forward strand.
GACCGTTCCAGGACAGAGTCGGCATCACGCGGCAGCTACTCGCTGGCGGGCATTGCGCGCCGCATCGACCGAGTAACCGCGAACGGATGCGTATAATCTGAAGCGTCTGAAAGTTGGTTCCAGCCGCCGCCCGGGCACTGCGTCAAACCGGCCGGTATGTGAGATGAACAATCGATGAACGGCAGCGACAAGCACAACGATCTCAACGTCACCTGGACCGTCATCGCCGGTTTTGTCGGCGGCATACTGATCTTCGCATTCATCGTGGCCGTCCAGATCCTCTTCCTGCGGACCGAGCAGGCCGAGTACCAGCAGAAGGTCGTGGCCGAGGTCCCCGAGCAGCTGGCTCAACTGCGGACGGAGCAGCTGACGAAGATCAACAGCTATCGTCTGGTGGATGAAAAGAGAGGTCTGGCGGCCATCCCGGTCGAGCTGGCAATGGAGACCTTCGCCCGTGACCCCGCCGACAGCATGCGGGCGATCCTGGCCGCCGCCGCAACCCAACCGGCCAAAGGGGGCGCGGCAGTCGCTGCGACGACCGCCCCGGCGGCGACCCAACCCGGGAGGTCGCAATCATGACCCGGCCGCTACTTGTCTTCCGACTTCGTATTACGCTTACCTGGTTGACGCTGCTGTTGTTGCCGTCGCTCGCCACCTATGGCCAGATCAACCAGGAGCCCAAACAGCTCGAAGGCGTTGGTATCACTGAACACCTCGATGCGCAGGTCCCGCTGGACTTGGCGTTCACCGACGAGAATGGCCAGGCGGTCACGCTGGGCAAGTACTTCCAGCCCGGTCGGCCGGTCGTGCTGACCTTGAATTACTACGCCTGCCCGATGCTCTGCACCTTGCAGCTCAATGAGCTGGTCAAGACCCTCAAGCAGATGCCTTGGACGCCGGGCAACGAGTTCGAGATCGTCACGGTGAGCTTCAACCCGCAAGAGACCCATGCGTTGGCGCGGCTGAAGAAGCAGAACTACTTCAAGGAATACGGCCGCCCCGAAGCCGCAGCCGGCTGGCACTTCCTGACCGGCCGTCAAACGGACATCCAGAAGCTCACCGAGACCGTGGGGTTCCGCTACCGCTGGGACGAGCAGTCCCAACAGTACGTCCACGCCGCTGTGGCGGTCATCCTGACCCCGCAGGGACGGATCTCTCGTTACCTCAAGACCATAGTGTATGACTCGACGACGCTGCGGATGTCACTGGCCGAGGCCCAGGAAGGCAAGTACCGCTCGACGGTCGACGACGTGCTGCTGTTCTGCTTCCACTATGATCCAGCCGGCGGGCGATATACCCTGGCCGCGACCAGCATCGTGCGAGCCGGGGGGATCCTGACCGTCTTGATCCTGGGAACATACCTGGTGACAGTCTGGGTCCGCTCCAGCCGGCACAAGCAGCCCAACGAGACGACGAACAGGAAGTAAGCCCCCATGGCGAACATGCTACTCGGTACTGCCAACGGGTCCATCCTCGGACAGTCGGGCCCGACCTTCTGGATGCCCCGGGAGCTGTCGGACCATGCCAGCGACGTCGACTGGATCTTCAACTACATCCTCTACGTCTCGTTGTTTTTCTTCCTGCTGATCATCGTGCTGATGACGGTTTTCGTGATTCGATATCGCCGCCGGCCCGGCCAGGAGGCCCTATCCAGTCCGACTCACAACCTGCCGCTGGAAGTCCTCTGGACGGGCGTGCCAATCATCCTGGTCGGTACGATGTTCTTCTTCGGGTTTCGCAGCTACATGGACCTGGGCGTGATTCCGCTGAATGCCTACGAGATCAAGGTGACAGGCCAGAAGTGGAAGTGGCAGTTCGAATACCCCACCGGCTATATCGACGAGGATCTGCACGTGCCGATGGACCGGCCGGTGCAGTTGACGCTGACGAGCACCGACGTGATCCACAGCCTGTTCCTGCCGAACCTGCGGATCAAGCGGGATGCCGTCCCGGGCCGCTACACGAAGATCTGGTTCCGCGCGAGCGAAGCCGGTGAGTTCCCGCTGATGTGCGCGGAGTATTGCGGCACGCGCCACTCGGACATGCTGGCCCGGCTGGTCATCCATCCGCGGGGCGAGTTCGAACAGTGGCTGACCAAGGCCAGCAACTTCCTGGCGACGATGCCCCCGGTCGAAGCGGGCCAGCGGCTCTACCAGCTGCGCGGCTGCAAGCAGTGCCACTCGATTGACGGCGTGGCCGGGATCGGTCCGAGCCTCAAGAACCTCTTCGGCCATCCGGTTCAACTGCAGTCTGGCCAGACCACGGCGGACGAGAACTACATCCGCGAGTCGATCCTGGAGCCATCGTCGCAGATCGTCGCGGGCTTCGAGCCGGTCATGCCGCGGATCCGGCTGAGCGATGCGGAGGTTGGGGCTCTGATTGCGTACATCAAGTCGCTCAGCGAAGCGGGCCAAGGCGTGCCGGTCGGTGGATCGACCACCCAACCGGCGGCGACGCAGCCGGCGGCGTAGAACGCTGGGGTTCGCGATCCCGGGTCCGCACGTTCGGGACCGGCCGGTGCAACGACTGCCGGGCAAGGCTGAGCGGACGCCTTGGCAGGCGACAACTAGAATTGACCATGAGGACAGGCAAGCAAGGTTGTTGAGATATTGAGGTTACCGCAATGGCAGAGAGTTCCGCCGCTGTCCGTGGAGGCGCGGGTGTAGAGTACCCGACGGACAACTACCTTACGCATACACAGGGCCTCCGCTCGTGGCTGTTCACCTTGGACCACAAGCGGATCGGTGTGATGTACCTGGTCAGCGTGCTCGCATCGTTCTTCCTGGGCGGCGTGCTGGCCCTGCTGATCCGCACGGAACTGCTCACGCCCCGCCAGACCATCATGGGCGCCGACACCTACAACATCATCTTCACCCTGCATGGGGCGATCATGATCTTCCTGTTCATCATCCCCGGCACGCCCGGGTCGCTGGGCAACTTCGTGCTGCCGATGATGCTCGGGGCCAAGGACGTGGCGTTCCCGCGGCTGAACCTGGCCAGCTACTACATGTGGGTCATCGGGGCGATCTTCGCGTTGGTCGCCATCGTGATGGGCGGCGTGGACACCGGCTGGACCTTCTACACCCCGTACAGTACGACGACCAACACGGCCGTGATCCCGGTGGTGCTGGGCATATTCATCATTGGGTTCAGTTCGATTTTCACCGGCATCAACTTCATCGTCACGATCCACAAACTGCGAGCCCCCGGCATGGGCTGGTTCCAGATGCCGCTGATGCTCTGGGGCCTCTACGCCACCAGCATCATTCAGGTTCTGGCGACCCCGGTGCTGGGCATCACACTGCTGCTACTGATCGCCGAACGCGTCCTGCAGGTCGGCATCTTCAGCCCCGCCTACGGCGGCGATCCGGTCCTCTTTCAACACTTTTTCTGGTTCTACAGCCATCCGGCCGTCTACATCATGATCCTGCCGGCCATGGGCATCATCAGCGAGGTCATCCCGGTCTTTTCCCACAAGCACATCTTCGGCTACAAGGCGATCGCCTACAGCAGTATCGCCATCGCGGTGATCTCGTTCCTGGTCTGGGGCCACCACATGTTCGTCTCGGGCATGTCGAACATGGCCAGCGCGATCTTCTCGGCCCTGACGTTCGCGGTGGCGATCCCCTCGGCCGTGAAGGTCTTCAACTGGGTGGCCACGATGTACAAGGGCTCGATCAGCCTGGCGACGCCTATGTGCTACGCATTGGGCTTTTTATTCCTGTTTGCGATCGGCGGGCTGACAGGCCTGTTTCTGGGCTCGCTGGCGGTGGATGTTCACCTGACCGACACGTACTTCATCGTCGCTCACTTCCATTACGTGATGTTTGGCGGGGCGGTGATGGCCCTTATGGCGGGCATCCACTACTGGTGGCCGAAGATCACCGGTCGCATGTACAACGAGCGGCTGGGACAGATCGCCTGCCTGCTGATCTTCATCGGCTTTAACGCGACGTTCTTCCCGCAGTTCGTCGCCGGTAGCCAGGGCATGCCGCGGCGGTACTTCAACTACCCGGAGCGGTTCACGGACTACAACGTCTTCTCGACGATCGGATCGTATCTGTTGGGCCTGGGCTTTCTGCTGGTGGCGGCGTACTTGATCCACTCGCTGTTTCGCGGCCGGCCGGCGCCCGCCAATCCCTGGGGCGGGGCGACGCTGGAATGGAGCACGCCCTCGCCGCCTCCGCCGGAGAACTTCGAGGAAGAGCCGGTCCTGGGCGATCATTACGATCCGTACGACTACCGTGGCCTGGTCTACGACCCGCGGATCGGCGGGTATGTCCAGCAGCATCCGCACTGACAAGGAGTCGTCTGATGTCTGATGCTGAGGCTCAGCCACCGCAACCGCCGACCCCGCACATGCACGAGGACCCGCACGAGAACGCGTATCTGGCGCATCACTTCGATACGCCCCAGCAGCAGTTCGAGTCCGGCAAGCTGGGCATGTGGATGTTCCTGGCGACCGAGGTGCTGCTGTTCAGCGGGTTGTTCTGCGTGTACGCGGTCTATCGCGCCAGTCACCCCGAGGTCTTCGAGTGGGCCCATCGGTTCCTGAACGTCACGTTGGGTGGCATTAACACGATGGTGCTGATCACCTCAAGCCTGGCCATGGCCTGGGCGGTGCGGGCGGCGCAGCTGGGCCAGCAGCGACTGCTGGCGATCTGCCTGAGCCTGACGCTGCTGGGCGGTTTCTCGTTCCTGGGCATCAAGTACATCGAGTACAAGAACAAATGGGAAGAAGGGCTGCTCTGGGCGGGCAAGTACAAGCCCACGGCCGAAGCCCTTGAGCACCTGAACGCGACGGGCCACGGCGAGGCGGCAGAGCTTGGTGTTGCAACGACCGATGCGTCCAGCGCTGCAGGACATGGCGGTGCCGTGGCCAGTGCGCCGGCGGCCGCAGTGACGGCGAGCGCCCCGGCTCCGGTGGTTATCGACGGCGTGAAGGTGGAGCATTCGCAAATCGCCCCGGCGCCTCCCGGGCCGCAAGGCATGCGCCTCGTCGAGCGGGCCGGCCTGTTGCACCTGATGCCGGAGCGCGCGCCGCGGGAGCTGTGGATCTTCTTCAGCATTTACTTCCTGATGACTGGCCTGCACGCCCTGCACGTCATTGCCGGGCTGGGCGCGATCTCCTGGGTGCTGGCCCGGTCGCTCAAGGGCCAGTTCGGCCCGGCCTACTACACGCCGGTCGACCTGGTGGGGCTCTACTGGCACCTCGTGGACGTGGTATGGATCTTCCTATTTCCGTTGCTGTACCTGATACACTGAGGCAGGCTGGTTCTTCAGAAAAGGGGCAACCGTTAACCGCTGCCAGTTGACAGGGGGCAATTGTGATGGCCGAACAAGTGAAGCTGCCGAACGAAGGAGTGTACGCGGGCGTGGAGATTCGTGGCCACGAGGTCGGGCATATCGTGCCGGTGCGGGTGCTGATCGGGGTCTGGTTGGCCCTGGTGGTCCTGACGGCGGTCACGGTGTCGGTGACGTGGGTGGACCTGGGCGGGGCCTTGAATCTGTGGGTCGCCATGGGCATCGCCACGATCAAGGCCACACTGGTGCTGCTGTACTTCATGCACTTGCGCTACGACCACCCGGTCAACGCGATCTTCTTCATCTTCGCACTGTTCTTCGTGGCCCTGTTTATCGGCGGGATTCTGACCGATGTGCAGCAGCCTCAGTACCAGTCTGAGCTGATCCGCGGCTACGCGCCGGAAATGAACCGATGACATCGAGGCACACTATGCAGCCGGATGCCTCCAAGCCGCACGTCCCCGCCACGATCGGCGCGGGTACCCTGGGGATGATCTTGTTCCTGGGGGCCCTGTCGATGATCTTCGCCTCGACGATCCTGGGTTATTTCTATATCCGCAGCCTGCAGCCGAGTTGGCCGCCGCCGAACAGTCCGCCGCTGCCCAAGGGGCTCTGGCTGAGCACCGGGATCCTTGTGCTGGTCAGCGTGACGGTGCAATGGGCCTTGCGGAGCGTTCGCTGGGACCGGCCGCGGTCGCTGCGGGTGGCGCTGGTCGCTACGGGCGTGCTGGGCACGGCGTTTCTGGTCAACCAGGCTCTTAATTGGAAGTCCGTGATGGCAGTGATGTTGCCGCCTGGCAGCAAGGCTTTGGCCTACACCTCGAGCTACTACATTCTGACCGGTACGCATGCGCTGCACGTGCTGGGGGGGCTGGTTGTGTTGGCTGTCGTGACGTACAAGGCCTTTCGCGGGGATTATTCGAGCGTCTATTACCCTGGCGTGCGTTACAGCGTTATGTACTGGCACTTCCTGGATGTGGTCTGGCTGATCCTGTTCGCCATGTTACTGCTGCAATAAGTGACTGCCAGCACGGTACTAGCGGCAGGACTGCTCGGTGACGAGTACGTCCCGCGGGTGCATGGCGTGCCAGGCGAACCAGAAGGATTGCACGTAGCGGACGGGGGTAGCGTCGGGGTGGACGAGGCGGACCCAGACGGTCGGCGGATTGGGGGGCATCTCCCGCAAGTCGAATTGCAGCCGGATGTTGCCGTGGTCGGTCAGCCAGCGGCCTTGCGCGTCGGCATGGGAGGCGATGACGGGCAGGGGGTAGACGCGGCGCTGGTTGGCGGCATCGACGGCGATGACGGGGGTAAAGTACGGCAGGGCCGGGTCTTGCGGGAGCGGCTGGACGGGGTAGCGCGGCTTGCCGGTGCCATAATAATTGGAATAGGGTTCGCGGCGGTAGCGGTCGAAGTTGGCGGGGTCCGGCGCAACTACCGTTGAGGCGGGGTGTTGCCGTTTCCAGTCGGCCCAGTAGACGACCTGGGCGGGCAAGACGGTCAGTTCGACCTGCCGGGCGGCGGCCGGTCCGGCGATTGCTCGCAGTTGCAGTTGGCTCCAGAGGCTGGCGACCTCTTGCGCGGGTTGTGGAGCCGGCAGGTATGCCACCAACGGCGCCACTAAACGAGTCTGGGCCACGCGGGTCCAGCGTGAAGCTGGGCTGGATGGGCGAGCTGGGCTGGGCAAAGGTGCCGGGGGCGAAAGCGCCGCTTCCGGTGCCATTTGACGGCTGGCGGGCGGTGCCGGGGCGGTATCGTACATCACTAAATTGGAGTTGTAGAGAAGGCCGCTGACGGCGAAGTGCAGGTCGCGGCCGGCGACGCGGCGGTCGAAGACGACCGCGCTGTCGCACAGCGGGCTGTAGGTGACGGCGATCGGCGACTCGGCGAGGGTGTCGTTGCAGATCTCGTGCCAGGCGAGGACGCGGAGCGGGTAGGCGCGGGGCTGGCCGGCGATAACCACGCCGATGACGCGGTCGCCTGGCAGCAGGTAGCGGCGGAACTCCTTGTTGAGGGCGTCGATCTGGTCGGCGGGCACGGTGCGGGGGTTGTCCAGCGGCAGGAGGGTGTCGCGGGGCATGCCGGCGACAAGCTGGTCGCGGGGCACGAGGCAGGTCGAGAGGTCGAAGCCGTTGGCGGGGTCGTTGGCGAGGGCGGCGCTGTAGGGTGTGCGGCCTGCGCGGATCGATGGGACGACGCGCCAGAGCAGCAGGGCGGCCACGAGCAGCAGGGAGAGCAGGATGACCCAGCCGCCGCCGCGGAAGTCCAGCTTGACGCGGGTGGGTTTGGTTTTCGGGCGTTCAGGCATTTGTAGATCCCTGGTGCCGCCGGGGGCGGTTCGTGCGCCCGCTACGACGGCGGCTCCAGAATCTTAGGCGATTGCTGCGGGGGCTCAAGGTTGCAGGGGTTCGGATATCTTCGTCTTGCGGCCCTTTCCTATAGGGTCGCGATTACCTCGAGCATCTCCAGCAGGGCCAGGTTTGTGTGGTACAGCGGATCGCCCTCCGGCACGGCGGGGACCTTGTCGACGACCTGGCCTGTGGCGCCGCTGAGCGTCTGGAACGGGAAGAGCATATTCCTGGGATTGGGGTACTGGCTGAAGTAGGCGTTGTGGCACATGCGGAGGAGTTCGAGGCAGGCGTCCCGCGTGGCGGCATCGCGGGTGACCTTGGCGCACCAGGCGGCGGCGCGCATTGTCTCGGGCAGGTTCCACCAGGGCATGTCGTCGTTGAGGATCGCGCGGCTATGCGTATCGACGGCTTTGTACAGGCCCGGGTACGTCTTGTTCCAGCCGAGCCGGGTGGCCGTCAGCAGCAGTGGCGGCATCTGCTCGTACGCGCGGTCCAGCAGTTGACGGCGGGTGGGGGTCATCGTTGCCTGGTCCATCTCCAGGCACGCGGCCGCGGAGAGGCCCAGCCCGACGAACTCGGTCGCGTGGCCGGGGTCGAGGTAGCTCTTGCGCGCGAGGGTCTTGGCATCGATGTATTCGGAGAAGATTGTCGTCTGGGGGTTGTAGTGCTTGTCGAGCACGTAGGCTAGGAACTCCTGGCCCACCTCGAGGATGGCCTTGCGCATCAGGGGGTCGCTGGTGCGGCGATACAGCAGCGAGACCGCCCCGAGCGTGAGCATGCGGGGGCCCTGGGAAATGTCCTTGGGCTGCTCCTCGAACTGATCGACGCCGTAGCGTTGAGCCCGGATGTTCTCGACGGTCCGTAGGATCATCTCCAGGCCCCGGCGGACGTAGTCGTCGGTGCCGGCGGCCATGAGGCCCTTGCCGCAGAAGCTGTCCCCCGCCGAGGAGATCCGCCCGTCGACCTCGGTCCGCGTGCCGTGCTCGTCGATGGGCTGGAGGTCGTGATTGACGCGGAAGGGGCAGCGGCCGTTGTTGTGGGCGGCTGTCCGGAGGATCGCGTCGGTCATGTTCACGACTAGTTGGGCGAAGACCTGCCGGGCTTCGGTCCGCTCCTGGGGGGAGAGGTCGTCGAACTGCTCGAGCCGGGCGAGGTGGCCTTGGAGGGCTTCGCTGCCACGACCCAGGAACCAGGCGAAGATCACGCGATAGCTTGGCTCGCCGAGATCCAGCCCGGTGTTCGGGTTGAACTTCGTGTCCACGTAGGGCCAATCCGGCTGGCGACGATGCCGCTCCAGCAGTAGCCGGATGCCGGAGACGATGGCTGCGTCGTGGATGAACTGGCGGTACGAATTCGACTGGAACGTCGCCAGCGAGGCCTTGTCCAGCAGCAACGGTTTGTAGTCCGAATAGTCGCGTGCCATGCCGCGCTCCTTTTTGTTGCTCGATTCCAAGTATATGTCCTACTGCAGAATCGCCCGATGCACAAATGTCCAGGTCCTGGCAGGCACCAACTTACACTACAACCAGGCGAGGCGTTCCCTTCGGGTGCCGCTATTGACCGCACCATGGCGACACGGGCGACCTATAATCCTGTACATATTCGGCAAACTTAAATGGAGGTAAACAATTCATGAGACAAGTGGCGCGTCATCTGCCCTTTTTGCTGGTCCTGGCTGTGCCGGCGTTCTTCGCGGCCAGCGGGATTGCCCAGACCCACAGTGGCCAGGATGCCAAGTCCAGGCACGGCCAGGATGGCGGTGCGGCCGGTACCCAGCTCAAGGCCGCATTGGTCATCAAGATGAGCGATGGCAAATACGATCCGAGTCCCGCGACGGTCAAGGTTGGCGACACGGTCGAGTGGCAGAACACGGGCACGCTGGCCCACACCGTCACCGATGACCCGCGGTTGGTCAAGGAAAAGGGCGATGCCGTCCTGCCGGAGGGGGCCAAGCCCTTCCACTCCGGCAAGATCCAGCCCGGCGGCACGTTCCGCCACACCTTCACGGCGGCGGGCACCTACAAGTATTTCTGCGTCCCGCATGAGCACAAGGGGATGTTGGGCACGCTGATTGTCGAGCCGGCCGGGGGCGCTCACGGCTCAGAGCATCCTGGTGCGGGGACGAATTCGGGTGCAGGCTCGAACCAGCATGGGGCGAGCTACTAACCAGACTTGCCGGCTGTCGGCGTAGCGGAACAGACCGGACCGCACCTCACTCGGCCTACGCTGCTTCGCTCCAGCCGGCAACTGCTTAACGTACGACAGGCCGCCATCGCATGCCCGCCTAGGACGCGGGTGCGATGGCGGCCTGTTGACTGCGCTGGCGGTGCGTGCCAGGTTGCCATCGAGGTCATAGGACAGCACCGTGTTGGAAGGCGCGATCTTCTGGTACTGGTTCAGGTTGTTGGTGGTATATGTCATGCCGGGCGGTGATACGGGGCTCTCGGTGTTGGTCTTGCGGGTGGTGGGGAAGTCCCACACGGCCTTGGCGATGAGTGCCTTGCACCGCGCCAGGCGGTCCTTGGGCGGACAGCCGCTGCCGACCCAGCGGTAGGCCGCCAGATGCCCGCGGGGCACGGATATCTTGCAGACGGCGCCGAGCTCCCGGTGCTGGCCATCGAGCTCGCCGAGATCATGTTCCAAAACGAGAAAGAGTCAGGCTTGAATGGTGTGCCAGAGTGCGCCCCATTCCGCCAGTCCGCTCATCGCGTGCCTCCTTGGTGGCAGGTGTCTATCACCTGGCGACGGAAGTGCACCACGCAAACATACATAACAATAGCAAGAACCAGGACTTA